>JBKJKJ010000226.1:0-18498 GCA_046597455.1 Burkholderiales bacterium
GATGGACAAAGTCGCGTTCCTGCCGTTCGGGCTGATGGTCGACAAGTGGCGCTGGGGGGTGTTCGACGGGTCGATCACGCCCGCCACCTACAATCAGTCGTGGGTCGATCTGAAGCGTCAGTATCAGGGCATCACCCCGCCGGTCGCGCGCAGCGAGGCCGACTTCGATCCGGGCGCCAAGTTCCACATCCCGGGCAACACGCCCTATGCACGTTATTTCCTCGCCCGCCTGCTCCAGTTCCAGTTCTACAAGGCGGCGTGTGACATGGCGGGCTGGAAGGGTCCGCTCCACCGCTGCAGCTTCTATGGCAACAAGCAGGTCGGCGCGCGGCTCGACGCGATGCTCAAGATGGGCGCGTCCAAGCCCTGGCCCGACGCGCTCGAGGCGTTTACCGGAGGCCGCGACATTTCTGGCAAGCCGATGCTCGAATATTTTGCGCCGCTGCAAGCGTGGCTCAAGCAACAGAACGCCGGCAAGCAATGCGGCTGGCAGGCCTGATTCTGAGCAATTGAAGAAGGGGAGCGTGCCTCGCGGCGCGCTCCCCTTCTTTGTGGCTTGGCGAAGATCGCCTAATGAGCGACCGCGTCAGCCTTGACCTTGTCCTCAACGCCCGGATCGGTCGGCTTGTTGTCGCGCTTGCCAATTTCCATGGCGAAGCGGTCGCGGACCTTGTCGCTGGCTTCGGCGAACCCGTCTTTCACCCGCGCCGTGAATTCGCCGGACGAC
Source organism: Burkholderiales bacterium (assembly GCA_046597455.1). Lineage (GTDB taxonomy): Bacteria > Pseudomonadota > Gammaproteobacteria > Burkholderiales > SG8-41 > JAQGMV01. The sequence continues at coordinate 728 of JBKJKJ010000226.1, forward strand.
TTGTCCTTGCGCGAAAAGAAGAACGCGCCGGCGGCTACCGCGGCGACAGCGGTCACCGCGCCGGTGGCAATTGCCGCGCTGACATAGGGGCGCTGCTTGACCGTCCGGCCAGTGCGCGTGAGCAGGCTCGAATCCGCATTCCGCTTTGTTGCGCTGCGCGTTTTCGGGGCGCGGGTCTTGGGGGTCTTGGTCTCGGCCATGATCGTTTGCTCCTTACAAAGTGTGTGAGGGGCAAACGCTCGGCGGGCCTCACCGGACCCGCCGCACATCGTAGTTTTGTTACAGTTGGCCGAGAAGCGTCTCGGCGCTTGAGGCCGAATATTCGCCAGGGGCTTCGACGTTGAGCTGTTCGACTACGCCGTCGTTGACGATCATCGAATAGCGCTGGCTGCGCTTGCCCATGCCGAACTTCGACCCGTCCATGGTCAGGCCAAGCGCTTCGGCGAAGTCGCCGTTGCCGTCGGCCAGCATGGTGATGTCGCCCGAGCCCTGGTCCTTGTTCCACGCGCCCATGACGAACGCGTCGTTGACGCTGGTGCCGACAATCTCGTCGATGCCCTTGGCCTTCATGTCGGCGGCCTTGTCGACATAGCTCGGCAAATGACGCGCCGAGCAGGTCGGGGTGTAGGCGCCCGGCACCGCGAACAGCGCGACTTTCTTGCCCGCGAAATAGTCGCCGCTCTTGACCGGGATCGGGCCGTCGGGCGTGGCGAGCGACAGGGAAACGTCGGGAAGGCGGTCGCCGACCTGGATAGTCATGAAAATTCTCCTCTTGGAATGGTGAAGCGCGAGATAGGCGCGGCGTGTGACCGCCACAAGACTTGTGCGGCGATGCAGGGCAAAGCATCTTGTCGGCATGGACGATCCGCCTTTCCTCTCGGGCAAGCTGCTCCTCGCCATGCCGGGCATCGGCGACCCGCGCTTCGAGCGTGCGGTGATCGCCATCTGCGTCCACGACGAGCATGGCGCGGTCGGGATCGGCATCGGCCACCAGCGTGCCGGGATCGGCCTGCGCGGCCTGCTCGGCCAGCTCGACATCGACCCGGGCGCCGCGCCCGATACGGCTGTGCTCCACGGCGGGCCGGTCGAGCCGGGCAGGGGCTTTGTCCTGCACAGCGGGGACTGGGGCGGGCAGGACACTATCCATGTGGTCGGGTCCAAGGGAGTTAGCTTCGCTCTGACCGGCACGATCGATGTGCTAAAAGCGATCGCCGAAGGCCGCGGCCCGAGCCGTTACCTGGTCTCGCTCGGCTATGCCGGCTGGGGCGAGGGGCAGCTCGACGAGGAAATGACCCGCCACGGCTGGTTCGCCGCACATGGCAGCGAGGCGATCCTCTACGACACACCGACCGAGGCCCGCTGGCAGGCCAGCTTCCAGGCCGAAGGCATCGACCCGTGTCTGCTCGACTTCGGCGCCGGCGCTGCCTAGATTCTTCCCGTCGCGCAGCGAACAGGCGGACATCATATAAAGAAAGCTTTATATTTGATTTTGACGGGCGGCGCGGCTAGGGGCGGCGCGACACATTCGGGCGCCCGTGCGGCTGCCCCCTTTCAACCTGGAGATTTTTACGTGGCCACACCCGCCGACACGCTGACCCGCGACTATTTCGTCAAGGACATTGCCCTCGCCGATTTCGGCCGCAAGGAAATCGACATTGCCGAAACCGAGATGCCGGGCCTGATGGCGTTGCGCGCGGAATTTGGTGCGTCGCAGCCCTTGAAGGGGGCGCGCATCGTCGGTTCGCTGCACATGACCATCCAGACCGCGGTGCTGATCGAGACGCTGACCGCGCTGGGCGCGACCGTCCGCTGGGCGTCGTGCAACATCTATTCGACCCAGGACCATGCCGCCGCCGCGATCGCCCGGTCGGGCGTGCCGGTGTTCGCGGTCAAGGGCGAGACGCTCGAGGAATATTGGAACTATGTCGTCCGCATCTTCGACTGGGGCCAGGATGAAACCTGCAACATGATCCTCGACGACGGCGGTGACGCCACCATGTTCGCGCTGTGGGGTGCGCGGGTCGAGGCGGGCGAGGCGCTGTTCACGCCGACCAACGAGGAAGAGGAAGTGTTCGCCGCGACGCTCACGCGCTTCCTCAAGGATCGCCCGGGCTACCTTACCAGGACCGTCGCCACCATCAAGGGCGTCAGCGAGGAAACCACCACCGGCGTCCACCGGCTCTACGAGCTTGCCAAGAAGGGCAAGCTCCCGTTCCCGGCGATCAACGTCAACGACAGCGTGACCAAGTCGAAGTTTGACAATCTCTATGGCTGCAAGGAGTCGCTGGTCGACGCGATCCGTCGCGGCACCGACGTCATGCTCGCCGGGAAAGTCGCCTGCGTCGCCGGCTTCGGCGATGTCGGCAAGGGTTCGGCCGCCAGCCTGCGCAATGGCGGCGCGCGCGTGCTCGTCACCGAAGTCGATCCGATCTGCGCGCTGCAGGCGGCGATGGACGGGTTCGAAGTGGTGACCCTCGAGGACGCCGCGCACCGCGCCGACATCGTGGTCAGCGCCACCGGCAACAAGGACATCATCACCATTGACGCCATCCGGCAGATGAAGGACATGGCGATCGTCTGCAACATCGGCCACTTCGACAACGAGATCGACGTGGCGGGCCTGCGCAACTTCAAGTGGACCAACGTCAAGCCGCAGGTCGATATCATCGAGCTCGCCTCGCAGAAGCGCATCGTGCTCCTCAGCGAAGGCCGGCTGGTCAACCTCGGCAACGCCACGGGCCATCCGAGCTTCGTGATGAGCGCCTCGTTCTCGAACCAGACGCTGGCGCAGATCGAGCTCTGGACCAACGGCAAGAACCTCGAGCACAAGGTGCACGTGCTGCCCAAGAAGCTCGACGAGAAGGTTGCGGCGCTGCACCTCGCCAAGCTTGGTGCCAAGCTCACCGAGCTCAGCAAGTCGCAGGCCGACTATATCGGCGTGTCGCAAACCGGCCCGTTCAAGTCCGAGCACTACCGCTACTGATCGCGTAGCATTCCCGGGACGGCTGGGGGTGAACCCCCAGCCTCAAGCCCTCCCCTTAAGTGAGACAGGGCGTCCGGCGACAGGCTCCATACCCCCACAGCGACTGGAACGTGGATACATCCGCGTGAAAATACCGGGGGTTCTCGCACCGACCACCGCTGGCGTTAACGAAGCGTTCACTGTTCGGTCCAAGGTCAATCCCCGGCGCGGGGCATTTGCCCGCTATGCACAGGCACAAGGACTCTTTTTGTCGAGTCCCGGCGTCGCTATGGTTGACTGATTCGAGGGCCTCCGCCCTTGGCCGCGAGGCCGTGGACCGGAGGGACTAGCGCCGGCGTTCCGGGCGCTTGAAGTACTTGCCTTTGGCAAGGCGGTTGGCGGGTTCAATCTTCATTGGGGTAGCGCATGCGGCCGGACCGCTTCCGGAGACGTTTGGGATTCGCACTTTGCGGTGCGGCCACCTTGACGCTCCTCACGGCCGCACCGGCGCTCAGCCAAGGGGTGAGCACCTCGAGCCTCAGCGGCGCGGTCCCTCTGGCGGTGACACTCGGCGCCGCGGCGTTCGCGCTCCTCGCGATGGCCATGCTGCGCAGTATCCTCCGCAACGGCAAGCTGGCCGAGCGCAAGGCCGCCAACCGGATCGCCAGCCTCCGCTCGATGGTCGACGACTACGAGGCGCTGCTCTCGGGCACCCAGGAAATCACTGTCGTCTGGGGCGGCCGCACCGGCGGACCGAAATTCCTCGGCCAGGCGAGCGCAGTGCTGCCGCAGGGACGGCGCATCGAGGCAATGCTGGATTTTGCCTCGTGGCTCACCGACGCGGATGCCGCGGCAATGGCCGGCTCGGTCAGCGCGCTCCGCAGCAGCGGCCAGGGCTTCGATCTGCTGCTCCGCGCCCGCGACGGCCGCGAGATGCGCGCCATGGGCTGGCCGCTCGGCGCCGGCGCGGCGCTCCGGGTCCGCCCGGTGCACCAGTCGGCCGAACCGGCGGTGGGCACGAAGCCCGATGCCGGAGCGAGCAAGGCGCTGCTCGGGCAATTGCAGGAGCCGGCGTTCATCTATGGCGAGGGCGGCAAGGCCGCGTTCACCAATGCCGCCTACCAAACGGTAGCGCTCGCCAACGGCAAACCGAACGCGACGCCGACGCAGCTGGCGGAACTGCTTCACTGCGGGCTCGCTGAACTGGCGCTGCCGGGCGGCCGCGGCGGCTATTTGAGGCCGAAGGTCGAAGCAGCAAAGCCCGAGAGCGACGGCCTCCAGCACCTCAGCGCCATCATCGATGCGCTGGCGACGCCGATCGCCATCTTCAATGCCAGCCGCGAACTGGTGCAATCGAACCGCGCCTATGCGGCGCTGTGGCACCTCGACCCGAAATGGCTGAAGCCGGGCATGGACGAGCGAGCCATCCTCGACAAGCTCCGCACCGACGGCATGCTGCCAGCTGAGCCCGACTACCAGGCGTGGCGGGCCAAGCACCTGATGTCGTACCAGCTCAAGGCGCCGCGCGAGAGCGAGCCGTGGCACCTGCCCGACCGCCGCACCGTGCAGGTGATCGCCGCGCCAGCCGGCCCCAAGGGCGGGGTGATCTATGTGTTCGAGGACATCACCGACCAGCTCAAGCTGAAGAGCCAGCACAAGACGCTGATCGACGTGCAGCGCTCGACGCTCAACGCGCTGACCGAGGGCGTCGCGGTGTTCGGCACCAATGGCAGGCTGACGCTGAGCAATCCACGGCTCTCGACGCTGTGGAAGCTGCCGGTCAATCTGCTCGAGACCAACCCGCACATCGACCAGATCCTCGAAGCCGTAAGCCGGGCGCTGCCCGAGGACGGGGCGAGCCTCTGGCGCGATTTGAAGCGCGGCATCATCGATCTCAACCCGACGCGCACTGACCAGTCGGGCCGCATCACCCGCGCCGACGGCAAGATGATCGACTATGCGATCACCAGGCTGCCGGACGGGCAGACGATGATGACGTTCGTCGACGTCACCGAGAGCGCCAACTACCAGCGCGTGCTGACCGAGCGCAACGAAGCGCTGATCACTGCCGACCGGCTGAAGGACGCGTTCGTCCAGAACGTCTCATACGAGCTCCGCTCGCCGCTGACCAACATCATCGGTTTTGCCGACCTGCTGGCGTCCGAAGCCGTCGGGACGCTGACCGACAAGCAGAAATCCTACACCGACTACATCCGCGCCTCGAGCGTGACGCTTGGGGTGTTGATCGACAACATCCTCGATCTCGCGACGGTCGATGCCGGCGTCGCGGAACTCAGGCCGGAGCTGCAGGACGTGCCGGCGCTGATCGAGAAGGCGCGCGCCGGGCTCGCCGCGACGTTCCCCAATGTCGACGGCGAAAAGCCGCTCAACCTCGAGATCCACATCCCCGAGGAACTGCCGCCGCTGCTCGCCGACGGCACGCGCATCGTCCAGGTGCTCTACAATCTGCTGTCGACCTCGGCGCGGTTCTCGGAGCCCGGTGGGCTGGTGACGCTGACGGTGGTGGCGCGCGGCGGGCGGATGATCTTTACCGTCGAAGACGAGGGCGCGCAGACCAGTGAGGAAATGCGCGCCGCGCTCAACGACCGCGGCGACGCCGCCGGCAATTCCGGCCGACAGCGCGGCGCGGGACTCGGCCTCGCGATCGTCCGCAGCTTCGTCCACCTCCATGGCGGCACGATCAGCGTCGAGCGGCGGGAGCCGCGCGGCAGCCGCGTCGTGGTCAGCCTGCCGCAGATGCTGTCGATCACCGCGGCCGCCGAATAGGTCGCGCGACGCGCGGCGCAATGCTATCCAATCGGCATGGACTCGGAGCGGATTTTCCTCGCCGATGATGCGGCAACGGCGGCGCTCGGCGCGCGCCTCGCGGCTTCGCTTGCGCCGGGCGACCTGGTGCTGCTGTCGGGCGGACTGGGTGCCGGCAAGACGGCGCTGGCGCGCGCCATGATCCGCTCGCTGATGGACGATCCAGTGCTCGAAGTGCCGTCGCCGAGCTTTGCGCTGGTGCAGCCCTACGAGTCCGCTGGCCGGAGCATCCTCCACGCCGATCTCTACCGCATCGGGGGGCCGCGCGAGATCGACGAGCTCGGGGTGCTCGAGGCCGGCGACGCGGTGGTGTTCGTCGAGTGGCCGGAGCGGGCGCCGGAGCTGTTCGGACGCAGGCATATCGACGTGCGGCTCAGCATCCCGGCGGACGGCACGGGGCGGATCGCGGAGATCGCAAGGTGAGCCGGCGCCACCTCCATACGATCGCGCCGCACGCGCCGTTCCTCGCGGCGCTGGTCGAGCGCGTGCTCGACGGCACACTCACCGGTGACTGGCCGCGGACCGGACCGTTCTGGCTCTCGGACATCACGATTATCCTGCCGACGCGGCGAGCGCGGCTGACGCTGGCGGAGCTGTTCGCGACCCGGCTCGGTGGCGCGGCGCTGCTGCCGGACATTCGGACCTTTGGTGGAGAGGCGACGGAGGAGGAGCTGTTCCTGCCGCCGATCGACACACCGGCGCTGCCGGTCGAGGCACACAGGCTGGAACGGCGTTTGACTCTATCGCGACTGGTCAAACAGTTCGCGATTTCGGCGGAGGGGTTTGCGACGCCGCCCAATGCGGCGGAGATCCTGTCGCTGGCGGATTCGCTGGGCGCGCTGATCGACGATCTCACCATCGAGGGCGTCTCGATCCGCAAGCTCGACGAGCTGGTGCCGGCTGATCTCGCCGAGAACTGGCAGGACGTGCTGCGCTTCCTCGATCCGGCGCTGACGGCGTGGCCGGCCATCCTTGCGGCAGAGGGCAAGACCGATGCCGCGGCGCTCCGCAACGAGCGGCTGCGGCGGCAGGCCGAGACGGTGGCGCTGGTCTATGGCGACCGGCCGGTGATCGCGGCGGGCTCGACGGGCTCGATCCCGGCGACGGCCGAATTGCTGAAGGCGATCGCGGCGCTGCCGCGTGGCTCGGTGGTGCTGCCGGGGCTCGATACGACGCTCACGGCCAAGCAGCACGAGATGCTGCTCGAGGGCACCAACACCGAGGGCCACCCGCAATACGGCCTCGCACGGCTGCTCAATGCGCTCGGCGCCGGCATTGCCGATGTCGAGGAACTGGCGAGGTCAGCGCCGCGGAGCAATGTGGTGCGAAGCGCCATGGCGCTTGCCGACGAGACCGCCGGGTGGAGTGGCTGGCGGGCGGAACTGGCGCCGTCGATCGGCGAAGCGCTGGCCGGCGTGAGCGTCATCGCGGCGCCGAATCCGGATCTCGAGGCACGCGCCATTGCGCTCGCGGCGCGTGATGCGATCTGGGGCAAGCAGACGGTCGGCATCGTGTCGCGCGACCAGACGCTGGCGCGGCGGATCGCTGCCGAGCTCGGGCGGCACGGTATCGAAGTGGACGATCCGGCGGGTATACCGCTGTTCCAGTCGGCGGCGGGACGGCTGGCGCGGCAGGCGCTGGCGGTGGCAGCAGGACCGTGGGCGCCGCTCGATACGACTGCGCTCTTGCGCAATCGCGCGGTGACGCTCGGGCTCGACCGTAACGACGTGCGGCGGCAGGCCGATCACCTCGATCTCAAGCTCCGGCGCGAGCGGCCGCTGGCAGGACTTCCCGGCCTTCACGCGCTAACCGACCGCGAAGACGCGCATGAGTTGCTCGACCGGCTCGGCCGCGCGCTCGAGCCGATCTGCGTGCTCAGCGAGCGAAGCAGCATCGACGGCCGCGATCTGGCGGTGGCGCTCATTTCGGCCATCGACGGACTAACAGAGCATGCCGAGCTGCCCGGTCTGATGGAACTTCGCCTGTGGGCTACGACGCTCACGGGACTGGCGGATGGCGGCGCGCCGTTTCCGCCGCACAATCTTGATGCGGTGCTGGCCGCGCTGATGGCGGGCGAGACGGTGCGGTCGGGCGAGCGGCGGCGCGACGACATCCACATCTGGGGCGAGCTCGAAGCGCGGCTGATGTCGCCGGACCTCTTGATCGTTGCGGGGGTCAACGAGGACATCTGGCCGGCGCCGGCGGACCCCGGCCCGTGGCTCAGCCGCGGCATGCGGATCGCCATTGGCCTGTCGCCGCCGGAGCGGCAGCAGGGCCAGGCGGCGCACGATTTCGAGATGGCGCTCGGCAACGCGCAGGTGATCATCGCCTACGCCAACCGCATCGGCACCTCGCCTGCCCTGCCCTCGCGCTTCGTGCAGCGGCTCGACGCCTTCGCCGGCGAGGCCGAGGCGAAGGCGCTGCGGGCGCGTGGCGCGGTGTGGCTGCAGCAGGCGGCGGCGATCGATTTCGCGGGGCTGCCTAGGCCGGCGCAGCGGCCGGCGCCCTCGCCGCCATCGGCGATGCGGCCGCGGCGGATTTCGGTGACCGAGGTCGAGACGCTGATGCGCTCGCCTTACGACATCTACGCCAAGCACGTGCTGGGCCTGCGCAAGCTCGAGCCGCTCGGCTCGGAGCCGAGCGCGCGCGAGCGCGGCACGATGATCCATCAGGTGTTCGAACAATTCGTGGCGCGAGGCCTCAGCTTTTCCGCGTCGGACGCGGCGGCGCGGATGCTGGAGATGGCGCGCGACGCGTTCAAGGGGCTCGACGCCATCGGCGAGCGCCGCGACATCTGGCTCAAGCGCTTCGTGCGCGCCGCCGAGCAGTTCCTCGACTGGGAGCACGCCCGGCATGGAACGATCGCGTCGCGTGCCGCCGAGAGCAAGGGCGAGTGGGTGTTCCCGGCGCTCGAGAACTTCGTTCTATCCGGCAAGGCCGACCGTATCGACCAGCGTACCGACGGACTGCTCGAGATCCTCGACTTCAAAACCGGCGGCGTACCAACGCCTGGCGATATGAAGGACTTCGACGCGCCGCAGCTCCTGCTCGAGGCCGCGATGGCGCGGGCGGGGGCGTTCCCCGGTATTGCGGCGCGCGAGACGGCGGCGCTGACCTACATCAAGATTGGTCTCGGCCCGGCGGCGTTCCAGGTCAAGCCGTTCAGCCTCCGCAAAGACATGAGCCTCGAGGACGCCGTCACCGAGATCGAGCGGCGCACGCAGGAGCACATCGAGACCTTCCTGATCCGCGACCATCTGCCGATGGCGGCGCGCATCAAGCCGCGGGCCGAGAGCGGGCGGAAGCCGCGGCCGGGCGACTACGACCATCTGGCGCGCACCGACGAGTGGACGCTGACGGCGGGAGTGGACGATCCATGAGCCGCAGCCTCCTCAAACCCATGCCGCAGCGTATCGTCGACAGCCAGCGCTCGGCGTCCGATCCATCGACCTCGGTGTGGGTGACGGCCAACGCCGGCTCAGGCAAGACGTTCGTGCTCACGGCGCGCGTGTTGCGGTTGCTGCTCGGTGGGGTGCGGCCGGAGGAAATCCTCTGCCTTACCTACACCAAGGCGGCAGCGGCGGAGATGCGGAGCCGCGTCGGCGAGCGGCTCGGGCGCTGGGCGCTGGCCGACGATGCGGCGCTGATCGCCGACCTCACGGCGCTCTGCGGCACGCCGCCGACGGCCGCGATGCTGCTCCGCGCCCGCTCGCTGTTCGCGCACGCGCTCGAGACGCCGGGGGGCCTCCGCATCCAGACCATCCACGCGTTCTGCGAGAGCGTGCTACACCGCTTCCCGCGCGAGGCGGGAGTGCCGTTCGACTTCTCGGTGATCGAAGACTTTCAGCGCGACAGCATGTTGCTCGAGGCGCGCGAAGTAGTGCTCGCGGCGGGTCTTCGCGGCAGCGGCCTCGTCGATGCGGTTGAGACGCTGTTCGGCCTCTTGAGCGATTTCTCGATCGAGACGGCGATCGCCGAAGCGCTCGGCAAGCAGCGGACGCTGCGGCGCGTGCTGGCCGACAAGGACGGCGCCAAGGCCGAGCTGCGCCGGCTGATCGCCAATGTCGGAAGCATCGACGACGTGATGACCGAGATCGCCGAGGGCTATCCCCTCGATGTTTCCGATCATCGGCGGATCTTTGCGCTGATCCCGCCCGATCCCGCGGGCAGCGACTTCGTCGATCGGCTGAGCCGCATCGATCCGGAGCTACCCGATGCCGAGGCGATGCTCGACGCCTTCCTGACGCTGGAGCGGACGGCGCGGAAGACCCTGATCAAGAAGGCGACCGCGGCGCTGATCCTCGACATCGCGGCGAAGCTCACCGCCGAAGCGGCACGGCTCGAGCGGCTCAACCGCAAGCTTGCGGCGGCGACGCTGCTCGAGCGCTCGGACGCGATGCTCGATATCGTCGCCGCGATCTCGGAGCACTACGAACAGGCGAAGCGTGCACGCTCGCTGCTCGATTTCGACGATCTCATCGAACGCCTCGGCGCGCTGCTGCGCGACGAAGATCGCGGCACGTGGGTGCGCTACAAGCTCGACAGCGGCATCAGCCATCTGCTCGTCGACGAGGGACAGGACACCAATCCGCAGCAGTGGGAGGTGATCGAAGCGCTGATCGCGGAGTTCTTCTACGGCGACAGCGCCGCCGACCGGCCGCGCACGCTGTTCGTCGTCGGCGACCAGAAGCAGTCGATCTTTTCGTTCCAGGGCGCCGACCCCGAGGTGTTCGTCGGCCTCGGCCGGCAGGTCTACTACACCGCGCGCTCGGTGCAGTTCGCCATCGCGCCGGTGCGGCTGCATGTGAGTTTCCGCACACTGCCCAACGTGCTCGCCGCGGTCGATCGGGTGTTCGAGCGGCCGGATTTGCGGATGGGTGTGCTGGAGCCCGATTTCGTCCACGACACGGCGCGCGCCGAGGGCGGCGGGCTGGTGACGCTTTGGCCCCCGATCCAGGAGACGGAAGAGGAAAGCGACCCGGAGAATTGGCCGACCGAGGCGCCGAAAATCCAGACCCAGAGCGCGCCGCGCCGCGTCGCCGAGCGCGTTGCGCGGGAAATCCGCGGCTGGATCGAAGCGCAGCGCCCGCTCGGGCCGCGCGGCCGGGCCGTCACGGCGAACGATGTGCTGATCCTCGTGCAGGTGCGGAGCGTGCTGTTTCACGAGATCATCCGAGCGCTGATCCGCGAGGGCATTCCCACGCCGGGCGCCGACCGGCTGGCCGTCACCACCCATATCGGCACGCTCGACATGATGGCGCTCGGCGATCTGCTCAGCAACTCGGCGGACGATCTGCAGCTCGCGGCGCTGCTCCGCTCGCCGCTGTTCGACATCGGCGAGGACGAGCTGCGCAGCGTAGCGTATGGGCGTGAGAAGGGCACGTCGTTGTGGGACGCACTGAAAGAGGCTTCTAGCCGGGCGGCCCATGCAGCGTATGAGACGCTGCGGCGATGGCGCAGCCAGCTCGATTTCGAGCGGCCGTTCAACTTCTATTCGACCGTGCTCTATGCCGAGGGCGGGCTCAGGAAATTCCGCGCCCGGCTCGGCGCCGAGATCGACGACGTGATGGCGGAGTTCCTCGACCTGGCGCTGGCGCACGAGCAATCGGCGCAGCCGTCGCTGCTTGGCTTCCTTGCCGAGCTGCGCTCGCGCGACGTCACCATCAAGCGCGAACTGGCCGAGGGTGGCGCAGGCGTGCGGGTGATGACGGTGCACGGCGCCAAGGGTCTCGAGGCCCCGATCGTCATCCTCGCGGATGCGGCGAGTACCGAGATCGGGCGCGACCGGCGCACCATCTACATGGGCGCGCAACCACCGTTTTTCTTTCACGCCTCGAGCAAGGAAACGCACGCCGACGAGACGCTGGAGCTGAAGGACGAGGCGGACCAGGCGCAGAAGGCCGAGTATTGGCGGAAGCTCTACGTGGCGATGACGCGCGCCGAGGACGAGCTCTACATCACCGGCGCGCTAACCAAGCGCGGCAAGATCGACGGTAGCTGGTACGAGGCGATCGAGCACGGGCTCGGCGCCGAGAGCGAAGTGGTGCTCGACGCCGACGGCAATGCCAGCGCGCTGATCTATCCGCGTGAGCGCGGCGAGGCACCGGCGGCCGCGACGCTTGTACCTGCGGTGGGAGTGGGCACGACGTTGAGGTTCCCGACGCTGCCGAAGTATCAGTTGCGACGGATCATCCGGCCGTCGTCGGCGCTCAGCGAGTCCGACGCGAACGCCGAGCGGGCGCTCGACAATGCTGCCGAACGGCTCGCCGATCCGCGCGATCCCGAGACGGCGCGCAAGGAAGGTCTCGCGCTCCACGCGCTGCTGCAGCACCTCGGCAAACTCGATCCGGGGACCTGGCCCGCGGTGACCGAAAAGGCGCTCGGGTCGCTGCTGCCGGAGCACCCAGCCAGCCACGCGGCAGTGGGAGCAAAAGCCCGTTCCATCCTGACCCGCCTGGAGCTGGCCCAACTGTTCGGACCCGGCAGCCGGGCCGAGGTGCCGATCCTTGCGCAGGGCAAGCGCAACAGCCTGCCGATCACCGTCGCCGGACGCATCGACCGGCTGATCGTGGAACCTCGGCGCGTGCTGGTGGTTGACTACAAGTCGGACGCACAGGCCCCGGCGAGCGTCGAGGCCGTGCCGAAAGCCTACCTCGCGCAACTCGGTCTCTATGCACTGATCGCAGGCCAGCTCTTCCCCGGCCTAGAAGTGCAAGCGGCCATCCTCTGGACGGGCCCGGAAACGTTGATGAAATTGCCGCCCAGCCTCTTGCGCACGGCGGTTTCCGGCTTCACCATAGGGTGATACTGGTTGCAGGTGCGCTGGACTCTTCCTAGCTTTTGGATCAAACAACGCGCCGCTTCTATCGAAGGCGAAATCCCAAAGGGAAATCCTCAAAAATGACAACCCACGTTTCCGACGCCAATTTCGGCGAGGAAGTACTTTCGTCAAAAGAGCCCGTCCTGGTCGACTTCTGGGCGGAATGGTGCGGCCCCTGCCGTGCCATTGCGCCGGTGCTCGAAGAGCTCTCCAACGAGCTCCAGGGCCGGGTAAAGATCGTCAAGCTGAACGTTGACGAGAATCCCTCGACCACCGTCAAGTACGGTGTGCGCTCGATCCCGACGATGATCCTGTTCAAGGACGGCGAAGCCGCTGACATGAAGATCGGCGCGGGTACGCCCAAGGCCGGCCTGTCGAAGTGGCTGACCAGCTACGCCGACCCCGAGACGCAGCTCCGCAGCGCCTGACGCCTTCGAAGCTTATTCAAAGCGCCGCCGGTTCGCCCGACGGCGTTTTTGTTTGTCCGCACGGCCGAGTTTAGAACCGGGTGCCTTCCGGCGCAGGTCGACTCGCGCTAGGTTCATCGGCAACTACCGATGGAGAGCGAAGTGGGTCACCTGGTTTCGGACGCGACTTTCAGCAGCGAAGTGCTCGACGCCAAGGAGCCGGTGCTGGTCGATTTCTGGGCCGAATGGTGTCCGCCGTGCAAGGCGATGGACCCGATCCTCGACGACCTCTCGGTTGAACTGGCCGGCCGGGTGAAGATCGTCAAGCTCGACGTCGAGACCAATCCCTCGACCGTCGTCACCTACAATGTCCGCGCCATGCCGACGCTGATCGTGTTCAAGGACGGCCAGCCGATCGACATGAAGGTCGGCGCCGGGCAGTCGCGCGTGCAGCTGGTCAAGTGGCTCGAGAGCCACGCCTAGCGGCAGCGCCGTAAAGCAGCGTACGCTCCTTCAAAAGCGGAGGATTCATGCGCGACGACCAGTGGGCCGCAGCGCCGTTCAATCTCGATGCCGACGCCATCGCCTGGGTGCGCAGCGCCATGGCGCGGCTCAGCACCGACGACAAGATCCGGCAGCTGTTCACGCTCAACTCGATGGGGCTCGACCCGGAGACGCTCGCGGCGCAACAGCGCTTCCGGCCGGGCGGGATCACCCGCCGGCATAGCGCCGACATGGTCGCCGAGCGTGCGCTGCTCGAGGCGTTCGATGCCGCGGCGCCGGTGCCGGTGATCGTTTCGGGCGATCTCGAAGGCAGCCGCATGAGCCTGCCGTTCGGCACCGAACTGCCCAATCCACTGGCGCTCGCGGCGCTCGACGATCTGGAGGTGACGCGCGAGGTGGCCCGCATCCAGGCACTCGAGGCGCGGGCGGCCGGGATCAACTGGACGTTCACGCCGGTGCTCGACATCAATGCCGCGGTGCGCAGTTCGATCGTCGCAACGCGCGGCTTCGGCAACGATGTCGCCGCCATCGAGCGGCATGCCGTCGCAACGCTCAAGGCGTTCCAGGCCGAGGGCATCGCCGCGTCGGTGAAGCATTGGCCGGGCGAAGGCTTCGACGACCGCGACCAGCATCTTGTGACGACGGTCAACCCGCTGTCGATGGACCAGTGGGAGGCACGGTTCGGCCGGCTCTATCGCGCCGCGATCGCGGCCGGGGCGATGACGGTGATGTCGGCGCATATCGCGCTGCCGGCCTTCGTGCGGCAGCAGCAGCCGGATGCGGGCGTCGAGCGGTTCCGGCCGGCATCGCTGAGCCGGCTGCTCAACGAGGAGCTCTTGCGCAAGCACCTCGGCTTCAACGGGCTGATCGTCTCCGACGCGACGCCGATGGCGGGGCTCGGCGCGTGGGGGCCGCGCAGCCAGACGCTGCCCGAGGTGATCGCCAACGGCTGCGACGTGATCTTGTTCGTCACCGATCCCGAGGCGGATTGCGGCTACATCAGGGATGCGGTCGAGGACGGACGGATCACCGCGGAGCGGCTCGACGAGGCCGTGCTGCGGCAGCTGGCGCTGAAGGCGGCGGTGGGCCTCCATCGGCCGCGGCCGTTCGATGCCGGCGCACTGGCGCGGCCGGAGCACAAGGCCTTCGCCGAGGCCGCCGCGAAGCGGATGCCGACGCTGGTCAAGGACACGCAGAGCCTGTTGCCGCTCGATCCCGAGATGCACAGGCGGATCCTCGTGATCACGCCGGGGATCATCGATCCTTGGGGCCCGCAGCCGATTCCGTTCGCCGTGCCGAGCCTGCTCGAAGCGCACGGCTTCGAGGTGAAGCTGCATACGCCCGGTATGGTCACCGGGCTCGATCGGTTCGACCTCGTGCTCTATCTCTTCGGCGAAGAGACGCTGATGACGCGGGGCCGGATCTTTCTCGACTGGCACGCGATCGGCGGTGGGCCGGTCGGCGCCATGCAGCGCGTCTGGAACGATATTCCGACGCTGATGATCTCGTTCGGCTATCCCTACATGCTCTACGACGCACCGCGGATGCCGACCTACATCAACGCCTACATGACCACCGAGACGATGCAGCGCGCCGTGGTCGAGCTGCTGCTCGGCAATGGCGAATGGAACCGCAATTCACCAGTCGATCCGTTCGCGGGGGATGAGCAGGCGCAGTACTGAGGGCGCAGTCTGTACCCTCGCCCCTCAGGGGAGAGGGTAGCGCAGCTAGGAGGACGCGACCTAGCGGAGCTGGGTGAGGGGGGCACTAGTCCGGCGGCGTGCCGTTCTTGGCCAGCACATCGCCCGCCAGATACAGCGAACCGCAGATCACGACGCGGGCGCCTTTGATCTCGGCGGCATCGGCCAACGCCGGGCCGAGCGAGCGGTAGGCCTTGGCGTCGAAGCCGCCGGCGCGGGCGGCCGCGGCGATGAACTGGGCACTGTGGGCATTGGGCTCGCCGGGGATCGACAGCGTCAGCACGCGCGGCGACATCGGCGCGAACGGTTTGAGGAAATCGCCGGGGTCGCGAGTGTTCATCATGCCGAGGATGAGAACCAGCGGCTTAGGCCTGGCGGCGTTCATTTCCGCGAGCGAGACGGCGAGTGCGGCGGCACCGTGCGCATTGTGCGCGCCGTCGAGCCAGAGTTCGTCGGCCTTCGGCAACAAGTCGCGCAGCTTGCCGTGCAACGGTTGGACGCGGGCGGGCCAGCTGACGGTGCGGAGGCCCTTGGCGATCTCGGCGTCGCTGACCGGCAGCTTGAAGTGGCGGATGGCGGCAATGGCGAGGGCGGCGTTGTCGAACTGATGGTGGCCGACCAGCGCCGGCGGCGGCAAGTCGAGGAGCCCGTCCTCGTCCTGATAGATCAGCCGGCCGTCCTGCGCGTAGCCGTCGTAGTCGCGACCCTGGACGAATGGGGTGACCTTGAGGCGCGCGGCCTGCCGCTCGATGGTGTCGAGCCCCTCGTCGAGCTGGCGGCCGATCACCGCCGGCGCGCCGCGCTTCAGGATGCCGGCCTTGTTGGCGGCGATGAGCGCGACGGTGTTGCCGAGATAGGCCTGATGATCGAGATCGACCGGCGTGATGATGGTGCCGAGCGGATGGTCGACGACGTTGGTCGAATCGAATGTGCCGCCGAGGCCGACCTCGAGCAGCAGATAGTCGGCGGGGGTTTCGGCGAACAGCAACAGCGCCGCCGACGTGGTGATCTCGAACTGCGTGATCGGCCTGCCGGCATTGATCGCCTCGACCCGCTCCAGCATGTCGTTGAGTCTTTGGGTGCCGACGAGCTTTCCCGCCAGCCGGATGCGCTCGTTGAAGCGGACCAGATGCGGCGAGGTGAAGACGTGGACGCGCTTGCCGGCGGCTTCGAGGAAGGCGCGCAGGTACGCGATGGTCGAGCCCTTGCCGTTGGTGCCGGCGACGTGGATCACCGGCGGCAGGGCGTCCTGCGGATTGCCCAGCTCCGCCAGCAGCCGGCGCTCGCGGTCGAGCTGCAGATCCATGAATTTCGGATAGAGCGCGGTGAGGCGCTTCAGGATCGCATCGGTGCGGGACATGGAGCCTTCCGGGAGGAAGACGTGGTCATAGCGGATTCGGGGGCGCGGGGGCTACTGCGCTCGCGCGATAGCTGGCGGTGAACCCTACTCCGACGCCGCCTGCGCCACGGGCGCTTCGGCGAGATCGTCGTCGTCGGTGAGCACCGGGACGGTGATGACCGGCGGCGCGCTGACGAGTTCGGCGGGAGCCTCGGCCTTGGTCAGCATGGCGACCAGCGAGCCGATGGTCGAGCGGAGGTTGTGGCGGTGGACGACCATGTCGACCATGCCGTGCTCGTAGAGATATTCGGAGCGCTGGAAGCCCTTGGGGAGCTTTTCGCGGATGGTCTGCTCGATGACGCGCGGGCCGGCAAAGCAGATCAGCGCGCCCGGCTCGGCGATGTGGACGTCGCCCAGCATGGCGTAGGAGGCGGTGACGCCGCCGGTGGTCGGGTTGGTGAAGACGACGATGAACGGCAGCCCGGCGTCGCGGAGGCGCAGCACCGAGACGGTGGTGCGCGGCATCTGCATCAGCGACAGGATGCCTTCCTGCATGCGGGCGCCGCCCGACGACACGAACAGCACGAACGGGGTCCGCGTTTCGGCGGCCTTTTCGAGACCGGCGATGATGGCGGAGCCGGCGGCCATGCCGAGCGAGCCGGCCATGAAGTCGAAATCCTGCACTGCGACGGTGACCGGCCGGCCATAGAGCGCGCCGGTCGCCACCAGCACGGCATCGTCCATGCCAGTCTTGACCCGGGCTTCCTTCAGCCGGTCGATGTAGCGCTTCTGGTCGCGGAACTTCAGCGGATCCTGCACGACGCCCGGCAGCGGGACGGTGTCGTACTTGCCGTTGTCGAGGAAGGCCGTCATGCGGTCGCCCGCCTTGATCTTCATGTGGTGGCCGGAGCCCGGCACCACCCACTGATTGGCCTCGAGATCGCGATAAAACACCATCTCGCCCGACTCAGGGTCCTTGACCCAGAGATTCTCGGGCGTCTCGCGCTTGTTGAGAAACGACCGGATTTTGGGGGGGAGGACGTTGTCGATCCAGCTCATGTGGGTTCCTTGGGGCGGTTGCGCCCCGTGTAGGCAGCGATTGTGGCGAATATAGTCGCCGTAAGGCCGAGGTGCAAACGACGGTATCGGGGTTGGTCACCGGTTGTTTGAAGGGGGGCCAAGGGTCGCGGACGGAGAGAAGCGGTGTCTGGGG
>JBKJKJ010000407.1:0-15706 GCA_046597455.1 Burkholderiales bacterium
CTCGGCCGGTGTGTCGATCGGCGGCAGTGGCTCGAGATTGAAGTCCAGGTTGAAATCCGAAGAGGCCCTTTGGCGCGGCGCGTTCGGGGCGGCGGCACCGGCAGCCGGGATGTCGAGAGAAAAATTGGGAAGCGAGGTCTCCCCGCGCGAATTGGCGACGGGGTCCACCGACGAAAAACTGTCTTTCGGTGGCGGAGGAGGAACCGGGGCCTGCGGCCGGGCAGGTGCAGCCGGTACTTCGTCTATCGGCGGGACGCCTGAAGGCCGCGCTCCAGTTTCGATTTGCCGTGCGGTACCCGTCGAGGCGGCGGATGACGGGCTGGCGGGCGCGCTCGCGCGCCGGCGGGCATTGAAGTCGAGATCGTTGTCGTCCCTCGCCGGTGCGCTTGCGGCGCTTACCGCGGGTGCCACGGCAGGTGCCGCTGCGGGCTTGACTGCCGGCTTGACCGCCGGCGTGACCGTCCCGACCGCCGGCCTGGCCACCGTGCGCTCCGGGTCGACAGGGATGCGGGGCGACGAGGGGGCGGGCGCTCGCCCGGTCGAAGGCTTGGTGGCGAAGCTCGCTGCTGCTCCTGTATCCGACGCAGCGGCCTTCGAAGATGCAGCAGCCGAAGGTGCGGCAACGAGATCGGGACCGGACGACCCGCCGCTCAGGGTGGGCGAGATTTTCACGAGCCGGTCGTCACCGCCACGGCGGCGCCGCGCCGCCACCAGGGCGAGGCCGCCGAGCACGACCACTGCACCGCCTGCGGCTGCGAGATAAAGCGGCTCGTCCATGACCGTGTCGATGAAATCGGGTTCGGGCGCGGCTGGCTTTGCCTGCGCAGCCGGGGGCGCACGCTCAGCGGGAGGCGCTTCTGCCTGGGGGGCGCCGGGGCCCATGTCGGGTGACGCCGCGGGCGGCGCGGGCGGCACCTCAGGCGGCGCGTCCGGCGCCTTGACGGCAGGCGGTGGCGCAATGACCGGCGCAATCGCGACCACAGGCGGCTGATCTTTCGCGGCGGGTGCGGCCTGCGTCGCGGAACCTGGCTTGTCGCCCGCTTTGGACTGCGTCACCGCTGTGCCGGTTTTCATCTCGGCCAGCCGCTGCATGTCCTTGATCGTTTTTTCGAGTTGGGCGATGCGCTCGTTGGCGTCAGCCAGCGATTTCTCACGCGCGACGGCCTCTTCCTCGAGCGCGCGCACGCGATCAGCGCCGCCCCCCTTGCCCGCGCCTTTCCCCGCCGCGTCGCCCCGCGACAACTTCACGGTGTCGCGAGGTCCGCCCGCATCGCGCTCTGCAACCTTGGCCGCGCCGATACGCCCACTCGTCACGCTTCCGTCTTCAGGCGCGTCGGCCGCGCGCTCGGCGATGCGGTCGCGAAACGCATTGAAATCGGCAACCTGCAGACGCACTTCCTTTACGGCTTCGCGCTGGGGAAGCGCGGAAATCTCATTGGCTTCCGGGACTTTCAATATCCTTCCCGACTTCACCAGGTTCATATTTTTTTTTATGAAGGCATCAGGGTTCTGCCGATAAAGCCCGACCAGTGTTTGCTCCAGTGTCGCGCCATCCGGCTTGACGATGCTGGCGATGCGCCCGAGGGTCTCGCCGCGTTTGACCGGGCCATATTGCTTCGGACCCGGCGCGCCCGCCACAACGGGCTCGGCGGGTCGGGCCACCGGCTTGGCGCCCGGGACTGCGCGCACGGCAGCCGCTGGGCCAGGCGCGCCCGGTTCAGCGGGTGCGACTGGCGCAGCGGCAGCAGGTGCAGGCGATTCCTGAGCGGGGGAAGGCGCGCGAGCGGCTGGTGTGGAGACCGGAGCGCGCGTATCCGGTGCCGACGGCGCGGCGCGAGTTTCCTGCGTGGGCGGCGCCGTGCGCACCGTGGGCGCAGCCACGAGCGGCGGCGGAAGCTCCGCGGCGGCGCGGCCGTAGCCCGGAGGGTCGAGTAACACGGTGTATTGCCGCGTGACCTTGCCGTTCTCGGAATTGAGCTCGATCAGCAACTCGGCAAACGGCTCGTAGATCGGACGTAGCGTCGTGACCTTCAGGAAGGCCTGACCATTGGCCCGCCTCTCCACCGTCACGCGCGTGCCGACGAGTGCGGCGTTGAAAGGCAGATTCGCTCGCTGATAGGTGTCTATCGACGCGAGCTTGGCCGTAATCGTCTCGCCTTTCTGGGCCGAAACCAGCTCGACTTCCGCGCTGAGAGGATGGCCCAGGGCCGACAGGATCGTGAGCCTCCCCAGCCCGGCGGAAGAGGCGGCGCATGGTATGAGCAGAACGAGCGAACCCGCTGCCAATAACCATCGTTTGAGAGTGAATTCGCGCACTAAGCCACCCTGTGGGTTATTTTAACGATAAGTAAACTAACATCACGCAGTTAGCTATGCAAGCTGAGGCCGCACTGAACAGTACGCGCTAAGACGCTCTGTTTATTGAAGTATTTTCAAGGTTTCAAGCCCGCTGAGACCTGATGGAAACACCGACGGTCAGGCGCGGGCCCTGGCCGGGACGCGCGCATCCTGCGCGCCCTGCCGCTCGAGCACGATCCGCAACATGCGCCGTAGCGGCTCGGCGGCACCCCACAACAGCTGGTCGCCGACCGTGAATGCGGAGAGATATTCACCGCCCATCGGCAGCTTGCGCAACCGCCCGACGGGAACCTGCAGCGTTCCGGTCACCGCGGCGGGCGTCAGATCGCGTAGCGTCGCGTCGCGCTCGTTGGGAATGACCTTGACCCACGCGTTGGCCGAGGCAATGAGGTTCTCGATCTCCTGCAGCGGCACGTCGCGGGTCAGCTTCAGGGTGAGCGCCTGGCTGTGGCAGCGCATGGCTCCGACGCGCACACAGATACCGTCGATCGGAATGGGAGTGGCGCTGCGGCCGATGATCTTGTTCGTCTCGGCCATCCCTTTCCACTCTTCCTTGCTCTGGCCGTTGCCCAGATCCTTGTCGATCCATGGCAGCACGCTGCCGGCAAGCGGGTAGCCGAAGTTTTTCGTCGGGAAGTCGCCCCGGCGCAACGTGTCCGAGACGGCACGGTCGATGTCGCCGATCGCGGAAGCCGGATCGCTCAGCAACCCGCGCACACTTTCGTGCGCCACACCCATCTGCTGCACGAGCTCGCGCATCTGGGCGGCACCGGCACCCGATGCGGCCTGGTACGTCATTGCCGTCATCCATTCGACGAGACCGGCTTTGAAGAGGCCGCCGAGTGCCATCAGCATGAGGCTTACGGTGCAGTTGCCGCCGACGTAGTTCTTCACCCCATTATCGAGCGCCCCGTCGATCACGTCCATGTTCACGGGATCGAGAATGATCACGGCGTCGTCCTGCATGCGCAGCGCCGATGCGGCGTCGATCCAGTAACCGTTCCAGCCGGCAGCGCGCAGCCGGGGATAGATCTCGTTGGTGTAATCGCCGCCCTGGCACGAAATCAACGTGTCCATACGCGCGAGCTCGTCGATACTGCGCGCGTCCTTGACCGGCTGGGGCTTGCCACCGAGCGCCGGGCCTTGAGCGCCTGCCTGGGAAGTCGAAAAAAACACCGGTTCGATCAGATCGAAGTCGCGCTCGGCCTGCATGCGCTGCATCAGCACCGAGCCCACCATACCGCGCCAACCGATTAGACCTACTTTCATGACATTACCCGCTTCCGATCAGTGCTTCGATTTAACCGTTCGTTCAAGGGCAGGAGGGCGCGCTAAAGCGCGGCCACAACCGCATCACCCATTTCAGCCGTTCCAAGACGCCGCGTACCCTCTTCGTAAATGTCGGCCGTGCGGCAGTTATCCGCCAGGACTTTCTTCACCGCGGCCTCGATGCGATACGCCCACTCGTCCTTGTTGAACGTGTAGCGCAGCATCATGGCCACCGACAGGATCGTCGCGAGCGGATTCGCCACGTTCCGCCCCGCGATGTCGGGGGCCGAGCCGTGAATCGGCTCATACAGCCCTTTGCCGTGTGCATCCAGCGACGCTGAAGGCAACATGCCGATCGAGCCGGTCAGCATCGATGCTTCATCAGACAGGATGTCGCCGAACATGTTCCCGGTGACGATGACGTCGAACTGTTTCGGATTGCGCACCAGCTGCATGGCCGCGTTGTCCACGTACATGTGCGTGAGCGCGACCTCGGGATATTTGCGGGCAACGTCGATCACGATTTCACGCCAGAAACGGCTCGTCTCCAGCACGTTTTCCTTATCCACCGAGCACAGCTTGTTGCCGCGCTTGCGCGCCGCCAGGAAACCGACCTCCACGATGCGCCGGATCTCGGACTCCGAATACAGCATGGTGTCGTACCCTTCACGCTCGCCTTGCGCATTGTCGCGCCGGCCGCGCGGCTCGCCGAAATAGATATCGCCGGTCAGCTCGCGGATGGTCATGATGTCGAGGCCGGAGACGACTTCGGGCTTCAGGCTCGATGCGCCGACCAGCTCGGGATAGAGCACAGCCGGACGCAGATTCGCGAACAGGCCGAGCTCCTTGCGGATGCGCAGTATCCCCTGCTCCGGGCGCTGGGGCCGCGGCAGCGCATCGTATTTCGGTCCGCCGACCGCGCCGCACAGAACGGCATCGGCTTCTTTCGCGAGCTTCTGCGTCGATTCGGGCAACGGGTCGCCGTGCGCGTCGAAACCCGCACCGCCGAAAGCCGCTTCCTCGAGCTCCATTTTCAGGCCGTCACGGCCCAGCGCCCGCAAGACCTTGATGGCCTGCCCCATGATCTCGGGTCCGATGCCGTCGCCGGCCAATACCGCAATTTTCATTTGGATTCCGTAAAACGCGAGGGGTGTGGTGCCGGGATGAAAAAGCGCGCGGCGATCAAGCCTCGCGCCTCATCGCTCACCTCTGATCTCAGGAGAACAGCCAGGGCTGCCGCTCTTTGTGCCGGGCTTCGAAAGCCTTGATTTCGTCGGCGTGCTCGAGCGTGAGCCCGATGTCATCCAGGCCGTTCATGATGCAGTGTTTACGGGACGCATCGATGTCGAAGGCGTAGCTCTCACCGCCGGGTGTGGTGACCGTCTGCTGCTCGAGATCGACCGCGACGCGATAACCCTCGGTCGCCTGCGAGTCGTGCAATATCCGGTCGACGATCTTCGCATCGAGCTTGATCAGTACCAGACCGTTTTTCAGGCTGTTGTTGTAGAAGATGTCCGCAAAGCTCGGCGCGATCACCGCCTGGAAGCCGAACTGCGCCAGCGCCCACGGGGCGTGCTCACGCGACGAGCCGCAGCCGAAATTCTCACGCGCGACCAGCACGGTCGCGCCCTGATAGCGCGGCTGGTTCAGAACGAAGTCCGGGTTCAGGGGCCGCTTGCTGCTGTCCTGGTCGGGCTCGCCGCGATCCAGATAGCGCCATTCGTCGAACAGGTTCGGTCCGAAACCGGTCTTCTTGATCGACTTCAGAAACTGTTTGGGAATGATGGCGTCGGTATCGACGTTGGCGCGATCCATCGGCACCACCAGGCCTTCCTTGCGTATGAATTTTTCCATGTGCTTATTTGAAGGTTCGAATGTCGACGAAGTGTCCGGCGATCGCTGCGGCTGCCGCCATTGCGGGACTCACCAGATGCGTCCGGCCGCCGGGACCCTGGCGTCCTTCGAAGTTGCGGTTGGACGTCGACGCACAGCGCTCGCCCGCGGAAAGCTGGTCATCGTTCATGCCCAGACACATCGAGCAGCCCGGCTCACGCCATTCGAAGCCCGCCTCGGTAAATATCCGGTCGAGGCCTTCGCTTTCGGCCTGAACCTTGACCAGCCCGGATCCGGGCACCACCAGCGCGAGCTTGATGCTCGGCGCCACATGCTTGCCCTGCACCACTTTCGCTGCGGCGCGCAGGTCTTCGATGCGCGAATTGGTGCACGAGCCGATGAAAACCTTGTCGAGCCTGATGTCGGTGATCGGCGTGTTCGGCTCGAGCGCCATGTACTTCAGCGCGCGCTCGGTCCACTCGCGCTGGGTGGGATCGGACTCCTGCGCGGGATCGGGCACCTTGCCGTCGATCGGCACGACCATCTGCGGATTCGTGCCCCACGTCACCTGCGGCTGGATGTCCGCGGCTTTGAGCGTGACGACTTTATCGAACGTCGCACCGTCGTCGCTCGTGAGCGTGCGCCAGAATGCAACCGCGTCGTCCCACTGCTTGCCCTTGGGCGCGAATTCGCGCCCTTTCAGGTACGCGATCGTTTTCTCGTCCACCGCGACGAGGCCGGTGCGTGCGCCGGCTTCGATCGCCATGTTGCACAGGGTCATCCGGCCTTCCATGGACAGGCTGCGTATGGCTTCGCCGGCATATTCGATCGCATAGCCCGTGCCGCCGCCGCTGCCGATCTTCCCGATCACGGCGAGCGTCACATCTTTCGCGGTGACGCCGGCCGGCAGCGCACCTTCGACCACGATCTGCATGGACTTGTATTTCTTCATGACCATGCATTGCGTTGCGAGCACGTGCTCGACTTCGCTGGTCCCGATGCCGAAAGCGAGCGCGCCGAAAGCGCCATGGGTGCTGGTATGCGAGTCGCCGCACACCACGGTCATGCCGGGGAGCGTTGCGCCCTGCTCCGGCCCGATCACATGAACGATGCCCTGGCGCTTGTCGAGAAACGGAAAATAGACTTTCGCGCCGAACTTCTTCATGTTCGCGTCGAGCGTTTCGACCTGAAGGCGGGAAATCGGATCCTGGATGCCTTTATCCCAATCCTTGGTCGGCGTGTTGTGGTCGGCCGTGGCCACCACCGAATCGACGCGCCACTGTTTGCGCCCCGCCAGCGTGAGGCCCTCGTACGCCTGGGGGCTGGTCACTTCGTGCACCAGATGCCGGTCGATATAGAGCAGCGCCGTGCCGTCCGGGTCGTGGCGTACCACGTGGCTGTCCCACAACTTGTCGTAGAGTGTGCGTGCCATCTCGGAAACCGTGTGTCGAAACGGTCAATTATACAGGCCGATAGCCGTTTATGACCGCGTTACGCCCGCCGACTCACCGCGCCGGCTTTCCGTCTGCGGCCCCTCCAGACCAGCGCGCGAATATGAGCCCGCCGATCGCCGCACACACCGCGCCGAAGGTGAAGGTCAGCCCCGGCCCGGCGCGCTCCCACAAGGCGCCGCTCGCCAGGCCCCCGATCGCGCCGCCCACGCCGAATGCGAAGCTGCCGTAAATCGCCTGGCCGCGCGACTGCATCCTTCCTTTGAAAAGCTTGTGGACGTAACCGATCGACGCCGCGTGATACGCGCCGAAAGTCGCGGCATGCAGCACCTGCGCGGCGAGCAGAATGAGGAGGTTGTGCGCAAGCCAGCCGATCGCCACGAAGCGGATCACCGCCAGCGCAAAGCTCGCCAGCAGGATCTGGCGCAGCGTGAAAGTGCGGTATAGCCGCGGCATCCACGCGAAGACGGCGATTTCGCACGCCACGCCGAGGGCCCACAGCAGACCCGTCGCCGATTTGCTGTAGCCCTGCGCGACGAGGTGGATCGAGAAAAAGGTGTAGTACGGCCCGTGGGCGGCCGCCATGAAAGCGCCGGCACCGACCAGTGCGAGCACTTCGGGCTTCAGGATCAGGCGACCGACGGATGCATCGTCTGTGTGGTGTATCAGCGGCGCTTCGGGCACGAGCCACGCGCAGCCGAGCATACCGAGCATCATCGCCAGCACGAGCACAGGCACCGCACCGAGGCTGACATGATCGAGCAGATAACCGACGCCGATCACCGCCGCGATGAAACCGACCGACCCCCATACCCGCACCCGGCCGTAGCGCGCGGTCTCGTCGCCCAGATGCGTGAGCGTGGTCGCTTCCATCAGCGGAAGCGCGGCGCTCCAGAAGAACGTCATGGCGAAAATCACGGCGATGACGAGCGCGAGTTGCGTGCCGCCGAAAATGCCCAGGAAGACGATCGTTCCCGCCACGCCGGTGAGCCGCACCACGCGAACCGGGGCCGCGCTGCGGTCCGCGAGCCAGCTCCACATGTGCGGGGCAATGATGCGCGTCGCCTGCGGCAGGGCCATTACCACGCCGATATGAAATGGCGTGAGGCCGATGTTCGCCAGGTACAGGCTGAAAAACGGCGCGAACGTGCCGAGATAGGCGAAATAGAAAAAGTAGAAACCGGCGAGTCGCCGGTACGGCAGCGGCACGATGAGTGGGGCGCGCCGGTCAGGCTTCGTCGGGCTCGGGGTCCTCGACCGCGGCAGGCTCGCGCAGGCGCGCGATGACTTCCGCCGGCGCTTGCGCGGCGATGCGCGGGGTCGCATTCACGACGTCCGAGTTCTGGGCGCGATGCCTCAACGCGTGATCCATGAGCGTCAACGCCATCATCGCTTCGCAGATCGGCGTCGCGCGGATGCCGACGCACGGATCGTGACGGCCGTGCGTCTCGATGACCGCGGGCTTGCCCTGAACGTCGATCGTGTGGCGCGGCAGACGGATGCTCGAAGTCGGTTTCACGGCGACGTGAACGACGATGTCCTGCCCGGTCGAGATGCCGCCGAGGACGCCGCCGGACTGGTTGGTGACATAGCCTTCGGGCGTCATCTCATCGGAGTGCTCGGTTCCCCGCTGCGTGACCGCTGCGAAACCGGCGCCGATCTCGACGCCTTTCACCGCGTTGATGTTCATCATGTTGTAAGCGAGATCGGCGTCAAGCTTGTCGTATACCGGCTCGCCCCAGCCGACCGGCACGCCGGAGGCGACGGTGGTGATCTTCGCGCCCACGGAATCGCCGGACTTGCGAAGCTTGTCCATGAAATCTTCGAGTTGCGCCACATAATCCGGATCGGCTGCGAAAAACGGATTGTCGTAAACGCCTTCCCACGACTTGAAAGGCACTTCGATGGGACCGAGCTGCGACATGTAGCCGCGTATCGTCACGCCGTATTTTTCGCCCAGCCATTTTTTCGCGATGGCCCCGGCCGCAACACGTACCGCGGTCTCGCGCGCCGACTGGCGGCCACCGCCGCGATAGTCACGGATGCCGTATTTCTGCCAGTAGGTGTAATCGGCGTGACCGGGGCGGAACTGGTCCTTGATCTTCGTATAGTCCTTGCTCTTCGCGTCGACGTTACGGATGAGCAGCCCGATCGGGGTCCCCGTGGTCCGGCCTTCGAACACGCCGGAAAGGATCTCCACGATGTCTTCTTCGCGCCGCTGCGTCACGTGCCGCGAGGTGCCGGGCTTGCGCCGGTCGAGCTCGGGCTGGATGTCCGCAAGACTGAGTGCCAACCCGGGCGGGCAGCCGTCGACGACGCAGCCGATGGCCGGTCCGTGGCTTTCGCCGAACGAGGTGACCGTGAAGAGCTTGCCGAGGGTGCTGCCGGACATGGAGGCGGACCTGAAAGAAATGCAGGTGCGAGTTTAACAGCCGCCCGATGTTCAGTCAGCCTGCCGCTCGGTATCTCCGGGCGGAACCGGCGCGGCATAACCGATCAACAGCAGCCCGGCGCCGACACCGATGAACGACACGATGCGCGCGACGGTGCCGGTGCCGCCGAGATCGTTCAGGAAAAGCTTGAGCACGACGACAGCGAGCAGCGCTGCGCCGACCATCCAGAGCGCTCGATGTCTGACCCGCGTTGCATAAAACATCAGGACAAAAGCGGTCGCGGTCCAAAGCAGCGAAAATCCCGCCTGCACGACCACAGACTGCGTCCACGCTTCCCATGCGTAGTCGACGTGAGCCCAGTAAAGCATCGTCCTGAGCATCACGGCGTTGACCCAGAGAAACGCGAGGGCGGCGAAGACCCGCACCGCGACGCCGTTCGTGCGCACCCCCGCCATCCCGAGCGTTCTCGACCCTTGCCAGACCGCGGCCAGCATGACGAGGTTCGCGATATCGAGCGGATTGAGCACCGGAACATAAGACAGCGGCCTCATCTCGCCGGGCGCAGACAGGTTCGCATACAGCCCCCACAAGGTGAGATAGACAACAATCGGGACGAGTGCCCGCTCGCGATGGATCGAGGTGTCGTGCCGGCCGAAAAGCCATCCCGGTTTGATGCCACGGCTGCTGCTGATCCAGCCCACCGCCAGCGCCGGGATCAGGCCGCACACCGCCGTCAGCCACGGCTTGCCGAAGCCCAGCGTGTCCACCTGCCACGCGGCTTCCCACGTCAGGACTGCGAGGCCGAGCCAGAGCGCCGCGAGGTGCTGGGCCTGGGGCTGCACCGCGATGCCGTCGCGCTCGTGTCTGCGCAGCACCCTGTACAGCACGCCCACCGCAGCCGGCCACGCCAGCCACCCATACTGCTCGAACGGATGTGCCCCGCGAGCGGCCTGGAGCAGGAACACGAGCCCCATGCCCGGCGCCAGCACGGCGGCGGCGCGGCGCAGCGCAGTCCATTGCAGACGCGAGCCGATGAGCTCGACTGCGATCGCGCTCGCGGCGGTGAAGCCCAGCACTGCGGGGGCGAAACCCTGCCATGGGTAAGCGTGATGGAGCGCGTGCAGGCCCGCGATGGCCCACCAGCTCAAACCCCACCCCAGCATGATCGCGTCCGTCGGCTCGACGTTGCTGCGCGCATCGCGATACCGGTGAAAGAGCCACGCGATGATGAGGCCCGCGGCGGCGATGATCACGCAACCGATTACGAATCCGTTCCACCACGGATTCGTGAGCGCGTATTTTGGATACTCGGTCAGGAAGTACGCCGTGCCCGCAAGCTGCAGCGCGAGCCCGAACACGCGGGCGGTCAGACGACGCTGACGCAATCCCACCCACACCACGGCCGCCCCTTCGAGCGTCCACAACGCGAAAGTCGGGTACGCATCGAAAGCGAAGAAGATGGCGAGGGTGATAAAAACGACGCCGAGCGCGATGTACGTTTCGCCGAGCAGACGCATGCCTGCACGGCGCAGGGTCATCATCGCGAGCACCGCATACACCGCACCGGCGATGCCCGCGCTCAATGCAAGCCCGTAAGGCATGCCTTTGACGAGGCCGGCCTGCATGAAAGCGGCGCAAATCGGCGTGCCGAACACCAGCGTGCCGTCGACGAGCCCCTTCAACTCGGGCGGCTGACGTTGCGCGAAGAGCATCGGAATCACCAGATACATCGCAACGAATACGAGCAGGAAAGGCTCGACCGTGCCGAACAGCGCGGGCCGGTAATGTTCCGAGCCCCACAGCAGGCCCACGGCGAACGTGAAAACGAATCCGACGAGATTCAGATCGCGCCACGCCTTGAACCAGCTGATCGCGAGGACGAAGCTGTTGAGCAGCGTGTAATAGGAAAACAGCAGGACGTGGTTACCGCTTCCCGTGCTCGCGAGTATCGGCGCGAGAAATGCGCCGGTGAGCCCGAGCACCGCGAGCACTTTCGCGTCCTGCCTCAGCGCGAGGAGTGTCGCCGCGACGCCGAGGGCCATGAAAACCGCGAACCCGGCTGCGGCATCGATGAGCCCGTACAGCCGCAGCGCGAAGAACACGTCGAGATACAGCAAACCGATCCCGCCGCCTTGCAGGATGAGCGCGTAAAGCCTGCGCCTCCCGAGTAATCGCCATCCGCCGTAAAGCATCGCCAGGCCGAACCCGGCGACCGCCGCCAGCCGCAACTGGACGGGCAGCCTGCCCTGGTCGTATGCGTACTTCAGCAGGAAACCCACGCCCACAAACAGGATGAGCACGCCGATTTTCGCGACGATGTTTCCGCCGATAAGACGCTGCAGGAATGCAGGCTTGGGCACCACTGCGTCGCCCGCTCCAGCTATACCCAATGCGTCCACCGCGGGCTCAGCGGAGTCGGCGGCCGCCTGCGCAGCTGCGGCTTCGGCGGTGAGCGCCGCGCCTCCCGTCGCGAGGGGCTCGGCCGGCGCACGCGGAGCCGCAGGCGCGGGTGTGGCCTGCTGTGCCTGGCGCGCAGCCAGTACGGCTGCTGCATCGCGCGCCGCGCGCCTGTTCTGCGACACGATCGCCAGACCCACCAGCCAGCCCAGCAATGCGCCCACGACCATGCCGGTGTACCCGCCCGAGTACCCGACGAGGACACCGATCACGAGTCCCGCCATTTGCGGACCGAGCGCCCAGGCTTTGATTTCAGTAGCACGCGATACACCGGACGAGTGCTTTGCCTCTTCTCGAATCTCGGCCGATGCCGCGTGCGCGGCCCCCGCGAACGCATCTGCGAGTGCGTCGACACGCGCAGGCGCAGTCGGCAGCTCGGCGCCTTCCGCCGGCGCGGCAGGCACGCCGGCCTTTGCGATATCCTCGCCGGCGGCCGCTACGCGCGCCTCAGCGCGCTCGAGCGCACCGATTCGCGCCTCAAGACCGCGCAGTGCTTTTTCGATCGCCTCGACCCGCTCCGCCTGTGGCGCCCTCGCCTTCTGCGACAGCGCCCACCCGGCTATCGCGCCGACCGCCGCACCCGCGAAGGCACCCGCGCCGTCGCCGACCATTCCGCCGACGATCGCACCGAGAACGAGCCCGAGGAACCACATAAGCCCGCTCCCTGTGGTTTCTTTATAGCGCCCGACGCGCTTGACGTCCCGCCAGGTTCCGCAGCAGCGTATAACCCCACGCCACGCCAAAACCTGTCACGTCGGTGCCGACCGCACCCAGACCGCCTTTCGCGCTCGAAGCCGAAAGATCCATGTGTATCCACGGCCGCTCGTCTGTGAAGCGCTTGAGCAGCCTCGCTGCGAGTATGTGATCGGCGCCGCCGTCGAGGGTGCACTGCTTCACGTCGGCGATGGCACTGTCGAGCGCGTCGTCGTAATCGTCGTCCATGGGGAAGACGCACACGCGCTCGCCCGAGGCGGCTGCGGCGTCGAGCGCCTGCCGGGCGAGCGCGTCGCTCGTGGCGAATATGCCGCTGTAGCGATCGCCGAGGGCGACGTGCATGCTGCCGGTGAGCGTGGCGAAATCGATCATGAGATCGGGTTTCGCGCGCGCGGCGAGGCTCAGCGTGTCGGCGAGCACCATGCGCCCTTCGGCGTCGGTATGCACGATTTCGATGGTGGTGCCGTCGAGTGCCGTGACGATGTCGTTCTGCTTGTAGGCGCGCGGGCTGATGTGGTTTTGCGCGATCGCCAGCCAGCAATCGACGGCGACCGGCAATTCGGCGCGGCTCGCCGCAAGCAGGATGCCGAGCGCGACCGCGGAGCCGTTCATGTCCTCGTGCATGCCAGCCATGTATTTCGCAGGTTTCAGATTGTGGCCGCCCGTATCGAAACAGATGCCTTTGCCCACCAGCGCAATCGTTTTCGCGGCACCCCGCGGTCGGTAGGCGAGGCGCACGATTGCAGCGTCGTCGACGTCGCTGCCCTGGGCGACCGCGACGAAAGCGCCGGCGCCCATCCTGCGCAAACGCTTCATGTCGAACTCTTCGATTCCCCAGCCTTCCGCTTTCGCGTGCTTGCGAAGGCGCGCGCGATACGCGCCCGGCGTGAGCTCGTTCGGCGGCAGGACGGTCAGCTCACGGCACAGCAGATTGCCTTCAGCCTGGGCACGCAGCGCGGCGTAACCACCGGCGTCGCGATGCCCGTACAACCGTATCGTGCCCAGCGGCGCGGCATCATGCTTCTTTTTGCGCTGGGGGAGCCGCGCACCGTTGACCCACGCGGTGTAGACCGCAAGACCGGCCGCCGCTGCGCGCGCCTGCGGCTCGCCGAAGAGCGCAATCGCGATCTCCCGTGGATTTTCGGCGAGCAGCGGCTGCAGGCTTTTGCGCAATAGGGTCTGGCGCTCGAAAACCGGGCGTGCGGCGTCGTCCATCACCCACGACACGAGGGCGCCTTCGGTTTCCGCGATGACAGGAGACTTGCGCAAATCGGAAAGCTTTTTCTTGCGGCGTTTGAGCACCGCTTCGAGCGTGGAGAGCCCTGGCACCGGCCCCATGGCCTGAAAGCTGTCGCCGTTGGGCAGTACGACAAGCACGTGCCGCGCACGTCTGGCGTCCGCATCGGACAACGGCGAGCGCGTTTGCTGAAGTTTTGCGAGCATGGATGAGTGTTACCTGAAGAAGGTGCGAATTATAGGCGAAGCACTCAGGTGCGTGAGGCGCTCGTCACCTCACGCCTGTGACGGGCACGTGCGTGGAATGAACCGGAAACGCTGGAACGTGCACGCGCGAATGCGGTTAAAATTCGCCTCATGTCGAAACGAATGAACTGAGCAATGCGCTCATACCTCGATCTCATGCGTCACGTGCTCGAGCACGGCACGCGCAAAAGCGATCGCACCGGCACCGGCACGCTGAGCGTGTTCGGCGCGCAGCTTCGATTCGACCTGAACGCGGGTTTCCCGCTGCTCACGACCAAGAAAGTTCATCTGAAGTCGATCGTTCACGAGCTGCTGTGGTTTCTCAAGGGCGAAACCAATGTCCGCTATCTGAATGAAAACGGCGTCTCGATCTGGAACGAGTGGGCGGCTGCCGACGGCGAGCTCGGCCCGGTTTACGGTTATCAGTGGCGCTCGTGGCCCGCGCCTGACGGACGACACATCGACCAGATCAGGCAGGTGCTCGACCAGCTCCGCAACAACCCCGACTCGCGGCGCATGATCGTTTCCGCCTGGAACGTCGCCGACCTCGACCGCATGGCGCTGATGCCGTGCCACGCTTTCTTCCAGTTCTACGTCGCGCAAGGGCGCCTGTCGTGCCAGCTCTACCAGCGCAGCGCCGACATCTTCCTCGGTGTGCCTTTCAACATCGCCTCCTACGCGCTCCTCACCATGATGGTGGCGCAGGTGTGCGACCTGGAGCTCGGCGATTTCGTGCACACGTTCGGCGACACGCATCTGTATCTGAACCACCTCGACCAGGCGCGCGAACAGCTTTCGCGCGACCCGCGCAAGCTCCCGGCCATGAAGCTCAATCCGGCGGTGAAAGACCTCGACGCGTTCACATACGACGATTTCACGCTCGAAGGATACGAGCCGCACCCCGGAATCAAGGCGCCGATCGCCGTATAAGGTGCGGCTTCAGCAAGGAGTAAAAACATCGCGGACGAACCGGGCGCCTCACACCTGACGCCTCACGCCTCACGCATTTCCCTGATCGTCGCGATGGCGAAGAACCGGGTCATCGGCGCGGACAACAAGATCCCGTGGCATCTGCCGAACGAGCTGAAGCTTTTCAAAAGCCTCACGCTCGGTCACCACATCGTGATGGGACGCAGGACTTACGAATCGATCGGCAGGCTGCTGCCCGGCCGTACCACGGTGATCGTCACGCGTCAGCGCGATTACGCCGTGCCGGGCGCGCTCGTGGCCCACTCCGTCAGCGAAGCGATAGCCGCGTGCGGCGGTGACGAGGAAATTTTCGTGATCGGCGGCGCCGACCTCTTCCGCGAGACATTGCCGATCGCCGACCGGCTTTATCTCACCACCGTCGATGCCGCGCCCCCGGGTGACACGTTCATGCCTGAGATCGAACTCACCGCGTGGCGCGAGACTTCATCACAGTCGTTCGAGTCGGACGAGAAACACGCCCACGCCTACAGTCTCTCGATCTACGACCGAAGCTGACACCGGCCGCCAAACGCTGCAGCGGTTGGTGTCGAGCGCCTCGATATACCCCGACCTTTCTCCGTTCGTGCGTAGCGTAACGGAAGTGAACGCTAAGGACGAAACGGCTCGTCGCCGGAAACGTTCGTCCAGCCCCGGCTTACTCCGCCTTGATCCCTGCCGCCCGTATCAGCTTGCCCAACCGCTCGATATCATCGCGCATGAGCTTCGTGAAGGCCTCCGGCGAGCTCGCCACCACATCACCGCCCTGGGCGACCAACGTCT
>JBKJKJ010000441.1:0-12793 GCA_046597455.1 Burkholderiales bacterium
CGCAGACGCGTCGCGGTTTCCCAGCCCCAGCAGCCCGAAAGGCCCCATGGTCATCGTGTTGGCGATGAGCTTGGTCCATTTCGCGCCGTAGATGTTGTTGGTGACGTCGACGCGCCCGGCCGCGCTCAGCAGGGTTTCGAGCGCTTTCACCCGCGGCGTATAAAAACCGTCGAGCTCGCCCAGCGCGAACCACGTCGTGTTGCGCGTCGTGTTGCGCTTGACCACCCCGGGGGTGAAGATTTCGGCTGAAAGCTCCAGCACGCAACCCACCGTGCGGTCGCGTCCAATGATCGATGCGATCGAGTCATCGTTCATGCCATTCTGAGTCGGGACGAGCACGCCTTCGCTTTTGAGATAGGGCTTGATGAATTCGGTGAGCCAACGGTGATCGTTCGACTTGACGGCGAGAAACACGATGTCGAATTCGAGGCGAGCCGAGGCCAGATCGCAAAGATGCAGGGCGTGCACCGGCGTGTGCACCTCGCCATCTGTCATCTGGATGCGCAACCCGTTCGCTTTCATCGCCTCGACCTGCGCAGGCCACTGGTCGATGATCGTGACATCATGTCCCGCAGCCGTCAGGTCGGCGCCGATGCTGCTGCCGATCGCCCCCGCGCCCAGCACCGCTATCTTGCGCTGCATCGTCGAAACTCTCCTCGTTGTCGCGATTCGATTCGCCGCGCCCCATTACGCGAACTGCGCACGGCATGCCCGTAGTATGCCATCGCAACGACTGGGCTCCGAATGGCTGGCCCGGACGCGCATCCGGGCTACGCGCATTCGCCGCGCGGTGTGCTAAGCTATTTTCACCGCAGCGGTCCCACACGAAGGGGGTGCGCAGCACGCCCGGAAAAAGCGCCAACATCAAATAGAACCGGCGCACTGGGAGTACGCAATGGACCACAACTGGGAATTCACGCAGGCCAAACCCAGCGGCTGGACCTGGCGTCGCGTCGACAGGCACACGGGA
Source organism: Burkholderiales bacterium (assembly GCA_046597455.1). Lineage (GTDB taxonomy): Bacteria > Pseudomonadota > Gammaproteobacteria > Burkholderiales > SG8-41 > JAQGMV01. Next base: position 971 of record JBKJKJ010000441.1, read on the forward strand.
TCCGTGGTGCGACTCTCTGCGCGGACGTTCCCGGTGCTCTACGACTGTGTCGAAGACGCCAAACGCAACGGCTTCATCCCGCCGCCATTGCGCGTGTCGCCGCCCGGCGCCGACGGCCCGGTCGGCGAGCCGTCACCGTAAAGGGGACTTCCTCGCGCGCCGCTGCGCTCACGCTCCGCCGGGCAGGGCCCACCCCGCTGCGTCTAATCCCGGCGTGTAGTCGCGGTTCGTTTGTGCCGAATTGCGATTGACGAGCGGGCGCGCATAAAGCGGATGTGTGATGCTGCGAATCTCGTGCTCGAGCGTATACAGCGGCGCGGCGCTTTCCGGATCGACGATTTGCTTGAAGCGATATTGATACGGGTTGCTCTCTTCCGTGATCAGGCCCCGATCGTTGAGCTGACGGTGCGGCCCCGAAAAATTGACCACGTAAAGCTGCAGGTGATGACCATCGTACTCCGGCACCTCGCCGGCGGTTTCCGCAAAGAGGAGCTGCTGGCCGATGCCCACGGTGACACGCGCCACGGCACTTTTCCCGGCCTTCTCCAGAACGGCAGGCGCCCCGATGATGTTGCGATAGAAGCGCGCGATCCCTTCGGCTGTGCCTTTCGGAACGTCGAACGAAACATACGGCATGCCGAGCGCGACCGCACCGAAGCGCGCCCTGTCAGGCCTGTGGCAGCGTATCAGGTTGCCCCATGGACACGTCACATCGACGTGATCTGCGTGATCTTTGTAGTTGAAGCGGGTGTCTCCAAGCCGGCTTTTAAGGGTGGCCAGGCGCGCCTTCAACGCATCCAAGTCCGGGACGACGAGGCCGGTACGACCCCGGACGGTCTGCGGCTTGCCGATCGGCAGATGGAACTGGCTGCGCCCCACGTTCACCCACATATTCTCCAGCCCCGTCATGAGATAGGGGTCGCGCGTCATGCCCAGACCGCCGATATAGAACAACGTGGCGACCTGCTGATCCGGCACCGCGAGATTCAGGTGCTCCAGTCCCACCGAATTGCCCACGTCTTCCGCGCTGCGATCGAATGCTGCATTCATGGTTTGACCCTTTCGCTCGTTGTTGTGCCGCTCCCGCGATCCCACGGGGGCTGCTCATGTGGGGACTCCGCGATTCGACTAATCTTACCGCGCTTTCGGCTCGTGTTTCGTGAGCGCATGATGTGGCGCCGCCCTCGCCGCGAAATACGACCGCGACCGCTATAATTACCGCACGGTGTTCGACATCCACGCCGGCAATCCGAGCCGTTACGAAGCCCTGCCCTGCAACCGGCTCCAGGATACACGGCGGTCCCCCTTTCTCATCCTGGAGAATCCACGTGAAGCTGCTCACCTTCCGAACCGGCGCCGAGGCGGCGCACTTCGGCGTCCTCCTCTCCGAAGATCGTGTACTCGACATCACCGCATGCGGTGCAGACCTGCCTTCGACGCTGCTGCAGTGCATAGAGCGTGGCGACAAGGCTCTCGCGGCCGTTCGCAGCGCGGTCGCCGCAACGCAAGCGAAGCTCGATCGCGGGGAGCGCGTGGAGAATGTGCTCGCGCTCTCCTCGGTCAGGCTCGAGGCGCCGCTGCGCCCCGGCAAGATCATGGCGGTCGGCAAGAATTATGCGGACCACGTCGCCGAAGGCGCCGGCACAAGCTATAGCCGCGTCGCAGGCTTCGTCAAGCTCTCGAGCTGCGTCGTCGCGCACGAGGCGGTCATCGTGAAACCGCGCTGGACCGAAACGTTCGACTATGAGAACGAGCTGGCAGTCGTGATCGGTCGCGCGTGCAGTGAAGTGCCGGGCGAGGCGGCGTACGATGTGGTCTTCGGCTACACCATCATGAACGACCTTTCCGCGCGGGAAGTGCAGATGGCCGAGCGCAAGGAAGGCAATATTGCCATCGGCAAGAACTTTCCGACGGCCGCACCGCTCGGCCCCTGGATCGTCACCAAGGACGAAATCCGGGACCCGCACGCGTTGCGCATCGTCACGCGAGTCAACGGCGAAGTGCGCCAGGATTCCAGCACGGCGAATCAGATCTACCGCATCCCCGAGCAGATCGCCTGGTACTCCCACGCCGGTTTCGAGCCCGGCGATGTCATATCGACCGGCACACCTTCGGGAACGGCCCTGGGGTACAAAGGCGACGGTACGTGGTACCTCCAGGACGGCGATCGCGTCGAATGCGAAGTCGAGGGGATAGGGGTGTTGGCCAACACCTGCCGCGATGCCGGCAAAGTTGCATAGCGCAGCCACTCGCGCCGGTGCGAGGCGAGCCTCGTCAGATCATTTCGAGCGGTTGCGGACCGTCGGGCGGCGGAAAGATCTCGTCGAGCGCGGCGAGCTGCGCTGCGCTGAACCTGATGTCCAGCGCAGCCAGATTCTCGCTGAGGTGATCGCGATTCGCCACTTTCGGGATGACGATGACGTCGTCGTGCCTGAGCAGCCACGCGAGCGCAATTTGCGCCGGGGTGTGGCCATGGCGCTTCGCGAAAGCCGTGAGACCGGCGTGGCGCAGCAACCGCCCCTCTTCGATGGGCGAGTACGCCATCACCGGGACGCCTCGCGCGCGTAGCCACGGCAGCAAACCCCACTCGATGCCACGGCGAGCGGGATTGTAGAGGACCTGGTCGGTCTGCACCGCGCGGCCGCCCGGAATCGACCACAGCGCGCCCATGTCGTCGATATCCAGATTGCTGACGCCATAGTGGCGGATCTTCCCCGCCTGCTGGAGGCTCGTGAACGCCTCCATCGTTTCGGCGAGCGGCACGCCACCGCGCCAGTGCAGGAGGTAGAGATCGAGCCGATCGGTTTTGAGGCGCCGCAGGCTGCGCTCGCAGGCGGCTACAGCGCCCCGCCGCGTGGCGTTGTGCGGGTAGACCTTGCTCACCAAAAACGCTTCGTCGCGCCGGCCGCCCAGCGCCTCGCCGACGAGCGCTTCGGCCTGGCCTTCGCCGTACATCTCGGCCGTGTCGATGAGCGTCGCCCCGCGATCGAGGCCGAGCCGCAACGTCGCGATCTCCTCGGCGCGGTGGGCGGGGTTATCGCCTATATGCCAGGTTCCCAGACCGAATGCGGATACCTTCTCCCCGGACGGCAGCGCAACAGTTTTCATCCGGGTTTTTTACAGCAGCACGCCACAGAGGGCAAACGCGCCGCTCGCTGCAGCGGCACTTCGCGCCGTGAGCGCGGCATAATGTCGCCTGCTCAAACCGGGAGTTGAAACGATGAACGGTGCCGAAAGCCTCGTGCGTACGCTGGTCGCGAATGATGTCGAAGTCTGCTTCACCAATCCGGGGACTTCCGAATTGCACTTCGTGGCCGCGCTCGACAAAGTCGAGGGGATGCGTTGCGTACTCGGACTGTTCGAAGGTGTGGTCACCGGCGCTGCAGACGGTTACTACCGCATGGCCGGCAAACCGGCGTGCACCCTGCTTCACCTGGGCCCCGGGCTGGGCAACGGGCTCGCCAATCTCCACAACGCGAAGAAATCGCGCTCGGGCATCGTCAACATCGTCGGCGAGCATGCGACTTATCACCTGAAGCACGACGCGCCGCTGACGGCAGACATCGAAGGCGTCGCGCGACCGATGTCGCACTGGGTTAAAACGACTGCCGACTCGAAAAGCCTCGCTTCCGATTGCGCACGCGCGATCCATGAGGCGCGGCGTGCACCGGGACATATCGCGACGCTCATCGCGCCTGCGGACACGGCGTGGGGCGAAGCTCACGGGATCGCAGAAGCCGAGCCCGCGGCGCCGCGCCAGGCTGTGAGCAGCCAGGCGGTCAGCGATGCGGCGCACGCGCTCAAAAGCGGCGAGGGCGCGATGCTCATGCTGGGCGGGGCCGCGCTGCGCGGCAAGGCGCTGGAGCATGCGGGACGCATAGCAGCGAAAACCGGTTGCCGTCTCATGTCCGAATACAACAATGCCCGCGCCGAAGGCGGCGCAGGCCGCGTCCGCGTGGAGCGTCTGCCCTACCCCATCGATATCGCACTCGGCACGCTCAAGGACACCCGACAGCTGGTGGTCGCCGGGGCGCGCGCGCCGGTGTCCTTTTTCGCGTATCCGGGCAAGCCCAGCGTCCTCATCCCCGACGGCTGCAAAGTAACGCGCCTCGCAGGCGTCGAAGAGGACATCGAACACGCGCTGGAAGCCCTCGCCGAGGCGCTCGGCGCCCGCCAGACGCCTCCGGCACACGTGAGCCCGCTCGCGCGTCCGGCCCTACCCGTCGGTGCCGTGAGCCCCGAAGGCCTGGCCACCGTTCTCGCCGCGCTGTTACCTGAGAATGCGATCGTGGCCGACGAGTCCGTGACGAGCGGCCGCAATCTAGGTGCATTCATGGCAAACGCCGCGCCTCACGACTGGCTGAACATCTGCGGGGGCTCGATCGGTTGGGCGATGCCGATCGCAACGGGCGCCGCGATCGCTGCACCGGAGCGCAAAGTCGTGGCGCTCGAAGGCGACGGCAGCGGCATGTACACCCTGCAGTCGTTGTGGACCATGGCGCGCGAGAATCTCGACGTAACCGTCATCGTGCTCGCGAACCGCGCTTATCACATCCTGCGCGGCGAGCTCCACGCGATGGGCGCCGGCACGCCCGGCCAGCGCGCGAAGGATATGCTCACGCTCGACCGGCCGGATCTGGACTGGGTCGCCCTCGCCAAAGGCCACGGCGTCGAAGCCGGCCGCGCAACGACACTCGAAGCGTTTGCAGACGAGGCGCGGCGCGCCTTCGCACGACGCGGGCCATACCTCATCGAGCTCGTGCTCTGAAGCGCATCGGCGAGCCCCTGACAAGTGCGCAGCCCGACGCGCTCTCAGGGCAACGCCGGGATCCGGCACAGCGTATGAGCCCGCACGCTCGCGCAGGCGCGCTCCTCGCATTGACGTTCGCGCTCGGCGCCACGCCCCCTTGCCTCGCCGACGCCGTCAAAGTGGTCGAGCTGCGCTCGCTACCGCTAAGCAGCCGCAACGGCTCTCACGCGCTCACCCTGCGCCTCTACAGCTTTCGCGGCACCCGCTGGCACGCCGAGGAGATCGAACGTGCAATCCCGCATGTGGCGCGGATTCTGGCGACGTGCGGTGTGAGCGTGAGTGGAGCCGAGATCAGTGTTCTGGAAGCACCGCGCCGGCTCCACTTCTATTCCACGCCACTCGCCCGTGAGTTGCTGCGCGCCATCGTCGTCGAAAAGCCGGCGGTCTTCTTTGTCGAAGATACGCTCAACCGGCCTGCGTTCGACGCCGAAGCGATCGGGCTTGAGAATTCAGCCACACGCCCCGAGCTCGCGAACACGGTGTGGATTGCCTACGGCAGCCGCGACCTCCCGTTCGCCCTCGCGCACGAGCTCGTGCATGTGCTGTCGGATAGCGGCGAGCACAGCGACGAACCGGGCAATTTGATGCGCGCTGAGACTGCCCCGCAAGACACCGGGCTCACCCCAGCGCAGTGCGAGCGCATGCGCGCCCGGGGCGAGGCGAACGGGCTCATCTCGCGTGCGCGGTAATCGTAGCCTCTTGCTGAATCGTCTGACCGCCGGATCGTGTGCCCCATCCACTCCCGCCGGATCGGTCTCATCGACTTTTGGCCTCACGAGAAGCGTGCGCCGGGCATACCTTTGACCAGGCTCGAGCCCACGCCCAGCGCGTCGAGCTGAGCGGGTAAACACACGCGGCGCAGGTCGTAGCGCTCGATGACGGACTGGCGCGCGCGATCCCGGAGCCGGGCGGTGGCAGAGTGATCGCTCAGCACCTCTTCCACACGGTCCGCGAGCTCGCCCGGCTGGAAGAAGTCCACGAGAAAACCGTTTTCACGGTCGCTGACGACTTCCTCCACCGGCGCCGTGCGCGAGGCCACCACGGCGCAACCTGCGGACATCGCTTCGAGAAACGACCACGAGAGAACGAACGGGTAAGTCAGATAGACGTGCGCCTTCGAGATGCGATAAACGGTCAGTAGCGTCGCATAGGGTATTTTGCCGAGAAAATGCACGCGCGAGAGATCGAGGCTGCTGCCGACCTCGTCCAGCATTTTCTGCTTATGCGTTTGCCCCACAGGCAATTGTTGACCATAGCTCACGCCGACATCGCCGACGATGACGACGTGTGCTGCGGGGCATCGGCGCAGGATTTCAGGCAGTGCCCGCATAAAAATATGGAAGCCCCGATACGGTTCCAGGTTACGGGCCACATACGTGATGACTTGATCGCGGGCGGTGAGCACGAGGCCGCTGTCGGGCAGGGAGAGACTCGCCTGCGCGTCCGGCGTAACCAGGTCGGTATCGACACCCTCATGCGCGATGGCGATACGATCCTGGAAGGCCGGTGGGAAGCGACTTTGTTGCCAACGGGTGGGACTGATTCCGCTGTCGGCCGCTGCGAGCGCAAGGAGTGTCGGCGCATTCTTCACGCGAACGTTCAGGCGATCGTCCAGGGTCGCAGGATATTCGGGGTCGAAACCCACATCGGAGCCTTCCGCGTGGTAATAGAACTCGCAGTAAAGCGTGATGCGCGCTTTCGGGAAGATGTCGCGCACAAAAATCGCTTCACCCCATCCGGGATGGACACAGACGAGATCGGGTACGTACCCTTGTTCTCGCAGTGCCAAACATGCCTGCGCTACTCTTTGCGCCCGATGGACCGCCGCTTCGACCGATCTCACATACCGCTGCGTTTGCTCCTGCGCAGGTTGGGGCGCGGTATACCCTTTGAGCGTGACTCCGGGAATGGGCGCAAAGCGCCTGACGTTATCGACCTCACCCAAAGCAAGTACCTGGAAGCCTCGGCTGCGCCCGAGTATCGAGGCAACGTGGCGATACTGGGCGGGGAAATTCTGATGAATGAAAAAAACGCGCATATGATTGTGTGCAAGGAAATCAAGTCGTTTTCGATGGTCTTTCGCGCGACCGGAACGCGTCGACTTCCACCGCATCGCCGCGCACGGTGTTCGGACATCGCCTCGGAAAAAAATCCCTCAGCAGCCCGCCACGCACTTGGCACTGCCGTCGAACTCCATCGTCTGCCCGCTCAGCGCCAGGTGGACCGGGCGGCCTTTGACGAGCTTCACGAAAGCCGCCGTGCGCGTGTTGACGATCGCCGAATTCTTGGCGGCAGCGATCTCCGCAGTGGTCGAGTGCGGTGCAGCCGACACGGTGTCGGGTTTCTCGCACGAGCCCGCGTTGAGCGCACTCATCCTGCGGTCGCCCATGTGATCGCCGTGCGCATGGCTCAACAGCACGACATGAACCTCGCCCAGCCGCGCATCGTCGCCGCCGGTGACCGAGTGACCCGCGTCATAGAGTATTCTCACGCCAGTCGGATCTTCGAAGACCATTGCGCGGTCGCGATCGCACAGCTCACCCGTATGGGAACCGAGTGGGGTGATCCTGACGTTTTGCGCCCCGGCCGCGCTACAACCGAGCATCACACCGAGGACGACCACAGTCTTGACTGAGAATAAACTGATCATCCTTCCCCCTTTTGGCCGCATCGGCGTGGCACGCATGAGCTCGAAGCGCAACGTTAACGTACTTGCGGCGGCAATATTACTGGCCTGCGTCACCGCCTGCAGCAGCCCGCTTTCCCAGCCTGCTGCACATGGCTCCAGCCACAGCGTGCGGCTCCAGCAGCCGCCGGACAAGGCCGCGGCGTGTTTTGCGCACAACGCGCAAGAGCACAGCAGCGCCCTGGTGGCCGAAGTTCGACCCGCAGGCGACGAAGTTCGGGTGATCGTGCGCGTCAAAAACGGCGTGCTCTACGGGACTGGCGGCTTCAGGCGCGCCGGCACCGGGTCCACAGCAACGATAGCACTGAGCGTCGTCAGCACGGGCGGGAATCGCGATCTTCTGGATGCGCTGATCGACGGCTGCTGACCCGCGCGCACGCCAAACCCGACGCCATGCGATACACGCCATGCACCCTGAGGCCAGCCCTGCAATGCGCTACGAGCGCCACCGGCCGTTGTCGATCGGGACTGGGTTTGCGCCCCTGGGTGATGGACAATGCCGTCGAAGCGCGCGCAAATATCAGTCGAGATTGCAAGTTACTGAAATCTGCGCAACCGCGCACGGTCCTGCCCGCAGCGACAGATTGACTTTTATGCCTTCGAGTTTCGACACACCCTTACCCGTCGACGGGCTCGCGGCGCCGTGGTTTATTGCCCGATGCACGTCGAACGAGCGTTATCACTTTGCTTCAGTAGCGGGCCGTTACGTGGTGCTGTGTTTTTTTCAGAGCGCGTCGAATCCTTATGCCCAAGGCGTGCTCGAAGCGTTTCTCGCGCACACCAATCGTTTCGACGATGACTACGCCTGCTTTTTCGGCGTTACAGTCGATCCTGAAGACGAGCGCCAGCGACGCGTGCAACCCTTTTTGCCGGGTTACCGGTTCATCTGGGACTTCGACTCTGAAGTGAGCAAGCTCTACGGCGCGGTGTTGGCCGGGAGCGGCTATCGCGCGCACACCCTGGTGCTCGACGAGCGCCTGCGGGCGGTCGCCTCCCATGCGTTCGTGCCGGCAACGCCCCCTGAGCAACATGTCGCCGCATTCATGGCCTCGCTCGCGCGCCTGCCGCCTTTGATGCCCACGGCTCCCGCCGCGCCGCAAGCTCCTGTACTCCTGGTGCCCCGGGTATTCGAGCCCGCGTTCTGCGAATCGCTGATTGCAGTTTACGAACAGGGCCACGTTCGCCAATCAGGCTTCATGCAGGAGAAGCACGGCAAAACGGTTCAGGTGCTCGACGATGACTTCAAGCGGCGACGCGACTGCGTGATCGAAGACGACGCGCTGCGCAAGGCCTGCCGGGACCGGCTGAACACGCGTTTGCTTCCCGAAGTGCGCAAAGCGTTTCAGTTCGCCGCCACGTATGCTGAACGTTATCTGGTGGCGTGTTACGACAGCATCGAAGGTGGTTTCTTCCGCCCGCATCGGGATAACACGACCAAAGGCACCGCGCATCGCAGATTCGCCGTGACGATCAATCTGAATACCGGAAATTACCGCGGCGGCCACCTGCAGTTTCCCGAGTTCGCCCGCCAGACTTACGAAGCGCCACTCGGCGGGGCCATCGTTTTTTCCTGTTCGCTCCTCCACGCAGCCACCGCAGTCACCGAGGGGCGGCGCTACGCATTTCTGCCGTTTCTCTACGACGAGCCTGCCGCGAAAATCCGCGAACAGAATCTACCCCATCTCCATTTGCCAGAAGACTGCTGAGCGCTCACTGCGATGCGACGCTTTGCGATCTACGACATCGACGAACAGCTCGCCGCGCTGGACGCCCACGACGACGGGGGCTACGCGCGTCCTTACCCATCATCCGATCGCGAAAGAGTAATGATGCATGAGAGACCCCTGATATTGCCTGCCTTCGTTTCGCCTCGCGTGCAGCACACAAAGGCGCGACCCGGCAGGTGTCCGTGACCCTCGAGCGGCTATTTGTCGTCCTCGGCGCCACGTCGGCATTCATCGGCGTCGCCGCCGGCGCTTTCGGCGCGCACGCGCTGAAAAACCGCCTCACGGCCGACATGGTCGCCATTTTCGAAATCGGCGTGCGCTACCAGATGTACCACGCCTTCGCGCTCATTGCCTGCGCGTGGGCGATTACCCGCTGGCCCGGGACGCTGGTCGCTGCCAGTGCCTGGCTGTTCGTCGCCGGCACCCTCGTCTTCTCGGGCAGCCTCTATCTCCTCAGCCTCACCGGCCTGCGCTGGCTGGGCGCCATCACCCCGCTCGGCGGTCTCGCCCTGCTGGCCGGGTGGATCTGCCTCGCCGCGGCCGCCGTAAAGTCGTAGCGCTCGTAGTAGCGCAGGAGGCCTGCCGCAACTCGCGCTCTTGTATCATGGGCACTCGACGCTGATCGTCGGTTTCGGGAATCGTCCCGCAGGCGCGACGCTTGCCTTTGGTGCGGCTTATGTCAGACATCGAGACACTGGGTGTGCTCACAAGCGGCGGGGACTGCGCCGGCCTGAACGCGGTCATCCGCGCCGTGACCTACCGGGCGATCGAAGGCTACGGCTGGAAAGTGATCGGCATCCAGGACGGCACGGCGGGTCTCATCGAGCGGCCGGTGCGCTGGCGTGAGCTGACCATCGACACGTTCGACGCAAGCCTGTTGCGCGAGAGCGGCACGTTTCTCGGAACGACGAGCAAAGGCAATCCGCTGCATTACCGAATGCCGGACGGCAGCTTCCGCGATTTTTCACCCGAGTTCTCAGAAGGCGTTCGCGAGCTTGGCCTGGACGCCCTCATCGTCATCGGCGGCGACGGGTCGATGCGGATCGTTTCGCAGCTGTGCGAACGCGCGAAAATCGGCATGGTCGGCGTGCCGAAAACCATCGACAACGATGTGTACTGCACCGAATATTCGGTGGGTTTCGCAACCGCGATCAACGTCGTTACCGAGGCGCTCGATCGCCTGCAGCCAACGGCAGCCAGCCATCATCGCGTCATGATCCTCGAAGTCATGGGGCGCGACACCGGCCACATCGCGTTGAACGGGGGCATCGCAGGCGGCGCCGACATCATTCTGGTTCCCGAGCTCCCCTACAGCGTCGCCGGCGTCGCACGTCGCATCAACGAACTGCTGTCCCAAGGGCGTACGCACGCGCTCGTCACCGTAGCCGAAGGGGTCAGGACGGAGGACGGCACGAAAGCCTCGGTGACGGACGCGACGGGGCACGCCCGCTACGGCGGCATCGGCCATTACCTGATGGAAAAACTCTCGCCGCTCACGACCGCGGAGATTCGTGTAACGACATTGGGGCATGTGCAGCGTGGCGGTACCCCGTCCCCGCGCGACAGGCTGCTCGCTTCGGCATTCGGAATCCACGCTGTCGAGATGGTCGCGCAGCGACGGTTTGCGCGCATGGCAGCGTGGCACGATCGGGGCGTCGTCGATGTCCCCTTGAGCGAAGTGACGATCGGCGCGCGCACGCTAGACCCGAACGACGCGCTGCTACGCACAGCAAGAGGGCTGGGCATCCATCTCGGCGAGCAGCGCACGCAGCGACGCGACTGACCGTCACCGGACCATCACCTCAATTGCGGGAGCCCTTATGCAGGGAGCCATGATCGTCACGCCGGTGTATGCCGGCCTGCTTGCGCTGTGGATGCTCGTTCTGAGCCTGAGGGTCATCAGCCGGCGCGCCAAGGCGCGCGTGAGCCTCGGCGACGGGGGCGATCCCGAGCTGCAGCGCGCGATACGAGGACACGCGAATTTCGCCGAATACGTGCCGCTCGCCCTGCTGCTGCTCCTGATTCTCGAGTTGAGCCACTTTTCGATTTATCTCATACACGCGCTCGGTCTCGCGCTCCTGATCGCGCGGTTGCTGCACGGATACGCACTGTCGTTCACCGCTCAATTCAAGGTCGGGCGTTCCTGGGGTGCCGTGCTCACGTTCGTCGTGATCATCATCGAGTCGGTACTCTGCCTCTACCAGGCCTGGCTGGGGCATGTCATCTGGTTCACGACCTGATGCAGCGGGTCGCCTAACGTTGACGGCGTGCCGGCGTGACGTCGTCTCCACCGCGATCCGCCAGCGTCGAATGACGGCATGGGCGAGACCGTGTTTCCCAGCCCCCGCCCTAGCCTCAACGACGGATCGCGGCACCGGGCGCAGGCGGCGCGACCGCCGGCCCGGCAGGGCCGCAGGGCGTCACAGTAGCGCGTCCGGCGATATTCCGGGGTCGCGAGCCGGGCGAGATATTTTTCGCACTTCGGCGCCCCATCGGCATTGAACCCGGCAAAGAACACGAAGCAGCCCACTGCGCACTTGTCACCGTGCAGCGTCTGACAGAGAATGCCTGAGTGCCGCCCGAGGGCTTTCTCCCCTCCT
>JBKJKJ010000459.1:0-18727 GCA_046597455.1 Burkholderiales bacterium
TGCGCTTCACGTGCGACGTGATCGTGCCTTCATCGACGACCATACTGGCGTCGCGCATGAGCTGCTCGCGGCTTTTGACGTGGCCCGGAATGCGCGCAAGGGAATGCACGATCCAGAACTCGGTGACGGTGAGCTCCAGCGGCTGGCCGCTCCATCGGGCCGTCATGCGTTTCAGGTCGAGCTCGAGCCCGCCCCGCACCAGGACATCCTCGGCCGCAGGCGCCGCCGACAGGGCGTCGATGCGGCGGAACAGCGCGGCGATGCGCGCCAGCAGATGCGGCAGGCTCACGTCTTTCGTGAGGTAATCGTCGGCCCCCAGGCGCAGGCCCGAGACCACGTCGAAATCGCTGTCGCGCGCCGTGAGAAAAACGATCGGCAGCGTGGAGGAGAGCGCGCGCAGCCGGCGGCACAGCTCGAAGCCCCCGTCGACTTCCGACCCCAGGCCGATATCGATGATGGCCAGATCGGGCAGCCGCGTGTCGAATGCCGCTTCGGCGTCCCTGCGAGTGGCGTATGCGCTGACCTGGTAGCCGTGCCGCGTCAGCGCGTCGCTGTAGTTGGCGCGTATTCCGGCGTCGTCTTCGACGATTGCGATGCGTTTGGCCATGACCCACCGGATGTTACCAGCGCCCGCCGCTGCCCCGCCCGCCGCCTTTTTCCCGCCACTATTGATCGCCGCCTCGCCTCAAGTCCGGCGTGCGGGGGTCGTTAAGAGGTTGTGGAATGGACTTTGCATACCGCAGCGCGTGCGGGCTACGCAGCCGGCGTCCACCGGCTCGACCCGGCGGCCGACTGTGCGTGCCCGATGTCTGACCAGAAAAGGATCTTATGATGGAAGCAACCAAATCCGGAACGGTGCATCTGCCGGTCCCGACGGTTCGCGTGGCTGCAGATTTCCTGCGGCTGGCGGGCGCCAGCGTCATCGTTGGGCTCGGGGCCGCCGCGGCCGTGTCCGCGCTCGTCATCCTGATCACGAGCGCCGGCTGACCCAGCCAGCGCTCGACGCTCCGACAGGCGCGCGCGCCGACTGAGGTCGGCGCCGGGCTCGCGTTACTTCGCGAGGCCGATATCCACCAGTACCGCTTTCATCTCGGCGTAGTCGCTGTCCAGATCTTTCCTGAACTTGTCACCCGTGACGAAATCGTCAGCCCAGAAGTTGCGTTCCATATCGGTTTTCCATTCGGGCGCCTGGGTCGCCTTGCGCAGAACCCCTTCCCAATAGGCGCTCTGTTGTGCGGTGAGGCCTTTGGGCGCAAGGATTCCGCGCCAGCCGCCGAAGACCAGATTCACCCCCTGCTCTTTCCACGTCGGTATGTCGGCAAGCGCGCCCGTGAAACGCCGGTCGGCTGCCACCGCGACCACGCGTAGCTTCCCGGAAGCCACGTGCGAGGCGATGTTGCCCGCAGCGGTGGTGACGAGGTCGATATGGCCGCCGAGCAGGTTGGTGATCGCTTCAGCCGATCCTTTGTGGGCGATGACCTTGAGATCGCGCGCGTTGCCGCCGATCGCTTTCATCAGCAGGCCCGCCGCGATATGGTTGTGGCTGCCGAGCGTGGTCGCAAAGCCGATGCTGACCGATTTGGGATCTTTTTTCAGGCGCTCGGCGAGGTCTTTGCCGTTCTTGATCGGGGAGGCGGCGTTGACCGCGAACACGATGTAATCGTTGAAAAGCGACGCGATCGGCGTGTAGTCGTTGTGGCTGAGCTTGCTCAGGCCCGTGATGTTGTTGGTGAGGAGCGAAGGCGTGCCGACCATCAGGTAATGCGGGTCGCCGGGGTGCTGGTGCACGTAGGTGAACGCGATGTTGCTGCCGCCGCCGGGTTTGTTGACCACTGTGATCGAGCCGGGCACGAGCTTGTTCAGTGTAAGAATGCGCTCGACCGTGCGCGCGGTCTTGTCGTTGCTGCCGCCGGGCGCGGACCCGACGACGATCTCGACGTTCTTCTGCGGCGCCCAGGTTTGAGCGCCGGCGGTGACGGCGGAGCACACGAGTGCCGCGGCCAGCGCGATACGTGACATTTTCATTCGGTCATCTCCTCGATCGATATTGTTGGATTCATCACTACATCACTGCCTGGGTATTCCCGCAGCCTTGATCACTTTCGCGTACTTGTCGATCTCGGAACGGATGAATTTCGCGAACGCTTGCGGTGATCCGCCCATCGGCTCCAGCCCTTCGTTCGCGAAGCGCGTCTGGATGTCCGCGCTTTTGATCGCCTTGTCCACTTCGACATTCAGCCGCGAGAGGATGTCTTTGGGCGTCTTCGCCGGGGCGAGCATGCCGAACCAGGTCGTGGCTTCGTAGCCTTTCAGGCCCGACTCGTCGAAAGTCGGCACGGCGGGCAGCGCCGGGAAGCGCTTCAGGCTGCCGATGGCGATCGCCCGTATCCTGCCGCTCTGGATGTGCGGAAGCAGCGCCGGCACGCCGCTGAAGATCATTTCGACGTGGCCGCCGAGCAAATCGCTCAGCGCCGGACTGTTGCCTTTATAAGGCACGTGCACGATGTTGATTCCCGCCATCAGCTTGAACAACTCGCCCGCCATCTGGTTCGAGCTGCCCAGTCCGCTGGACGCGAAATTGAGCTTCCCCGGCTGGGCTTTAGCCAGGGCGATCAGCTCTTTGAGATTCTTCGCCGGCAACGACGGGTGTATCGCGAGCACGTTCGCGCCCTGAACGCAAAGCGCGATGGGCTCGAAGTCGCGAAGCGTGTCGTAAGGCAGTTTTTCGAAAAGACTCATGTTGATCGCGTTGGCGGCCCCGCCCATGAGCAGCGTGTGGCCGTCGGCCGGTGCTTTGGCGACGGCATCGGAGCCGATGTTGGTTGCGGCGCCGGGGCGGTTCTCCACGATGAACTGGCGCTTGTAGGCCTCGGTGAGCTTCTCGGCGAGCGCGCGGGCGGTGAAGTCGGTGTTACCCCCCGCCGCGTAGGGCACGATGATGCGCACCGGCTTGGTCGGATAGGCCTGGGCAGAACCTTGAGCGAGCGCTGGCGTTGCGAACGCGGAGGTCATCGTCGCGGCGCACGCGGCGAGCACTGTAAAGCGTAAATTCAATTTCCTCTCCTGATTATTGTAGGTGCGAGCGTTTGCGGCCTTGCGCTAAACCTCGTTCGTCATCCGCTCGCCCGCTTTCCACCGGGCAAGATTGCCGACGAAGATGTCATAGACGCGCCCCTCGTTGCCCGTCGCAGCAGCCGAGTTGTGCGGCGTCACGAACACATTGGGCAGGTCCCACAGCGCGGATTCAGTCGGCAGCGGTTCCGTCGCGAAAACGTCGAGATAAGCGCCAGCAAGGCGGCCCGAGCGCAGGGCGTCGATGAGGGCGGGTTCGTCGACCACTTCGCCGCGCCCGACATTGATCAGCCGTGCGGTCTTCGGCAGGCGTGCGAGCAGGCCTGCGTCGACCAGGCCTCGCGTCTCATCGGTCAGCGGGCACGCAATAATCAGCCAGTCAGCGTCGGGCAGAAGCGCGCCGAGTCTGTCGGGCGTATGCATTTCGTCCACCGGATCGCCCGGTTGAATGGGGCTGCGGCGCACGCCGATGACCCTGAGCCCGAGGACTTGCGCCAGCCGGGCGATTTCCTTGCCGATGTGGCCCAACCCGACCACGATCGCATTCTGGCCGCGCAGGTCGCGCGGGAATTCGGCCGTGCGCATGGGATTCCACTGGTGCTCGCGCTGCGCGGCAAGCCAGCGCGGCCAGTTACGCGCGAGCATGAGGAGTGCGGTGATCGCGGTCTGTGCGATCGGCTCCCCCGTCGAGCCCGCGGAGGTCGTGACGCGCACGCCGCGCGCGAGCATTTCGGTGTAAATGGGATGATCGACCCCGACGTTGAAGGCGTGCAGCCACTTCAGGTTCGGCGCCTTGCGCACCGTGGAGAAAAACTGGCGCGAAAAGTCGGGAAAGATGTCGCCCGAGAAAAAGGCGACTTCGATGCGCGAGATGACATCGTCGGCCAACCGGCCTTCGCGGTCTTCGGGCAGCGCGACGATCTCGAGTCCGGCCTGTTCGGCATGACGCGCGAGGTCGGCCCCCCTCTCGGTGTTTAATCGATGTGAAACGAGTAATGCGGGCATGGAGTTTCAGGTTCGAAAGAAGACAGGTGAAAGGTGATGAGAGAGCAGTCGGACGAGAGCGGAGCCGAAGCGCGTCGCTGGCCTGAAATACAATGCGGTGCAGCCCGCTCCCTTATTCTTTGCGATCTCTCCTCACGGGCGCGCGGTGATTTTACCCGCTCTTTGTTACCATTTGACAAACGTGGCGGCAACTCGACAGGATAATCCGGTGGAAATCAACACGCTCGACCTCGCACAGGCGCTCATCGCGCGCCCTTCCGTCACCCCCGACGACGCAGGCTGCCTCGACCTCATCGCCGGTTATCTGGCGCCGCTTGGCTTTACCTGCGAGCGCATGGACAGCAACGGCGTGAGCAACCTGTGGGCGCGGCGCGGCACCGCCGCCCCGCTTTTCTGCTTCGCCGGGCACACCGACGTCGTGCCGACCGGGCCGCTCGACCAGTGGGTCAGCGATCCATTCGAGCCCGTCATCCGCGACGGCATACTTTACGGGCGCGGCGCGTCCGACATGAAAAGCTCGATTGCCGCTTTCATCGTGGCCGTGGGGAATTTCGTGGCGAAACACGATGACCACGCAGGTTCGATCGCGCTGCTGCTCACGTCCGACGAGGAAGGTCCCGCGACCGATGGCACGGTGAAGGTGGTCAAGGCGCTCGACGCACGCGGTGAGCGTCCCGATTACTGCATCGTCGGCGAACCCACTTCGATCAAGCGCACCGGGGACATGATCAAGAATGGCCGCCGCGGCTCGCTCTCCGGGAAGCTGGTGGTCAAAGGCGTCCAGGGCCACGTCGCCTATCCGCACCTCGCCCGTAATCCCGTGCACGACGTGGCCGCGGCCATCGCGGAGCTCGCGAAAACCGAATGGGACGGCGGAAACGAGTACTTTCCGCCGACGACGTGGCAGATTTCCAACATGAATGCAGGCACGGGCGCGAACAATGTCATACCCGGTGCGGCCCATATCAAGTTCAACTTCAGGTTCTCGACCGCGAGCACTCTGGAATCCCTGCAGACGCGGGTTCACGGCATACTCGACCGGCAGGGCGTGGACTATGATCTCGACTGGAGCTACGACGGCCGTCCCTACCTCACCGGCCGTGGCGATCTCGTCGACGCTGTCGCCCGCGCGATCAGGAAGGAAACCGGCATCGAGACCGAGCTCTCCACCACCGGCGGTACTTCAGACGGGCGGTTCATCGCCGATATCTGTACACAGGTCGTGGAATGCGGTCCCACGAACGCCACCATACACAAGATCAACGAGTGCATCCCGCTCGCGGATCTGGAGCCACTGCCGGGGATATACGAGCAAATACTGGTCGAGTTGCTGGTAAAGTAACTAGCGACTCAACTCGGGGCACGACAGATGCCGAGATCCGACAACGTATACAAGCTGCCGCCCGGGCTGCCAGCGCCGGAGGACGACGGTGCATGCGCGCACCTCATGGGGATGCGGCTGCCGTCGCTCGGACTGCGCTCGACTGCGGGGTCGGCGGTCGACCTGTCCACGCTGCCGGGGTGGACGATCGTCTATTGCTATCCGCGCACCGGACGCCCCGATCAACCGTCTCCGACCGGTTGGGACGCCATCCCGGGCGCCCGCGGCTGCACGCCGCAATCGTGCGGCTTTCGCGACCATTACCCGGAGATCCGGGATCTCGGAATCGACGCGGTATTCGGCTTGAGCACCCAGGATTCCGAATACCAGCACGAAGTGGCCGAGAGGCTACACCTGCCTTTCCAGCTCCTGTCCGACCAGAATCTCGATTTTGCGAAAGCGCTCGGTCTGCCGACATTCGAAGTCGACGGCATGACGCTGATCAAGCGCATTACGCTGATCGTGCACGACGGCCTGATCGAGCACGTCTTCTATCCGGTTTTCCCGCCGGACACCCACGCTCCTGCGGTCATACACTGGCTCGTCGAACGCACGACGAGCCAGAATCTGTAGGCTCGTCCGTAACCGCCCGTCGTTCGGCGTGCTGGCGTGCGTGGGGCCGTTGGCCGTGATGGATGCGGCGCCGGTGACAGCGACCCTCGCGCTCATGTCGCTCATGTTATAAACGCATAAAAGAACGCGCACGCACGGCTCGCGCCGTGATGAAGCCGCGTCGCCCGGATCGTTGAGGCGCCACGCCTGCAGCAATCAAAAGAAGTAGCGGAGGAGACATGTTCGCGTGCGCTCTTGTCGTTCGTCTCGTTGCACCCGTGCTGGCTTTCGCCTGCGCGGCGGCACACGCTCAGGAGCCGTATCCGGGCAAAGTTATCCGCCTCATCACTGCCGCTTCGGGCGGGAACGCCGATGTCCTCGGCAGGTTCATCCAGACCGGGCTGACCGCAAGTCTCGGTCAGCAGGTCATCGTCGACAATCGCGGCTCGATCGGACCTGCGGTGGTCGCCAAAGCGACTCCGGACGGCTACACCCTGCTGGTGAGTGGGAGCGCGCTGTGGCTGCTTCCGCTGCTCAAGCCCGGCGTGCCGTGGGACGTGAAAGACTTCGCGCCAATCACCCTCGCGACGAGCTCGCCCAGCATGCTGGTCGTTCACCCTTCGATACCCGTCAGGACGGTGAAGCAGCTCATTGCGCTCGCCAGAACGCGTCCGGGAGAGCTGAACTACGCCGCAGGCACGCTCGGCGCGACGCCGCATCTGGCTGGCGAGCTGTTCAAGCACATGGCGGGGGTGAACATCGTTCGCGTCGGCTACAAAGGCACCGGCCCCGGCGTCATCGGGCTGATGAGCGGTGAGGTGCATCTCATGTTCCCCGGCGCGCCGGCCGCCATGCCGCATGTCAGGCAGGGGCGGCTCCGGGCGCTTGCCGTGTGCACACCGGAGCCTTCGCCGTTCGCCCCGGGCGTGCCGCCGCTCGCCGCCTCGGGCGTCCCGGGGTTCGAATCCACGTCACCGCAGGGCCTGTTCGCGCCCGCGGGCACGCCGCCGGCCATCGTGAACCGGTTGCACCAGGAGCTCGCGAAAACGCTGAACAGCGAAGACGTGAAGCAGAAGCTTTTCAATGCGGGCAGCCAGGTCGTGACCAACGCACCTGATGCGTTCGCGGGTGTGATGCGAAACGACATCGATCGCATTTCGAAACTGGTGAAGGTTGCGGGAATACGGGTGGAATGACTCGATTCGTGAAAGGTGACAACGTGAAAAGGTGCGAGATGATGAGTCGGGTGATCGGCGTTGCGATCGCGATTCTGGCAGGCGGCGCGGCACACGCGCAGGACGCGTATCCGGTGAAACCCATCCGCATCGTGTCCAACGCCGCGGGGGGCGGCTCGGATTTCGTCGCGAGACTGATCGCGCCCAAACTTTCGGAGGCGCTCGGCCAGCAGGTTTTCATCGACAATCGAGGCGCGATATCGGCCGAGATCGTCTCCCGGGCGGCACCTGACGGCTATACGCTGCACGTGAACGGACCGCCGCTTTGGGTGACGCCGCTGTTGCGACCCGCCGCATACGACGCGGTGAGGGATTTCGCGCCGATCATCATGGCGGTCACCACGCCGAGCATCCTCACGGTGCATCCAACGCTGCCGGTGAAGACGGTCAAGGATCTGATTGCGCTCGCCAAAGCCCGACCGGGGCAGCTCAATTACGCGGCAGGCACCATCGGCGCCGCGCCGCACATGGCGGCGGAGCTTTTCAAGTCGATGGCCGGCCTCGATATCGTGCGCGTGCCTTACAAAGGCTCGGGCCCTGCGCTCATCGGTCTCATGACCGGCGAGGCGCAGATCATGTTTCCCGCGGCCTCGGGTATCGAATACATCAAGCAGGGCAAGGTGAGGGCGCTGGCAGTGGGTTCGCGCGAGCGCTCGGCGCTGCTTCCCGAGGTGCCCACGATCGCCGAGAGTGGAGTCCCGGGCTACGAGTCCACGTCGCCGCAGGGCCTTTTCGCGCCCGCGAAGACGCCCGCCGCGATCATCAACCGGCTCAATCAGGAAGTCGCAAGGCAGCTGAACGCGCCCGATACCCGCGAGCGGCTGTTCGCCGTCGGCGTGCAGGTCGTGGCGAGCTCCCCTGAAGCGTTCGGCGCTGCCATTCGCGCTGATATCGATCGCACGAGCCGGCTGATCAAGACTGCGGGAATTACGAAAGAGTGATGCGGTGTCTCGGTGATGAAGTGATGAAGTGATGAAGTGATGGGGTGATGCGGTGATGCGGTGAGGAAGTGATGGGGTGATGCGGTGATGAAGGGATGAGGAGCGAGCATGCGTAAAGCCCGGCGGTCCAAGGTGTCGATACAGGCGGGTAACGTGGATCGCCCCGGCGGTGGCGCGTTGAACCGTCTGCGACGGGGCGGTGCGGCTGTGAAGCGCGCGCTCGCGTTCGCCTTCCTCGCCGGCATCGCAGCGGCCAACGCGCACGCTGCGACGTCCGGTGCATCCGGTACATATCCCACGCGGCCCGTGCGCCTCCTCGTCGGCTTCGCGCCCGGCGGGTCGGACGTGCCCGCGCGCATGCTCGCGCAGAATCTGGCCGAAAAATTGGGCCAGCCTTTCGTGGTCGACAACCGTCCCGGTGCGGCGAGCATCCTCGCGACCGATCTCCTGTCCAAAGCGCAGCCCGACGGCTACACACTCATGTTCTCGACGGCGTCGCACGCGGTCACCGCCGTTTACTACCGCAAGCTGCCGTACGATCCGATCCGCGACTTCACGCCGATCGGCTTCGTGGGTGCGGTGCCGTTCGTGCTGGTCACGCATCCGTCATTCCCGGCGACGACGCTCAAGGATTTCGTGGCGGTCGCCAAGGCGAAGCCGGGCCAGCTCAATTCGGGCTCGCCGGGCACCGGCAGCATCGGCCATCTCGCGATCGTGCTGCTTTCGAAGCAGGCCGGCTTCGACGCAGGATACGTCGCATACAAGGGAACAGGACCCACGGTGACCGCGGTCCTTTCGGGTGAGATTCAGTTCGCGATGCCGAACCTGGTCGGCGCCCTGCCCCAGCTACGCGCAGGCAAGCTTCGCGCTCTCGGCGTCGCGACCGCAACGCGCTCCGCGCTCGCGCAGGACATCCCCACGATTGCAGAAGCGGGCGTGCCGGGCGTGGAAGCGGGAACGTGGTACGGCATCAACGCGCCGCGCGCCACGCCGCACGCGATCGTCGAGCGGCTCAATGGGGCGATCGCGGAGAGCCTTCGGACTCCGGCACTGCGCGATCAGTTCGCGACCATCGGGGTCGTGCCGGAGCCGGGCACGCCCGAGCAATTCGCCGCTTTCGTTCGGGCCGAGATCGACAAGTGGGGCGGCGTGATGAAATTCGCCGGCATGAAGCAGGAAGCCTATTAATCTAACCGTCGCTGAGCGGTTGCATCAGCGGCGGCTTATGGGAGCAGACGTGCAGAAAACATCACCACTCAAACGCTTTCGCGAGCTCATGGCGCGGCCGAAATTCATCCCGGCGCTCGGCATCTGGGATCCCTACACCGCACGCGTTGCCGAAACGCTCGGCATCGAGTGCGTGCACATCGGGGGCTATCAGCTGGGGACGCACTACGTCACGAGCGAGCCGCTGCTCACGCTGACCGAGCTCGCGTGGACGACCCGGTACGTGACATCCGCAGTGAAGATTCCGGTGGTGGTCGACGCCGGCGCCGGATACGGCGAGCCGCTGCACGTCATGCGCTGCGTGAAGGAGCTCGAGAAAGCCGGCGCCGCGGCGCTTCACATCGAAGACCAGATCTACCCCAAGCGCGTGCACTATCACAAAGGCGTCGAGCACGTGATCCCGCGAGAGGAGATGGTGGCGAAAATCAAGGCTGCTGTCGCCGCGCGCGAGAACCCTGATTTCTGCATCATGGGCCGCACCGACTCGATGCGAACAGACGGCTTTGCAGAGGGCGTCGAGCGCGCGAACCTCTATCTCGAAGCCGGCGCGGAGATGGTGATGATTTTTCCGAACACGCGCGAGGAGGCGATCCAGGCGGTGAAGGAAATCAAGGGCCCGCTCGCGTACACCAACAGCGAAGGCAACAAGCTGCGCCGCCCGCTTTTTTCGGTGCAGGAATTCCAGGACATCGGCTATAAGCTTTCGACTTACCCGACCGCACTGCTGTGCCCGGTGACGCAGACGCTCAAACGCGTCATCAACAATATGCTGACCACGGGCACGTCGGGCAACGATCCCGAGGAAATGATCGTCTGGCGCAAGGAAGTCGAGGACCTGATCGGGCTCGAGGAGTACTACAAAATCGAAGCGGCCACGGTCGAACGCTAGTCTGTTCCTTCCGGCACACACTCGCGCCAGATGGAGTCAACGAATCGGGATTTCGGATGTTGCCCCCCTCGATCCACGTTCCATAGGTCAATCCCGCTACCCACTTACAAGCCTCACGTTGATGGCGATACGAACCACCCTGACCGTTCGTGTTGAGCGTAGCGCGGCGAAGTCGAAACATGAACATCCGCCGCGAGGCGTTCGGCACGCGTGCTGTGCTGCGCTGCATGCCCAGTGCGGGCGGATCCGAAATCAGGCTGCCGTGAGGCCGGCAGCGCAATTGTTCAAGGGGAACGCATGCGTCACCTGATCGGCGTCATCCTGGCGGCTCTCGTGGTGTGCCTGACCGCACCCGCGAGCGCGCAGTCGGCAGCCTCGCTGCATCTCGTTTTCGTCATGGACGGGCTGCGTCCCGACAGCATCAACGAAGCGGATACGCCGAACCTCAATCGCTTGCGCCGCGAAGGCGTCGCTTTCGAGAATTCGCACGCCGTTTTCCCCACCGTCACGCGAGTGAACTCGACGTCGATTTCCACCGGGTCGTACCCGGCGCGCCACGGCATCATGGGCAACACCATTTACGTTCCAGCGGTCGACCCACAGCGCGCGTTTCGCAACGACAGTTTCGACATGCTGATGAAGCTCGACGAAGTGACTGCAGGAGGCATGGTGACCACCGCCGGCATCGCGGAGCGGCTCGAGCGCTCGGGCCGCAAGGTGGTCGTCCTGAGCTCGGGCTCACCCGGGAGCTCGCTGCTGCTCGCCCCGAAAGCGCCGCACGGCATCGGCACGCTGATCAACGGCAACGGGTTCAGCGGGAAAAGCGTCGCTTTTCCGCTCCCGGTGAGCGATGCGATTCTGAAGCGCTTCGGACCCCAACCGAAGAAAGGCGGCGCGAAGGACAGCTACGACAGCGCGGTCGACTGGTCGATGGACGTCCTTCGCGAATACGTGCTGCCGGAACTGAAGCCCGCGCTCGTGCTGACGTGGATGACCGAACCCGATCACATCCAGCACGCTTTCGGGCCCGGCGCGCCCGAGTCGATTGCAGCGATTCGCAACGACGACCGGCAGATCGGTCTGCTGCTGCAGAAGCTCGATGCGCTGGGTATGCGCGCCGCCACCAACATCGTCGTCGTATCCGATCACGGATTCTCGAGGACCGTGCACACGGTCAACGTCGGGCGTGCGCTCGTCGATGCCGGGCTCGTTGCGCCTGCCGAATCCGGCGACGTGATCATCGCATCGAGCGGGCAGGCGATCGCGCTGCACGTGCGGGACCGGGAGCCCGGGCGGATACGGGCGGTCGTCGAGTTCCTGCAGCGCCAGCCGTGGTGTGGGGTCGTGTTCACCGCGGCGCGCAGCGGGGGCGAAGCGCACGAAGGTTCGGTCGCAGGCACGTTCGCGCTCGAATACGTTCACCTCGGCGGGCACGCGCGCAGCCCGGACATCGTGTTCACCTTTCCGTGGTCGTCCGCGCCCAACCGGTATGGGGTGCGCGGCGCCGACTACGCACAGACCGTCAGTGGAAAGACCGGCCCTGTCGACACCGACGCCGCGGGACACGGCGGCATCGGGCCGTGGACGGTGCGCAACACCATGCTCGCGTGGGGGCCCGATTTCAAGCGTGGTGCGCTCGTCAGAACGCCGACATCCAACGTGGACGTCGCGCCCACACTCATGCATCTGCTCGGCGTCACGGCAGGTCAGCCCGCGATGGACGGGCGGCCGCTGCTCGAAGCCTTCGCAGCGGGCCCGGACCCGGAACAGATCCCGATTGCCACGCGTGCGCTTCGCGTCAGCAATGGAAGCTATCGCGCCGTGCTGCAAGTGAGCGAAGCCGGCGGCAGACGGTACATCGACAAGGCGTGGCGGGAAGCCGACGGTGTAGCCGTGAAACGGTGATGGAGTGATGGAGTGATGCGG
Source organism: Burkholderiales bacterium (assembly GCA_046597455.1). Taxonomy (GTDB): domain Bacteria; phylum Pseudomonadota; class Gammaproteobacteria; order Burkholderiales; family SG8-41; genus JAQGMV01. The sequence goes on from JBKJKJ010000459.1 coordinate 12,229, forward strand.
TGATGAGGTGATGCGGTTACGAAGTCTCGGAGCCCCCCGCATTCCCGGCCCGTCACCACATCACCGCATCACGTCGTCACAATTGGGTCTCGCATGTTGGCGAGGCGCAAACAAACCGGAGATATTCAATGCCCGCATACTGGCTTGCCCGCTGCAAAATAAACGACCCGGTCGAGTACAAGAAATACACCGATCGCGTTCCCGGCATCATCGCGAAGTTCGGCGGCAAAGTCCTCGCGCGAGGCGGCAACTACCAGATTATGGAAGGCCCGGAGAAATTCACGCGCCACGTGGTGATCGAGTTCCCCACGATGGCGCAGGCGGTCGCGTGTCACCAGTGCGCGGAATATCAGGAAGCCGCTGCCTTCCGCAGGAAAGACGACGCAGGCGAAGTCGAGCAGGTGATCGTCGAAAGCGGGGATGCTACGAAGTGAGCATGAACATGACAGCATGATGAGTAGCGCAGGGTGTGCCATGCCGAAGTTCCGGTCGAGCGCAATCGCGCCTCGCGGCGCTCGGCGACCTCAATTCTGATCTCGATGAAATCGATCGCTCAGCCTTCGGTTTATCACATCACGGCGACTTAGGCGCTCAGTCGATCGGCGAGCTCTTGCAGCCGCGAACGGGCGCGATTCAGACTCGGCGAACGGTGTGCTGCGCGCTTGGGACTCCAGGTATTACGGACAAACTCTGTGAGTCGGGCGTTGTAGCCGATTCCTTGGCTTGATATTGCGCCGGCGTCCTTGACCAAATCGAGTCTTACCTGCCTCGATGCCAGCTTAGCCAGCTCAAGAAGGCGTTGCTTCGGATCAGGTAGGTCGTCCGGCCGCGGCGGAAGTGCTCCTCGAACACCGATCAGTTGCCGCATGGCTTGATGGTCTGCCATAAGCCATGATTCAGTTTCCCTCACTGCGATCCGCAACAATAGGTTGATGGGTCGAATCGATTGTCCGAACCAATCGTTCAAGAGCGCAGCGGGGCAAGCTGCACGATCGAGGTCAGTCAAGATGATCACGACCTGGCGCTGCGCCATCTGGCACCAGTTCTTTAAACGCGAGCGCAGATAACCGGCGCCGTCCTTGCGTAGCAGCGTGTGTGCGGTCATGTCGGGCCCCAACTCCTCCAGGAGCCGCTGTCCGACGGCTTCACTCAATGCATCTTCTGTCGCTAAGGCTATTGAGGGCATTACCAGAGACCGAGCTGGTTTACGGACGTTGGACGTGTTTTCGGTAAGACCACCTCGGCGACCGACAATCCGGACTCGAGCGCTATTGTTTCGTCCGCCTTCAAAGTGCGTCCTTTGGTGCCTTCGAGACTGCTCTCTAAAACCACCACACTTCGGCCATCGATGCCTGGATTGCTGAGAAGGGCCTCGCTGTGGGTACTAAGAATTATCTGGCGACGTGATTTCCGATCGCGCTGCAGCCGCTGCAAGATTAGCGGAATCTCTTTAACGATTGCGTCGTTGAGTGAGATTTCAGGCTCTTCAAGCAAAAGGAGCGAGCTGCCATCGAGCAGCGTCCACAGAAGCCCCAGTAAACGCAAAGTACCGTCTGAAAAATGCTCCTCTGACTGCCAGCCTGCGTTGGGCCGGTGGTGCGCATAGAGGGCTTCCAAATGCGGATGCCCGAGTTGATCCTTGACGAACCTGATCTCTTTAAACTGAGGAACCGCGAGTTTCAAAGCCTTGCCGATCTTGGCCAATCGGGCATCTCGAGTCTTTTCCGGCGTCTTCGCCAAGCGCTCGAGAAAACCTTGGCCGAAGGGATCGTCCTCCAGTCTTCGACCGCCTATTTTGTCGGCGAACTTAAGCAGTTGCGGCACCAGGTGGAGATACGTAATGCTGGCAAAGAACTCCACAAGCTCTCGAAAGAGGCCATTGGCTTGGATCTGCTCAAGGTGTGTCTGCGTAAGCAGCGTCGTATCTTGAAGATCCTCCTCTTTCGGTCGGTCCAACACCATTTTGCCGTCGTGCCACACCCGCTCCTGCGAAACCAGGATTCGTTGAGCACCCTTGCCCTCAGGCTTGAAGCCCAGAACATAGCGCCAATGTGCCGGACTGTCGGCGGTCTCGGCGAGGTGTACATCGATCAATACCTCCGGGTCACGCCGAGCGTGCAGGCAACGCACTTTGGTAATGCCATCACGGTCACTAACGGCCGTTTGCAGACCGCCGCCTCTGGGCTTGGAGATGTCACGCAGGAATCGGAATGCATCAAGCAGGTTTGATTTGCCGGATGCATTGGGTCCCAGCAAGTAAGAGACATCGCGAAACGGGACGTCCAATGTACGGAAGTTGCGCCAGTTCTTCAGTTTGATGCGAGTGATAAACATCTACTTACTCCTTGCAGGCTGCCAACTCTGGCGATGCCGTTCTTTCCCGGGGTTCCGTGACCGCGCGTGCCTACGGTTTTTTTGTGCGACGTCGGTCGGTGCGGGAGCAGTGTTCGGCCACAGCCGCGCGAAATCGACCGTCAGTTGACGGTGATGCCTGATCGACAGCAGATATACCATCGACTCGGCCAGGGTGTACAGGATCAGGTAATCCCCGTGCGAAAGCTCGAGCAAGGCATCTGCCGCGCCGGGCGGCAACCGTGCAAGCTGGGCGAGGGCCTCCGCGGATTGGGGCGGCACGCCCAGATGACGTCGACCCAATCGCGGGAATCGCTGCAGGTTGGGAATGACCGTGGCGCGCAGCTCGGCCAATAGTTCGTCGTAAGCGAAATGCGCCTCGGCTTGAGTCTGGAAAGCTTCGATCGAATCGACGCGTTCGAGGAAGCTGTCGGTGAGTGCTGCACCGAAGAGCGGATCAGCCACGCCGCTTCGCGGCGGCTTTACGGCGTTGTTGCAGCGCCGAGATGGCAGCGTCGGCGTCGTGCGTGCGACCGGCGACGATGTCCTCCAGCCCGCGGCGTGCGTCCTCGATCAGCAGGAGGTGGACGCGCTCGCGCTCCAGCCGGTGATAGTAATCCAGTCGATCGGCGTCGATCAGTGCGACGTAGCTTTCGCCGTTCCGGGTAATGATTTTCTCGGCCCCGGCTTTCACCTGCTCGGCCAGTTCGGACAGATTCGCGCGCGCCTGGGTGAAGGGCACGACGTCGCGGGCGGTGAATCCCATGTGTGTTTCCCTGGCGTGGTTGCAGAATTCTGTACAGTTTACGACGGCGAGGCGGGCGCGGGAAAGTTTTTACGGCATAAAGCCGAAGCGATTGCAGCGGAGGGCACCCGAACGCGCCATTACCTAAAGTCCCCCGCCTTCCCGGTCGTTATTGACTGTCGAACCCGATCAATCGAGCAAGGACCCGGAGTGACTCAGGTCGAAATCTGTTTCGCCGGCTCGCTGTGCATGCCGCGCGCGGAGTGGGCAATGTGGTGGCAGGGAATAGGCACCGTGCTGGCGGTCTTCGCCGCGATCGCGGTCGTCTGGCATCAGCACGACCTGCGCAGGCGCGAAGGGCTCGACGCCGAGCGTCGCGCCGCGCGGATGTGCATGCAGTTCGGTCTCGCGCTGAGAGAGAGCCTCGAGAAGCTCGTCCAGGGGTGCCGGCTCCAGAATCGCGAGTGGGTCCGCACGCAGAGGCAGATCCTGCTGGACGTGCGCAAGTGGCCGGATGGCATTGCTGTTCATCGCCTGGCGCCTGAGGGCGTGGCGGCCTTCCTGCGTCTTCGAACGCAAGGGGCCGAGGCCATCGCTCAGGCGGACGAAATGTCCGCCATTACGGTCAGCCTCAAAGCATGGGAAGGCACTTTTGAAAAACTGCGCGATGCGATCAGCTGGGATCTGGTTCAGCTCGCTCGCGCCCTCGGCGAGCCGGCGCCGCCCGTGATGGAAATCGCCGCGTACGAGAACGAGGCTGAGGACACGCCTTCGAAGGCTGCGTAGTAATTGCGCGCAGCGGCCGGAGAGGCTGCTGCGAACCCGCCGAAAGCTCGGGCAGACACCCCGCGCCACGTGCGCCACCGGATCGCCACGCGTGTCCTGAGCTCGTCGAAGGGTCGCCTGTGCCGGCGACTCGCGATGACAGACCGTCCGTCGTTGCGAGAACCGCGGTGACGATGCAACCCCGAGGCGCTCGAGAACCGGTCAGGCCAGCCACCCGTGCGCGCCGTGGTGCCGCTTCTCGAAGGCTTCGATCTCGGGCAGGTGCTGTAATACCAGACCCACTTCATCGAGCCCCTTGAGCAACCGCTCCTTGTAGACCGCGTCAATCTGGAACGCGTGGCAGTCGCCATGAGTATCGGTGACCGTCTGCGTTTCGAGGTCGATCGAAAGCTCGGCGCCCGGCTTGGCGTGCAGCTGCGCGCGAAGGTTGCGGCAGGTTTCCTCAGGCAAAGTCACCGGCAGCATGCCGTTCTGGATTTCGTTCGCGTAATGAATGTCGCCGAAAGACGGCGCGATCACCGCACGGATGCCGTGGTCCATCATCGCGTAGACCGCGCCTTCGCGCGACGAGCCGCAGCCGAAGTTGACGTCGCCGACGAGGATGCCGGCTTTTCGATAAGCGCTCTGGTTCAGGATGAACTCGGGCCGCTCGCGTCCTTCGGCATCGAAGCGCATGTCGTGAAAGAGATACGGCGCATAGCCATCGGGCGGGGTGCGCAGCTTGCGCAGCAGTCGCGCCGGGATGAGCTTGTCGGTATCGAGGTTCGCGATGTCGAGCGGCGCGGCTACGGCGGTGAGTGTCGTGAAAGGTTGCATGGTCGGTTATCCGGAAGCGTTGAGCCGTATGAGCGCTACAGCAGCGTGCGCACGTCGGTGATGCGGCCGGTGACTGCGGCGGCGGCCACCATCGCGGGACTCATGAGGTGGGTGCGCGCGCCTTTGCCCTGGCGGCCTTCGAAATTGCGGTTCGAAGTCGAGGCGCAGCGCATGCCGGGCGGAATGATGTCGCCATTCATTGCGGCACACGCCGAGCAGCCCGAATCGCGCCACTCGAAACCGGCATCGATGAAAACGCGGTCCAGCCCTTCGGCTTCGGCCTGGCGCTTGATCTGTGACGATCCGGGCGACACCCACGCAGGCACCACCGCTTTGCGGCCTTTGAGTATCCCGGCCGCCGCCCGCAAATCTTCGATGCGCCCATTGGTGCACGTGCCGATGAAAGCGCGGTCGATCGTGATGTCGGTGATCGGCATGCCGGGCGTGAGACCCATGTAGACGAGAGCGCTCTCGGCGTGCGCGCGTTTGTCCGCAGCCGCCATTTCGCCGGGGACCGGAACCCGCGCCGTGACCGGCAGGGCTTCTTCGGGCGTGGTGCCCCAGGTGATCGTCGGCTCGAGCGCGGCGCCGTCGAGCCGGACTTCGCGATCGAACGTCGCGCCGTCGTCGGTCGGCAGCGTGTCCCACCACGACAGCGCCTGATCCCACGCGTCGCCTTTGGGCGCAAACGCACGGCCCGCGAGGTAGTTGAAAGTCGTGTCGTCGGGCGCGACCATGCCGGCGCGCGCACCGGCTTCGATCGCCATGTTGCACACCGTGAGGCGGCCTTCCATCGACAGTGCGCGTATCGCCGAACCGGCGAACTCGATGGTGTGGCCCGTCGCGCCCGCAGTGCCGATCTTGGCGATGATCGCGAGGATGACGTCCTTGCCGCCGACACCCGGTTTGAGCGTGCCGTCGACGACGACTCGTAATGTCTTCGGTTTTTTCTGCCAGATGCACTGCGTGGCGAGTATCTGCTTCAACTGGGACGCGCCGATGCCGAACGCGAGCGCGCCGAACGCGCCGTGCGTTGAAGGGTGCGAGTCGCCGCAGGTGATGGTGAGCCCGGGCTGGGTAAGCCCCAGCTCGGGGCCGATCACGTGAACGATGCCCTGGCGCGGATCGTCGATGCCCAGGTGCAGCAGTCCGTTCTCGCGCGCGTTGTGTTCGAGCAGCTCGACCATGCCGCGAATCTCCGGATCGGCGATTCCGGCAATGCCGCGGCTGCGCTCCTCGCCCACGGTCGGCACGTAGTGATCGGCGGTGGCGAAAGTCTGGCGCGGCTTTCGCACTTTGCGACCTTCCTTGGCGAGCGCGAAGAACGCATGGAAAGCGCCTTCGTGGACGAAATTGCGGTCGATGTAGAGCAGCGCTTCGCCTTCGCGGCGAACGATCACGTGCTGTTCCCAGATCTTGTCGAACATCGTGCGAGGTGTGGTCATTGGAGGGCCCGGTCGTCGAAGGCGGTGAGGAGCGTTCGATGCTACAACTGTTACGAGGGCGCACACAACGGGCTGGAAACCTCGCCGATGAGCGGTATACTTTGCGTGCACTGAATCAGGGCGGCAAGACCCTTTCGATTCGGTGCCTTTCCCATCCAGTGCCGGCAGTCGCGATACACCGCGGCTACGGAGGAGTTTTCGATGCAGGTTCGGAACCGGTTCGAAGTGCCGATGGCGCCCGCGCACGCGTGGCCTTTCCTCATGAACATCCCATCGACGGTGCCGTGTTTTCCTGGCGCCGAAATGGTGGAGAAAATCGATGAGGACCATTACAAGGGCCGCATCACCGTCAAGC
>JBKJKJ010000549.1:0-11349 GCA_046597455.1 Burkholderiales bacterium
GCGCCATGTCGTCACGCACCCGGTGATCCGCGCCAATCCCGTTAACGGCCGCAAGGCGCTCTACGTCGGCGCGCACGCGCAGGAGATCGTCGGCAAGCAGCCGGAAGCAGGGGCGAAGCTACTCGACGAGCTGACCGCGCTCTGCACCCAGCCGCAGTTCGTCTACAGCCATGCCTGGCGCGACGGCGACGCGGTGATGTGGGACAACCGCTGCGCGCTGCACCGGGCGACGACGTTTGACCGGACGAAGTACAAGCGTAAGCTGCACCGAACGACAATCGCGGGCAAATCGCCCGACAGCGCGTTTGCGACGATGCCGGAAGCCCGGGCCGCTTAAGTGGGCGCTTCAGGCTGGATACAGCGTGCTACCAGCGACTGATGCCCTGCCAGCCACGTTGCCCTTCTGTCACCCGGCCAATTTACCCACCGAACATCGCGGTGCCGCCGTAGGTATAAAAACCCTGTCCGCTTTTGCGCCCGAGCTGCCCCGCCGCGATCATGCGCTTCACGAGCGCCGGCACCGCCGCCCGCGGCTCGTGCGTCGAGGCGTACAGCGCTTCGGCGACCAGCAGGTGAGTGTCGAGCCCGACCAGATCGAGTAGCTCCAGCGGACCCATCGGGTAACCGAGGCCGATCTTGATCGCACGATCGATGTCGGCGGGTTCAGCCACACCCGCCTCGACGAGCCGGATCGCGTCGTTGTTGAAAGGCACCAGGAAGTAGTTGAGGATGAAACCCGGGTTGTCCTTCGTTTTCACCGGGGTCTGCCCCAGCGCCTTGCAGAAAGCCCACGCCGCTTCGAACGACTCGTTGCTCGTGCGCAACCCCGGTGACATCTCGACGAGCTTCATGAGCTGCGCCGGCAGGCAGAAATGCATGCCGACGAAACGCGCGTCGCGCCCGGAGCCCGCGGCGATCTCGGTAATCGAAAGCGTCGACGTGTTTGACGCGAAGATCGTGTGCGGCGGGCAGACCTCGTTCAGTGCGCCGCACAGCGCGTGCTTCACCGCGAGGTCTTCGAACACCGCTTCGATCACGATGTCGCATTCGGCCATCGCTGCGATATCGCCGGTTCCCGACAGGTTGGCGAGCATGCCATCGACTTGCGCCTGCGTGAGCTTCTTGCGCTCGACCGATTTAGCGAAAAAACCTTCGGTCTGCTCGTGCGCGCGCTCGAGCGCCTCAGGCCGCTGATCGTAGACGAGCGTCTTGAAGCCGGCACGGGCCGCCACGATCGCAATGCCGGCGCCCATCGTGCCGCTGCCCGCAACGCCTACGGTTTTGATTGCTGTAGTCACGTTCTCGCGCCTCACTTCCTGATAAAACTGCGGCCTATGAACTGCCGGTGTATCTGGTTCGTACCTTCCCAGATCTGGGTGATCTTCGCATCGCGCATCAGGCGCTCGACGCGGTAGTCCTTGCAATAGCCGTATCCCCCGTGGAGTTGCACCGCATCGGTGGCAATACGCATCGCGAGGTCGGAGGCGCGCATCTTGAGCATCGACGCTTCCACGCCGAACTCGGTCGCACCGCTGTCGACCATGCGCGCGACGTGCCCCATCCACGCCTCGCACATCGCCAGATCGGTCGCCATGTCGGCGAGCATGAACTGTATGCCCTGGAACTCCACGATGCGCTGCCCCGACTGGCGCCGCTCGTTGATATAAGCCACCGCGTCCTCGAAAGCGGCGCGGGCGATGCCGAGCGCGTGCGCCGCCACGCTGGGACGCGATTTGTTCAGCGACTGGAGCAGGATTTTCAGCCCGTCTCCCGGCTTGCCGAGCAGGTTTGCGCGCGGCACGCGGCAGCCGTCGAATGCGAGCGTCGCCGTGCTCGATGCGCGCAAACCCATCTTGTCTTCCTCGCGCACTACCGAAAGGCCGGGGGTGTTCTTCTCGAGGACCAGCACCGAAATCGCCTTGCGCCCATCCTCGATCTCGCTCCACTTGCCGAACAGCATGTAGAGATCGGCGTGCGCGCCGTTCGTAATGAACGTCTTGGTGCCGGTGACGATGATGTCATCGCCTTCCGGTACGAATTGCATTTTCATCCCGGTCGCGTCGGAGCCCGCAGTGGGCTCGGTGATCGTCAGCGAAGCGAGGCCGCCTTGCGCCATCACTGGAAGCAGACGAAGCTTCTGCTCTTCGGTGCCGAAATCGATCAGCGGCTTCATCGCGTGGAAATTGGTCGCCCAGACGACGCCGGTGGACGCGCACGCTTTGGACAGCTCGCGTACGCATTCCAGGTACGCCGCGTACGAGAGCGGCGCGCCGCCGTACGCTTCGGGTATGAACATCGCGTTGAGCCCGAGCGCATTGATCGCGTCGATGTTGTCCCGCGGGAATTCGCCCGAACGGTCGTAAGCAGCGGCCCGCGGCGCAATCCGGTCTCGCGCGAGTTCGCGCACGCTGTCGAGCAGCATGCGTTCTTCCTGCGAAAATGCGACGCTCTCGTCGAGGTGGTGGAAGACTTTCAATGCGCTATTCCCTGGCCGCCGTCGATATAAATCGTCTCGCCGGTGAGACAGGCGATGTCTTCGGAAAAGATCGCCGCAACGAGCCGCGCGATTTCCTCGGGTGTGCCGGGACGGCGCCCCGGGATGCGTTTGTCGATGTAGTCGCGCACCGGCCCGTGCTCGAGCGAGTCCCGGTTCAGATCGGTGACGACATAACCCGGCGCCACATCGAGCACGCGTATGCCTTTGGACGCCCATTCGACGGCGAGACAACGCGTCATCGCGCCGACCGCCGCTTTGGATGCGCAATAGGCGAGATTGCGCTTCACGCCGATCTTGTCGAAGAACGAGCCGATGTTGACGATCGTCGCGCCTGCGGCTTTCACGAGATAGGGATAGGCTTCGCGGCACGCGGTGTAGACCGCCGTTGCATTGGTCTGCATTACCCGCTCGTATGTCGCGGTGGGCATCTCATGGCTCGGCGCGTCGAGATGAATGCCCGCATTGTTGACGAGGCCGTGCAGCCTGCCGTCGACGGCGAGTGCCACAAGTGCCTTGCGCACACTGGCTTCGTCGTTCACGTCGCACGCGTGGCTGACGAAGCGATCGCTCAGCGCGTCCGGGATGTCGCACTCGGGCCCGCCGCCGCGCCGCGTGAGACACGCGACCGTATAGCCGCGGCGCGCCAACTCGAGTGAAATCGCCGCACCGATTCCCCGGCTTGCACCGGTCACCGCGATCACGCGCGCCGTGTTCTCCTGCATCTGCGCCATCACGCGTCCTTGAATCCGGGTTTCCGCTTTTCGCTGAACGCCGCCATGCCTTCGGCGGCGTCCTGCGTCTGGAACGCGAGGGTCGAGAGATCCGCCTCGATCTTCAGGCCTTCTCCCAGCGGCGTATCGAGCGCCCGGCTCACCGCCTCGCGGGCGAAACCCAGCACCGGCAGGCTGTAGCCGGAGAAACCACGCGCGTACGTGACACCCGCCGCGAGCGGGTCGCCTTCGATCACGTGCTGCACGAGTCCGAGGCGATAAGCCTCTTCGGCGTCGACGGTACGGCCGGTCAGGATCATGTCCATTGCGCGCGCTTCCCCCACCGCCCGCGGCAGTCGCTGCGTGCCGCCATAGCCGGGAATCAGGCCGAGCTTGATCTCCGGCAATCCCATTTTGGCGTTGGCCGTGGCGATGCGAAACGTGCACGCCAGCGCCATCTCAAGACCGCCGCCGAAAGCATAACCGTTGATGATCGCCACCGACGGCATCGGCAGCCGCTCGATTTTCGAGAAAGCGGCCTGGCCCGCTTCGCCGCCCCGCTTCTGGTCGATCAGCGAGCGCCCCATGAGCTCCTTGATGTCGGCGCCGGCGCAGAACGCTTTCGGTCCGGCACCCGTGATGAGCAGGGCGCGTGCGTCGCTGCGGGACACCTCGTCAAGGGCGCGGCGAAGATCATCGATCAGCGCGAAGGACAGGGCGTTGAGCGCATCGGGGCGGTTCAGCGTGATGAGTGCGAATTCCTCGACTCGGGTCAGTTCGATGGACATGGGTGCCTGGTTGCTAAAACGTCAAAACGGATTCGGGATGCCATAAGAGATGACGAATGGGTTGGCGATCATCCTCACGGCGTCAGGTGCTTTCACCTCTCACGTACGCCTCCCCATCTGACCGGGTCGGGTGTGATGCGCCCGCTGCGGGTCCACTCGACGAGCTCCCGCTTGAGGATCTTGCCGCTCGCCGTCAGCGGAAACGCGTCCAGCGCGATGAAGTATTCGGGCATGTCGTATTTCGAGAGTCCCGCGGCGTGCAGGTGCGCTAGCATCGCGCTGCCGTCTATCTTCAGCCCGTCTCGCGAGATGACCGCGAGGCACACGCGCTCTCCCAGCCGCACGTCGGCGACCGGATACGCCGCGGCTTTCAGAATACCCGGATGCCGCATCACCAGGTTCTCAATATGCGAGGGATGGATGTTGTGTCCACCCCGGATGATCAGGTCTTTCTTGCGGCCGACGATCTGCAGATTGCCGCGCTCATCGCAGCGCCCCAGGTCGCCGCTCATGAACCAGCCGTGCGCGTTGAACGAATTTTCGGTCGCCGCCTGATTGTCGAAGTAGCCGAGCGTCAGCAGCGCGCCACGCGTGCCGATCTCGCCGATCTCGCCGGGCTGCGCTTCGCGGTCGGGGTGCTCTGCGTTCCACAGACGGGTCTCATAACCCGCGCATGCCCGGCCGCAGGTGGACGTGATGGTCGCGGCATCGTCCGTCGGCAGCGTGTACTGGTGCGAGCCGTTCTCGGTCATGCCGTAGACGTTCTGCGGCTTGACCCCCATGTCGAGAAACGCGCGTGCCGTCTCGGGCGCAATGACCGATCCTGCCATGTAGAAAACCTCGACCTCGCCGAGCCGACTCATGCCGCGCCGCTTCATGTCGGCGAGGATGTCCATCGCGTGCGTGGGCACACCCATCACGTAGGTGGCGCCCGATTCGAGGATCCAGTCGAGCGGCTTCATACCCGGTCCGAGGTCGTTGACGACAAGTTCGAAACCGGCGACGAGGCTTTGCTCTATCGCTACCGTGCCGATGTGGTGCGACAGCGGGCTGTGGCTGAAGAGCACGGTGCGATCGGTGTGGTGCCAGTCGCTCACCATGGCACGGCCGTTGGCGAGCAGCGTGTTGTCCGAGTGCAGCACACCTTTCGGGCTGCCCGTGGTGCCGGATGTGAAAGCGAGATAGACGATCTTGTCCGGGTTGTCGTCCACGTCCACGTCCGCCGACACCGACGTGGAGGCGCGCGCGCTGTCAGGCGTCGGCCACGCCACGCAGCCCTCGGCGGTGCGGGATTGCACCCCGCCCGCATCCAGGCAGTACACGCGCTTCATCCCGGGCAAAGCGAGCGCTGCGGAGAAAATATCGCTCTCACCTCCGTCGGCGCCATAGCCCGGCTGCGTGAACAGCGCGGCGCTCTGGATGCGCTCGATGAGCTGGACGACGTCGCGCGCCGTGTAGTTCTGATGAAGCGACGGGTTGCACACGTAGCCGTTGCGCGAGCAGGCGAGCATCACCACCACGGCCTCGACACGGTTGGGCAGCCACACCGACACGCGCTGTCCCCGGATCAAGCCGGCCGCATGGAGGTCCGCCGCCACGGCATCGACCCACTGCGCAAGCGCCTGCCAGCTCAGGCGCCGGCGACTGTCGCGCAGCGCAAACGCCTGTGGCCGCGTCTGCGCATGATGCCGCAGCAGGGTATACAGCGTATCGGCACGCCAGTGGCCGTCGGCGTAGTAACGCCGGGCGACGTGCGGGTCGTGCAGCGTGAGTATCGTGCTCAATGGCCGAACTTGTCCGCATCCGGTGTGCGTTTGGCGCGGAAAGCCGCGCCGAGCTCTTTGGACTCGTCGGTGTCCAGGTAGAGCCGCAGCAGCAGATCGTGCGAGACACGCGAAAGTCCCGACACGCCGCCGTGCCGCGCGACGAACGCGCCTTTGAGCGCCGCGAGCGCGAACGCGCCGCGCTCGGCAACCGCCTGCGCCATCGCGCGCGTTTCTTCTTCGAGACGATCGTCGGGCACCACCTTGTTGATGAGCCCGATGCGCTCCGCTTCATGCGCGCTGAGTCGGGGATTCAGAAACCACATTTCCTTCGCCTTCTTCTTGCCCACGAGATCTTCGAGGTACCACGTGCCGTAGCCCGCGTCGAAGCTTCCCATCATCGGACCCACCTGGCGAAAGACCGCGCTTTCCTTGGCGATGGTGAGGTCGCACATCACCTGCAGCACCTGCCCGCCGCCCACCGCGTAGCCGTTCACCGACGCGATGACCGGTTTTTGCAGCCGCTCGATGCTTTCGTAGATCTCGAGCGTCGGCAGCATGCCCGCGTACAGGGTGCTGTCTTCCAGCCCGTCCTTGCGCCCGCCGATGCAGAAGAACTTGTCTCCGGCCCCGGTGATCACGAGCACGTGCGTGCGCGTCTCGCGCCGCACGTCGTTGATGCAGTCGCGGATCTCGTGGCACATCTGCGCGGTGAACATGTTGCCGTCGTCGGGCCGATTGAGCGTCAGCCAGCCGACCTGGCCCTCTTCGCGATAAAGAATGGTTTCGTAGGTCATGTTTTCAGATCACCTTGTCGTCGCGTAACCGCACGATGGCAGTCTCGTCGTAACCGAGCACGCCGCGCAGAATTTCGTCGGTATGCTCGCCCAGGCGCGGCGGCGGCACGCGATAGCTCGCGCTCGATCCGTCGACCCCGATGCCGATGCCCACCTGCGGAATACGCCGCCCGTTCGCGCGATCGGTATAGAACAGCCCTCGAGCCAGCAGCTCCGGATCGCTGCTCACCTGATCGACGCGGTTCACCGGGCCCGCGGGCACCTTGGCCTCGACGAAACGCGCGAGCCACACATCGCGCGGCTGTGTGGCCAGGACACGCTGGATTTCCGCGACGATCTCCTCGCGGGCGGCGCGCCGGTCGACGTTGGTCGCATACCGCGCCTCCGCACCCAGCTCCGGGCGTCCTGCCGCCTGCCAGAAGCGTTTCCAGATGGCGTCATTGCCCAGGCCCAGCGTGATCGGATCGTCCTGCGTATCGAACACCTGATAGATCGCGATCACGCTGTCGCGAGCGCCGGTGCGCTTGGGCACTTCGCCCGAACCCAGATACGGCACGATGCGCGGCGCCATGAAGCGCGTCATGCTGTCGATCATCGCGATGTCGATCTCGTGCCCGCGCCCGCTGCGGCCGCGGTCGAAGAGCGCTGCCAGCGCCGCGTACGCCGCGTCCATGCCCGCGATCAGATCGGCGGCAGGCGTGCCTACTTTCTGCGCCGGGCTCTCGGCTTCCCCGGTGAGATCCATCACGCTGCTATAGCCTTCGGCAATCAGGTCGTAACAGGGAAAATCACGTCGTGCGCCCTGCAGCCCGAACCCGCTCAGCGACACGAAGACGAGATCGCGTTTGACCGCTTTCAGGCTCGCATAATCGACGCCCAGTTTTTTCTGCACGCGCGCAACCAGGTTCACGATCACCACGTCGGACTTGCGAACCAGATCGTGAAGCACCGCGCGCCCGGCCTCGCCGGTGTAATCGAGCGTGACGCTGTGCTTGTTGCGGTTGACGCTGAGAAACCACAGCGATTCACCGTCGAGAAATGGCGGCCCCCACGCGCGGCTGTCGTCGCCGGCGCCCGGACGCTCCACTTTGATGACATCGGCGCCCATGTCGGCGAGCAGCATCGCGGCATAAGGACCGGCGATCGAGGTCGTCAGGTCGAGAACGCGCACGCCGGACAGCAGAGCGATCGGCGGCGCAGCGGAAGGTGCGGGCAAGGCATCGAGGGGAAGCACGGGGGACTTTCCGAAAGCCTCGAAAGTAATTGAAATGACCGGGTGCGGTCAAACGGCTCAGTCGTGTCGCTGATTTCCGGTGCTGCCCCCATACCTGACGCCTGCCGCTGACGCCCCGACAGTCGGACAGCGACGGATTTGCGAAGCGCACCTAAGACTCGTGGAGCGTAACGTTAGAACCGGTAGCAACTTACCGGTGAGCGCCGAGCCCGCTCCCGAGCGGGCGGTCGTTGCCGTTGCGAACGTTACGCTCGAGATCACTGATACAGGCCATTAGGCACACGCTCCGCACAGCACTGCCGCAGGTGGCACCTACGGCAGCAGCACAGTGGACCCGGTCGTCTTGCGGCTTTCCAGGTCTGCGTGCGCCTGTGCCGCTTCACGCAGCGGATAGGTCTGGTTGATCTTGATTTTAACGGCGCCTTTTTTCACCACGGCGAATAGCTCGCGAGCGGCAGTCGCCAGATCTTCCGGGGTCGCCGTGTAGTTGACGAGCGTCGGACGGGTGAGGAACAGCGAGCCCTTGGCCGCGAGCACGCCGATGTTCACCGGCGCCACCGCGCCCGAGGCGTTGCCGAAGCTCACCATCATGCCCAGCGGCGCGAGGCAGTCGAGCGATTCGGTGAAAGTATCCTTGCCCACGCCGTCATACACCACGGGTACGCCCTTGCCTTTGGTAATCGCTTTTACGCGCTCCGAGAGTTTTTCGCTCGAGGTGACCACCACGTGTTTGCAACCCGCTTTTTTTGCCACGTCCGCTTTCTCGGCGCTGCCGACCGTCCCGATCACCGTGCCGCCGAGGTGTTTGATCCACTGGCACAGGATCTGCCCCACACCGCCCGCCGCCGCATGCACGACCACCGTTTCGCCTTTCTTCACGCGATAAGTGCGGCGGCACAGATACCATGCCGTCATGCCTTTGAGCATCATGGCCGCAGCGGTCTGATCGTCGATGCCCGACGGGATCTTGACCAGGCGCGCAACCGGGCGCAACAGGACTTCGGCGTAAGCGCCGATCGGCTGTGCGTACGCCACGCGATCACCGACCTTGAAGCCTTTGACGCGCGGACCGACGGCCTCGACCACTCCCGCGCCTTCGGACCCGAGCGTGACCGGCAGCGCCATTGGATACAGGCCGCTGCGATGATAGGTGTCGATGTAGTTCAGACCGATCGCGGTGTTGCGAACGCGCACTTCGCCGGGTCCCGGCTTGCCGACCTCGACTTCCTCCCAGCTCAGCTTGTCCGGACCGCCGTTCTCGTGGATACGTATGGCATATGGCATTGGTTGTCCTCCCAGAAAAAGTAGACGCCGAAGGTAGACGCCGCGGCTGCGCTACGGGCGCAAGGGCGAGCTCATGCGGCGTGTCGCCGGTGTGGGGCGATTAGACCATATCAGGCGCGCTCGACGTAAGCGCAGAGGAACTGGCGCATCCTGCCGTTTGGAAAAATAATCTCGACCTGCTCGCCCGACGAAGCGTGCACACGCCCTTCGCCGTAGCGCGGCACGCGCACCCGGTCGCCCGCGTTGTACATCGGCGCGGCGGCGAGCGAGGCGCGCTGGGCCCAGCGCGGGAGCCTCACCTTGCGCACCGGTTTCGATTCCGGTGGATGAAGGCAGTGGTCGCACTCGCCGCAGCGGTCGAAGTCTTCGGCACCTTCGAAATACTCGAGCAGCACTTTCCAGCGGCAGAACGCGGATTGCGCGTAGAAAATCATGCGCTCGAGCTTCTCGCGGTCGGCTTCGGTTTTGCGGCCGTATTCCTCCGCGAGGCGGCCGAAATCCTCGGGCTCGGCGCCGGTCTTGAGAAGCTGGTAGCGGTAGTTGCGATCCTGCCGGATATAGCCTGCGTCCTTGATCAGCTTCAGTGCGACCTTGAGCTTGTTACCCGAAACGGCGGGCGTGTGCTCGGCGATGAGCGCATAGGGGACGGGTTGCGTGTACGCATCGGTGGCGAGGAGCGCCTCGTAAGTCTGGACCACGTCTTCGCGCGTGGGATAGCGGCCGCCCAGGAAGAACTGCTGGACGCGCTTGTCGCGGGTGTCGTAGATCAGTATGCATTCGGCGGGCTCACCGTCGCGTCCCGCTCGCCCGGATTCCTGGTAATACGCTTCGAGGGTGCCGGGGATCTGGTAGTGCAGCACGAAACGCAGGTCCGGCTTGTCGATGCCGAGGCCGAACGCATTGGTGGCGACCATGATGCGGCAGCGGTCGGCCATGAAGTCGTCCTGGGTGGCCACGCGCTCTTTGGCGGGCAGACGTCCGTGATAGAGGCACGCGTCGATGCCGGCGTGCCGAAGCGCTGCATGGACGACCTCCGCGTTCTTGATTGTCGCGGCGTAGACGATGCCGCTGCCTTTCAGCGACCGCGCGAAACGCACGGTGTGATTGAGCTTTTCCTGGTCGCTGATCGCACGCACGACGCGAAAATGCAGGTTCGGACGGTAAATCCCGGTATTGATGACTTCGAGCTTGCGCCGCAACTGGCGGCCGATGTCCTCGGTCACGGCGGGTGTCGCGGTGGCGGTCAGCGCCAGTACCGGCGGATTGCCCAGCGCTTCGATCGCGTTGGAGATCTCCAGGAATGCCGGCCGGAAATCGTGGCCCCACTGCGAGATGCAATGCGCCTCGTCGATCACGAATAAATCGATCGCGATCTGACTGAGCACCTCCAGAAAGGCCGGATCGGCAAGGCGCTCGGGCGTGGTGAAGACCATCTCGCCTTTGCCGCTGCGGATCGTTGCGAGTGCCGCTTTTTCTTCACGCGCGCTGAGGGTGCTGTTCACTTCGACCGCCGACACCCCCGCCTGCTCGAGCTTGTCGACCTGGTCCTTCATCAGCGCGATGAGAGGCGAGACGATGATCGTGGTACCGGGGAGATGCAGCGCGGGTAGCTGATAGCAGAGCGACTTGCCGGCGCCGGTGGGCATCACGGCCAGCGTATCGCGTCGTTGCAGCACGCTCGCGATGACCTCGCCCTGCCCCGCGCGCAACCGCGTATAGCCGAACGTGTCGCGCATCGTCTTGTTCAGAGCTTCGTTCTGGGCGGAGAGGGTCATGTCAGGCCAAGTGAATCGATGGACGGTGGCAGTCAAGCGGCGTACCTGCCGCCCGCGCACCCACAGGCATTCCGGACAGGATCACCTTGCGGCTGCGTGTGAGGATGCACGTCGCAGCGGCAGGCCAGCCGTGACCTGGGCGCGATACGGCGCGGGGGAGCAGGAGGGTAAGTGGACAGTCAGGCGGCCTGGAAGACGAGCCCGGCGTGCTCGCGCAGGGCATGAAACTGGACTTTGGGCCAGTTGTCCTGGGCCGCCGTCAATTCGGTCGCGTGACCGGCAAGGAAAGTCGGCGCTTCGACGACATCGTAAGCGATGCGATGCGCATTGTTGTCGATGAACCGCTTCAACTCGCGCTCGTCATCGCAGGTGATCCAGCGCGCAAACTTGTGCCGCGCCGGGGAGAGCCGCGCGTCGGCGCCATATTCGTGCTTCAAACGGTGCGCGACCACTTCGAGCTGGAGCTGCCCGACCGCACCGAGCAACAGGGTGCCTCCGGCA
>JBKJKJ010000565.1:0-15864 GCA_046597455.1 Burkholderiales bacterium
CCGAAGCCTCAAACACAGAAATCAGGACACTCCTCCCCGTAGGGCCTCCGTAACCTTCCATCCTTCGGTTTATCTACCGATAATCTCGCGCCGCGAGAACCGTAAAGGAGAGGACACATCACTTGTCGCCATGTGCAACGGTGCCACACCTCACCCCCTCACTTCATCACCGCATCACCCCGTCACTTCGTCACCCCATCACTTCATCACTTCATCACCGCCTCACGCCATCACGACAGCGCCGCCGCTCGCTCCTTCGCTTCCGCACTCGCCGCCGCGAGCTTCGTCTTGAACAGCCAGTCGCGGTAATCGTCGAGGTCACCGTCGAAAGGCTGCAGCGCGCCGTCGGCGACGATCAGGAACTGGTCGGTGGTTGCGCGCAGAAGGTGGCGGTCGTGCGAGACCAGAACGAGCGTGCCTTCGAACTGCGCCAGCGCGACCGTGAGCGCTTCGCGGGTCTCGAGATCGAGGTGGTTGGTCGGCTCGTCGAGGAGCAGCAGGTTCGGGCGCTGCCACACGATCATCGACAGCGCGAGCCGCGCCTTTTCCCCGCCGGAGAAATTGGCGATCGGGTTGATCGCCATTTCGCCCGGGAAGTTGAAGCCGCCCAGAAAGCTGCGCAGCTCCTGCTCGCGGATGCGCGGCGCCATGCGCGCCAGATGCCATAGCGGGGACTGGTCGTCGCGCAGCATCTCGACCTGGTGCTGGGCGAAATAACCGATCACCAGCCCCTTGTTGAAATTGGCGGTGCCTTCGAGCGGCGCGAGCTCGCCGGCTATCGTCTTGATCAGCGTGGATTTGCCCGCGCCGTTGATGCCGAGCAGACCGTAGCGCTGCCCGCTCTGCAACGCGAACTTGATGCCGCTCAGGATGACTTTGTCCGGCTCGTTCGCAACGGCATACCCGGCATCCACGTCTTCGAGCACCAGCAGCGGATCCGGCGCCCGCAACGGCTCGCGGAACTCGAACTGGAAAGGTGCGGAGACGTGCAGCGGCGCGAGCTCTTCCATTTTCGCCAGCATCTTCATGCGGCTTTGCGCCTGCTTCGCCTTGCTCGCCTTGGCACGGAAGCGCTCGATGAAGGATTCCAGGTGCGCACGCTCGCGCGCCTGTTTTTCCATCATGCCCGAGGCGAGCACCACGGCGGCAGCTCGCTGGCGCTCGAAGCTCGAATAGTTGCCGGAGTAGCGCTTGAGCTTCTTGCTGTCGATGTGGACGATGACGTTCACCACGCCGTCGAGGAAATCCCGGTCGTGCGAGACGATGACGAGGGTTCCGGCGTAGCGCTTAAGCCACTCCTCAACCCAGATGATCGCGTCGAGGTCGAGGTGATTGGTCGGCTCGTCGAGCAGGAGCAGGTCGGAAGGACACATCAGCGCCTGCGCGAGATTGAGCCGCATGCGCCAGCCCCCTGAGAAGCTCGCGACCGGCTGTTGCATCTGCTCGTGCGAGAAACCCAGGCCATGGAGGAGCTGCTCCGCGCGCGATTGCACCGTATACGCATCCGCATCGCCCAGCGCTGCGTAAATCTCGCCCATGCGCATGCCGTCGTCGGCCGCTTCGGCTTGCGCCAGCTCCTGCTCGAGTCTGCGCAACGTCGTGTCGCCATCGATGGCGTACTCGATCGCGGCCCGGTCCAGCGCGGGCGTCTCCTGGGCGACGTGCGCCACACGCCAGCGCGCCGGGTAATCGAAGTCGCCCTGGTCGGCGTGCAGCTCGCCTCGCAGCAATGCGAAAAGGCTCGATTTACCGGTGCCGTTGGCGCCGATGAGACCGATCTTGTCGCCGGGATTGAGCGCGACGTCGACCGACTCGAGAAGGACTTTGGCACCGCGTATGAGCGTGAGCTGGGAAAGACGGATCATGGCGTAGGTAAACGAGAGCGAGAGAGGGCGCGACCTCCCCGGCGCAGGGCGGGGACGGGCGAAAGGGGCGCATTTTACGCACAACGGAGCCTTCGCGCCGAAGGGTCGGCCCGAGGCGGGCCGCTCAGCGTCCGGGCCGCGCCGCGCGCCGGCAGGTCAGGGGCGCTGCGGATCACACCGGAACGCGTGTGGCGTGAATCAAACGGCGGCACTCGCCGCAACGGTTTCGCGCTTATCGAGCCTTCTCAGGCAGCCTTGTCTGCCGGCTCCACGATGCGCGTATCGGTTCGCGTACCGGCATCCGGCAGCCACCGCCTCAGTAGCTCGTGAAGCGCAGCCCGGGTGAAGGGCTTGGACAGGTAATCGTCCATGCCGGCCTCGAGGCAGCGCTCGCGATCGCCTTTGATCGCGTTCGCAGTCAATGCAATGATCGGGATGCGCCGGGCGCCGCCGCGCGACGCCTCGTCGCGCCGAATCGCCTCGGTGGCTTCGAAACCATCGACTTCGGGCATCTGGCAATCCATGAGGATGGCGTCGTAATCGCCTTGCGCAACAGCCGCAAGCGCCTGCCGGCCATCGGCCGCGACCGTAATCTCGCAGCCGAAACCTCGGATCATCGCCAGTGCGACTTTCTGATTGATCGAATTGTCTTCGGCCAGCAGCACGCGGCCGCTCAACCCGGCTAACGCCACGGCGGCGGGCTTCGGCGGCTGCGCGGGAACGCCCGCTTCGGACAGTGCGCGATAGAGGTCGGAGCGTCGCACCGGCTTGCTCAGATAGGCCTTGATGCCGGAGCGGCGCGCCTCTTCAGCCTCGCCTCCAGACGTGACCGAAGTCAGCATGATCAGGCGCGCACTTGCGATCGCCGGATCGGCGTTGATCGCCTGCGCCAGCTCGATGCCGTTCATGCCCGGCATTTTCATGTCGATGAGCGCGTAATCGTACGGTTCGCCGCGCGCCGCTGCCGATCGCAGCAACTCGAGCGCCTGGAAGCCGTTTTCGGCTGCGCTGTCGGCAAGCCCCCATGCGGCGACCTGGTGATGGAGAATTTCGCGATTCGTCGGATTGTCTTCGACGATCAGAACGCGCAGCCCCTGCAGGCCGATGTTGGGCGAAGCTTGCGCGACCGCACTGACCGCCTCTTCGAACCTCGCGGTGAACCAGAACTCCGACCCTTTTCCCGGCTCGCTGCTCACGCCGATGTCGCCACCCATCATTTGCGCCAGCTGACCGGAGATCGTCAGGCCGAGGCCCGTGCCGCCGTACTTGCGAGTCGTGGAGCTGTCGGCCTGGCTGAATGCGCTGAAGATGCGGCTCTGCGCTTCGGCCGGGATACCCGGTCCGGTATCGGCGACCGCGAAGCGCAGCATGAATTGGCCGGCGGCGTCTTCGCAAGGCTCTTTCGAAACGCGTACGATCACTTCGCCGGTCTCGGTGAACTTGACCGCGTTGCCGACGAGATTGGTCAGTATCTGACGCAGCCGCCCCGGATCGCCGCGCATCTGGAGCGGTATCGCATCGTCCGTCTGACAGAGCAGCTCGAGGCCTTTGGCGTGCGCTCGTCCCGCGAGCAGCTCCGCGACTTCCTCGACGATGAGGCGCACGTCGAAATCGCTCTTTTCGAGCTCGAGCTTGCCGGCTTCGATCTTGGAGAGGTCCAGGATATCGTTGATGATGCCGAGCAGCTTTTCACCGGACGTGTGGACCGTCTGGGCAAAGCGGCGCTGGGCCTCCGAGAGATCGGTGTCGAGCAGCAACTCGGTCATTCCCAGCACCCCGTTCATCGGGGTGCGGATCTCGTGGCTCATGTTGGCCAGGAAAAGCGACTTCGCGAGGCTCGCCGCTTCGGCCGAATCGCGCGCGTGCGCCAGATCGCGGGTGTAGGTCACCAGCTTATGGGTCATCAGGTTCTGACTTTTAACCAGCGTGGCGATCTCGTTGCCGCTGCCTGATTCGAGCGTCTCACCGAAGACATCCTCGACCGTCTGCTCGGCTTTGCGCTGCAGCTTCTTCAGCGGGCTGATCAGGTAGACCGTCAGAATACTACCCAGGGCGAGCGCGAACAGCAGAATGGCCAGCGACACCTTGAGCAGACGGGTCTTGCTCTGCTGTATGCCTTCGGACAGCGCCTTGCTGTCGACTCCGATGACCAGACCGAAAGTTTCGTCGGCCAGTTTCTGCGGTAGATAGATGAACGTGCGATAGCCCGTGTCCTCGTGAACGTAGACCGGACGGGTCTCGGTCACGCTGCGCCGCATGGCGTTCACGTCGAGCTGCTGGTGTTGCTCAGCCGGCAGCGAGCTCGCGAGCACCTCGCCGGCCGCGGTAAAGGTAATCTGGGCATTCGTCTGCTCCGAGACTTGCCTTGCAAACGCATCCGATATGAGGATGCCGGTCGTGAGCGTGCCGTGGATGCGCCCGTTCTGAGAGACCGGGACCGTAGAGCGCACCATCAGCCCTTCCGGACCGCGCTCGGTCACGAGGATCTCCTTGCCGCGCAGCGCCTCGGAAATACCCCACGACGAGGCCTGGACGCCCGGCTCAGCCGGGCTGTGGGCGCGGTAGAGGACGTTTTCCGCAGCGTCGGTCACCTCCAAAACGCTGACGCCGCCCAGGTGGGGGTAGCTGCGGTCCATGAACTCGATCAGTCCTGCGCGTCCCTTTCCGCTCGCGCCGTAGGCTGCGAGCCTGGAAGCGAGCTCACCGTTGATCTGCAGGATCTTTGCCGCAGCGCTCATGCGGTCGATGTCGGCCTGGATGATCGAGTTGACGATGAAGCTGATGCTTTTCGCCTTGTCGGTTTCGGTGGCTCTGAGCGCCGTCTGCATCGAGCTCGCGTAAACGAGATAGGCCGCCGTGACGGCGACGAGCGTGACCAGGCTCAGCACTCCGATGATCGGAATGACCAGGCTGGATCTGAGTCTCATGACGGGCTGCGCGCGAGATAAACCAGGCCGGCTTTCTCCATGACCTTGCGCCCCGCGTCGGAGTCGATGTAGTCGATGAACGTGCGCGACGCGTCGTTCAGGCGGCTTTCCTTGTAGACCAGACCGAAATCGATGGCGAGCCTGTACTTGCCCGAGGCCACGTTCTCCGTGCTCGCCTCGACCCCATCCAGTGACAGACTTCTGAGGCGGCTCTTGCCGGAAGTCAGAGTCGAGCGCGTGATCCAGCCGACGCCCTTGTCGAACCGGTCGAGCATCGCGATCATCTCGTACGTGTGATGGAGCATTTTCGCCTGCCCCGAAAACCCGAGGGCTCTGAAAGGCTCGACGTGCTCCAGAATGACCTGGTATTTGCTGTCGATTTTTTCGCGGATGAACACGCGGATCGGCGCCGGGTTGCCGCCGACGTCGGCCCAGCTGCGGGCCTTGCCGGAAAAGATGTCGATGAGCTGGGCAGTCGAGACGTTTTTGACCTTGACGCCCTCGCCGGTCGCAAAAATCACGGCGTCCCGCGCAAACGGACGATAGCGCAGGCCTTTTTTCAAGTCGGCTTCTTTCAGCGGTTTGGACACCCGCGCCAGAAACACTTCGTTGTTGTCGACCCCGCGTATGCCGCTATCGGACCCGGTGCTCGGCGGCACGACCACCTGGTGCTCGCCACCGCGCGCGTTGAAGTCTTTAGCCAGCTCGCGCAGGATGGTTTCAGCCGATCCCGTGCCCGGTATGACCAGCTGCTCCGCGTGCAACGGGGTCAGCCACGCTGATGAGACGACCAGGAATGATATTGCGAATGAGATTGAACAGGCGCGTCCCACCGGCGGAGCCCTCACATAGGTCGAAGCGGCCTCAGTTTTGCCGGTCGATACGATGTTTACGGCATCCGTTGCGCCTGCTTTAGCCGTCCGGAATCCAGAATGAGGCGTCCGGTGAAAGGGCCGTGGCAGCGCGATCCGCCGCGCGTCGCGAGTGGCTCAGTGAGGGGGGATCGACAGCAGGCGTGCCAGCGTGTTCTCGTCGACGGGCTTGACGATGTGCTCGTCGAAACCCGCGCTTTTGGCGCGCCGCTCGTCTTCGGGCAGCCCGTAGCCGGTGAGCGCGACCAGCACCACCTTTCGGCCCAGCGCTGCGCGTATCGATCTTGCGACTTCGTAGCCGTCCATCCCGGGCAGCCCGATGTCGATGAACGCGATGTCCGGCTTCATGCGCTGCGCAAGCTCGACGGCGCTCGAACCATCACCGGCTTCGTGGACCGTATGCCCGCCGATCTCGAGCAATAACCTGAGCATTTCGCGCGCGTCAGGGTTGTCTTCGACGAGCAGGATCTCGCGGCGCAGCAGGGTGGCCACCGCCGCGGTCTGCGTGGCTTCCTTTGCCGGCTCGACTGCGGGCAAGCGCACTTCGAACTCGCTGCCCTTGCCGGCGCCGTCGCTGAGGGCGGCGACGCTGCCGCCGTGCAACTCGACCAGACGGCGCACGAGCGTGAGGCCGATTCCGAGGCCGCCTTCGGAACGATCCAGCGTGCGCCTTCCCTGAACGAACAGGTCGAATACCTTCCCCAGCAGCTCGGGCTCCATTCCCAGACCTGTGTCGCGCACCCGCAGCACCCCGTTGCCGCCTTCGGGCGTCACGATCACCGTGATCGCACCGTCGGCGGGCGTATACTTGCAGGCATTGGTGAGCAGGTTGACGACGATTTGCTCGATGCGGCCCGGGTCGCCACTGACCCACACCGGATCGAGAGCCATGGCGATCTTCTGTGCCGATGGCGCACGCGAGGCGACGAAACCGTCGACTGCGCCTTTGACGATCTCGGACAGGTCGACGCGCCGGCGCTCGAGCATGATCTTGCCGGTCATGACCCGCCCGACGTCGAGCAGGTCGTCGAGCAGGCGGGCGAGATGGCGCGACTGGCGCTGGATGATGTCGGTCGCGGTGCGCGCCGTCGGATGAGAGACGCCGCCGCTGCGCTCGATGACCGTCGCCGCGGTCGTGATCGCGGCCAGCGGGTTGCGAAGCTCGTGACCGAGCATCGCCAGGAATTCGTCCTTGGAGCGGTTGCTTTGCTCCGCGACGTTCCTCGCCTCGCGCTCACGGCGCAGCAGCAGCTCGCGCTCGGCCTGCGCACTGAGCAGCGCTTCGGTCGCCTCGCGGACTTCAGGGATCGTGCTCAAGGCCACGTCCGGAACTTGTCCGCGACGAATGCCGCGAGCGATTTCCTGCAGCAGCCGCATCGGGCTCGTCACGGTTCTCGCCACCATGAGCGAGCCCCAGATGCCGATTCCCAGGGAGACCACGATCGCCGCAGCAAGCATGAGATACGACGTAATGACCGGAGAATCGACCGCTGCCCGCGGCATCCCCATCGCAACGGACCAGCCCGTGAGTGCGGACCGGCTGTACGCGGTATACGCCTCGCGGCCCTCGAGCGTCGTGCTGATTCCGAACCCTTCCGGCGCGGGCCGCATCAACTCGCGCAACGACGGCGTGGATAGCTTGCCGTAATGCTCAGCGAAAGCTCGCGAGCGCCCGACTATCCTGCCGTTTCCATCGAGGACTGCGACGATCGCGTCGTCCGGAATCCTCTGGCGCGCAAGCATTTCGCTGATGCGGTCAGGCTTGTTACCGGCAGCCAGGACATAAGCGACGCCCTCATCCTGAAACACCGGCACCCGCACGACGAACCGCTGCTCCTTGAGCAGCGGCGAAATCAGCAGGTCGGTGACTCCGGGCCTGCCGGTGCGCGCCAGGGCGAAGAGACTTTCAGTATCGCTCACGTGCGGCAGCGGTGAGCCCAGCGGCCTGCGCAGATTGATGAGCTGCTGGCCAGACAGCGCGGCAAGCGTGATGTTTTCCCACGCCCCGCGCCGAGCCAGCGCGCGGCGCGCATCGTCGTAGAACACAGGCAGGTCGTCGGCCGCCAGGGCCGGCGAAGTGGCCAGGATCTCCAGCGCGGCGATCGATGCGTTGATCTCGTTGTCGACCGCGGTCGAGAGCGCCCGCACGGTCTCCAGCGCGGTGCGCTCCAGTTCGACACGCTGACCTCTGGCGGCCTGAACCAGGTTGACCAGCGACAGGATCGCGACGGGCAGCACTGCAACCAGTGCGATGGCCAGCAAGCGCAGTCCCAAAGAGGAATTACGTAGGGAGGAAATCAACACAAGCTCGTTCCGGCATGAAGTCCGCAATTATCACATCACCTGCGATCCACCCGCAGGTATGGCGCTTGCCTATTACAGGGCATGTTTACCTTACCTAAGCCGTCGTCCCACCTGAGGGACTGCATCGGCGCATTGGCATGTGCTGCCGCATTCATGGTCGCTATACCAACGCAAGCGGCTTCCGATCCTGATCTGGACGTCAAGGTGCAGATCGCCGACGGCGAGATTCGAGCCACCGTGTCGATGTTCGTGCGCGCGCCCCGGCAGCGCGTCTGGGACGTGATCGTGGATTATGACCGTGCCCCGCAGTACATGCGCGATCTGCAGGCGAGCAAGGTGATCTCCCGCTCGAGCGGCATGCTACGGGTGAGCCAAAAAGATACCGTGCGCTTCGGGCCCTTCACGTTCGCCGTCGACTCGGTCAAGGATGTGCGGCTCTTCGAGCCGACTCGCACCGAGTCCCATCTCGTGAGCGGTTCGATGAAAAAGTACGACTCGATCACCGAGCTCGTCCAGGTTCCCGGCGGCACGCGCATCCTGTATCGCTCGCAGTCCATTCCTGACTCCGCTCTCGCGACGTTCGTCGGCGAATCTACGGTGAAGCGAATTACCGAAGAGCGATTCACGCAGGTGCGCGACGAAATTCTGCGCAGAGAGCTCGTCGCCGCAGCCAAGCCCTGAGCTCACGGTTTAGGGATACGCACGGTCTTGCTGATCATCAGCGTTCCAGACAGCACGAACAGCAGGGCCAGCGGATGCAGCGTCCACGGACCGATACTCACCGCGCCCCACCAGAGCGACTCGCCCACGCGATCGTGCCATGCAGCCGCGGCGAGCACCCCGGTCAGCACGACGCTGGTCGGAATCGGTGTTCCCTCGAAGTAACGCACCTTGTCGCCGCCCTCGGAGAGGGCCTCGGCCGTCACGTTGTAGCGCGCAAGACGGCTCACGCCGCAACACACGAAATAAATGAGCGCGACCCAGTCCCAGCCGCCGCGCATGCCCGCCGCAAAAGCAAGTGCCGCCGGCGCGATGCCGAACGAAATCACGTCTGCGAGCGAATCGAGCTCGCGTCCCAGCGCCGAGTGCGTGCGGCGCCAGCGGGCGATGCGGCCATCGAGCACGTCGAAGATGAAAGCTGCCGGCGCCATCGCGGCCGCGGCAAAAAAGTGAATCTCCGACGGATTGGCCACGTAAGACATGGCCAGAAAAACCCCCGCCACGCCGCACGCCGCGTTGGCGAGGGTGAAGAAGTCGGCGAGGTGAAAGCCCCGGATCATCGAAAAATGTCGGGGCCGCTCGGGTGTACTCAATTTGTTATTCTCCATGTCGGTCATTCCGGCCTTGGATCATAATGCACCGCCTGATGAATCACACCACTGATCACACCACGGACAACATTACGGATCACGCGACCTCGCACGCTTTGAAGCACGGGCTCGCCCGCTCGATCACCGCGGAGCAAATGGCGAACCTCCCCGTTCGCCGCTACGAAGGGCCCGTGTGCATGGTCACGACGACGCAGGCGGTGGACGACGCGCTCGCCGACATCCGCGGCGAAACGGCCGTCGGTTTCGATACCGAGACGCGCCCGGCTTTCAGCAAAGGCGAGCACTATCTCCCGTGCCTGGTCCAGGTCGCCACCGCGCGCGCGGTGTATCTTCCAGTTTCGCGGGCTGGACGTGGTCCCGGCGCTGACCGAGCTGCTGGTCTCGCCCCACATCGTGAAAGTCGGCGTATCGCTCGCCGGCGACCTGCGCGAGCTGAATGCAGTCTTTCCTTTCGAGGCGCGCAACACACTCGATCTCGGCGTTGTCGCCAGAAGCCATGGCTTCGCCCAGACCGGAGTGCGCAATCTGGCCGGAATTTTTCTGGGCTATCGCGTGCCCAAAGGCGCGCGTACATCGAACTGGGCGGCTCCGCGGTTAACGCCTGCGCAGATCACGTATGCCGCGACCGACGCCTGGATCTGCCGCGAGCTCTACCTGTCGTTCGAAAACCGCGGCCTGCTGAACGACGGATCACGTGCAGTGTAGCGGTCTGCTCTTTCCGCGTTTCGTCCGTCGTGTCTTCCAGTTCAGGAGTTGGTCGCAGGCAAGTCCGACAAACTCCTAGGGGCGCCGGTCGTCCTCGAAGAACTCGCGCAACATGAATTCTTCGAGACCGGAAGTGTCTTTAGCGCGCGCGGAGAGCGTGAGGTCGCGCCCGAGGCGCCGCGACTCCCATACGAAATCCCCCTGCTCGTGCTCGCGTATGATCGCAATCATCTTGCGGACTACCGCGATCCGGATGTCACTGTTCGCCCCTTTGCGCACTTCGATCGTCTGCTGCGTGTTGCGCCGGATATCCTTGTTCCAGCCGTAGAAGAGGAATTCCGCGTAATCGTAGGCCAGGCGCTGGATCTGAAATACGCCGCCCCCTCTGCGCCGATCGGCGCCGAAATCGGGCTTGCGGCCGGAACCGAGGTTGGCGGCCGCGATGCGATTTGCGCGCGCGTTGGCGTCCTCGGGAGGCGGCGCACTCGCCGCACTTTCCGGCGCGGCTGCGGCCCGCGTCGACTCACCGCGCGCCTGCCGCTGCGCTTCGATATAGGACGCAAGATCGCCGGCGGCAGGCGGCTTTGGCGTAGTCGGCGGCGTGATCGCCCGCTCTGGGGGCGCGGGTGAGGGGCCGCTCGGGCCGGGCTTGTTGAGCGCGATCGGCGGCGGCCGCGTTTCCGGGCGCACCGCAACGCGAGGCTGCGCTTCGCGCCGGGGCGCGCGCGGCGCCCGGGCCAACGCTTCAGGCCGGGACCGCACTGCCTCCTGGGGCCGCTGCGGCAGGGACGGCATCTGCCGCGGCACCGCCTGGGCGTTGGGTCGCGGCGCCAGCTGAACCGACAATGCGCCGCGGGCATTGCTGCGCTCTTCCGAGTCGGAGGAAGGTTTGAGCAGTTTCGGCAGAAACTGCCAAAGCACGAGCGCGTGGATGAGCACCGACAGCACAACCGTCACCCAGATCCTGGGGACGGTCACCCCGCCTCGCCCGGCGCGCGGGTCGGACGAATAGCTCGCGATGTGTTCGAAAGTACGCAACGTTGAAAAAGGATTTCGCCGCGAAAGCCCGCCTGTCATACCGGCGTGCGAGACGGATCGACCGCAAAAATGAACTTCAGGTGCGCCGCAGCGACCCCATCCGGGGTCACGCAGCGCTCGCGAACGCCTCCTGCACCTGCTTGTCGTGCGCGAGCACCTGCTGCACGCTCGCGCGCGCCTTCACGCGCTCGAAGTGTCCGGTGCAGTTGGTAAACCGCGACACATCGAGCCTGAACGACATCGCGCGGCGCAGGCACCAGAAGAAATACGCGTCCACCGCAGTGAAATGCTCGAAAAACCACTCACGGCCTGCGAGCAGCCCGTCTGCGACGAGGAAGTCCTCGAACAGCATCCGGCCAGCGATGCGCCTCACGCTTTCTTCGGAACCCGGCAGATCGCAATAGTTCTCAGGCCTCGCGTTCGGCGTGAGATGGGGATGGATCGTCGAGGAAAACCAGGCCATGAGGGAAATCGCCCTGATCTCGGCCTTCGGTTGCGCAGGCAGCAGTGTCGCCGCGGGAAACTGTCGCGCGATCCAGATCTGGATCGCGACGTTCTCCGTGAGCGGTTCGCCGTCGATGACGAGCACGGGCACTTTGTGTTTGGGATTGAGCACGAGAAATTCGGGCGTGCGGTGCTGGTTGGTACGGGTGTTCAGGTTCACCAGCTCGAAATCGGCACCGGCTTCGGTGAGTGCGACATACGGCACGAGCGCGCACGTCATCGGGGCGTAATACAGTGTCAGCTTCATGTTCGGGCGTCCTCGGGTACGGTTATGGGCTCAGCAATCTGCGCAGGTTCGAGAACAGCTTCTCAGAGCTGCGCCGGGCTTTTGGGTTAGTCTTCAGCGGTAATGAATGCTAAAGCACAGGTCAACATGCACATCCGGTCACTCGTCTGCGCCGTTCTCGCCACGATTGCCTCAGGGACTGTCGTTACCATCGGCACCATCGGCACCGCGCGAACGGCAGGCGCCCAGACGATCGCCGTGGCGAGCACCAAAGCCGCCCTGTCCGAGCAGCAACTCAAGGCATTGAAGGACACGCTGGTCTGGAACTCGCCATGGGAAGGCCGAGGGGCAACGCCCGGCCGATTGTATTCATACCGCACCATATTCCATTCCAGGCGCGACGCCATGGTGGCCGAAGTGATCAGTTACGCCACCAACCAGAGGAGCGACAGCGTCGTCGACATTCGCAATGGCCGTCTCACGTGGCAGGATTCGAACGGCGCGAACGTGAGCGTCGCCATGAGTGACGCCGGTGAGCTGGCCGGTACCGCAACGTCTAAAAGCGCCACGGTGCCGATCGTTCTCAAACCCCGTCCCTAATCACGCCGGCCGGAAGCCCGCCTACTTCGACGCGGCCTGCCTGGCCGCTGCCGGAGCGCCCAGCACGCCTGCGGCATCGAGCTTCGCGATTTCCGCTTCGCTCATGCCGAGCACTTCGCGCAGCACTTCGTGAGTGTGCTGACCGTGGGTCGGAGACGGTGTAGGCGACTTGGCCGGCGTTTTCGAAAGTCTCACCGGTGAGCGCACCACGCGCACTTTGCCCACGCTCGGATGATCGACTTCGCGCAGTGACTCGCGCGCCCTGACCTGCGGGTGCTCGACGACCTGCGCAATGTTGTTGATCGCGCCCACGGGGATGTCGTTCTTGAGCAGCAGCGGCTCCCATTCCTCGTACGATTTGGTGAGAAAAGCTTCCTGCAGCGCAGCGATCAGCGAATCCCGGTGCTTGCTGCGCTCGACCGTGTTGACGTAACGCGGATCCTCGAGGAGCTGCGGCAGACCGACTACGGGGCAGAACTTGCGCCAGATTTTTTCACCGGCAATGGCGAGCGCGAGATCACGCGTCGCGGTGTGAAAGGTCTGGTACGGCACGACCACCGAATACGCGGTGCCGAGCGGCCTGGGGATTTCGCCGTTCGCGAAGTAGTTCGCGATGTTGGTTCCGAGCAGCGCGAGCTGCCCTTCCATCATCGAGATATCGATCTGCTGGCCTTCGCCGGTCTTGTCTTTCACTCTGAGCGCCAGCATCACCGCATACGCGCAATACATCCCGGCGGTCATGTCGGCGATCGACACACCCGCCTTCGTACCGCTGCTGCCGGGCTCGCCCGTGACGCTGACCATGCCGCTTTCGGCCTGCAGGATGAGATCGAGCGCTGCGCGGTCGCGATAGGGGCCGTCCTGTCCGAATCCGGAGACCGAAGCGTAGATGATTCCCGGGTTGCGCTTGCGGGCGGCCTCGTAGTCGAGTCCCAGCCGCTTGAGCGCCCCGACGCGGTAGTTCTCGAGGACGACATCCGCTTTCTCGACCAGGCGGAAGAACAATTCCTTGCCTTCGGGGGTCTTGAAGTCGATGACCATGCCGCGCTTGTGGCGATGAAGGCTGACGAAATACGCGGTCTCGCCTCCGGGCAGCGGCGCACCCCAACCGCGGGCGATGTCACCGTGACCCGGCGGCTCCACCTTGATGACCTGCGCGCCGAAATCGGCGAGCATGGTCGAGCAGAACGGACCCGCGAGCGCGTGGGTCAGGTCGAGAACTTTGACGTCTTCAAGAGGCAGCTGCATGGGAACCCTGCGGTAAATTTGAGACCGCGGGATTTTCGCACGTTTCCCAAGCCGGCGAGCGCGCCGGCCCGAGCTTCAGGCGACGCCGAGGCGCCAGAGCGAAGTTACCTCAGCCGCCCGCGCGGCGTGCAGCGGATCGGTGACATCGGCCGCCTTGGGATGCCTGGGGCGGGCTTCAGTGCGTCCGAGGACTTTCAAACCCGCATTCTCGAACGCAGCCACGAGGGCCTCGCGCGTGCGCAGGCCCAGATGCTCGGCGATATCCGAAAGCACCAGCCAGCCTTCGCCCCCGGGTTCGAGGTGCGCCAGCAGTGCACCGAGAAAACCGTGCAGCATCTGGCTGCCCGGGTCGTATACGGCGTGCTCCAGAGAGGAGCTCGGTCGCGCCGGTATCCAGGGCGGGTTGCACACCACGAGGGGCGCGCGTCCTTCAGGAAAAAGGTCCGCCTGCACGACTTCGACCCTGGGGCTCAGTCCGAGCCGCGCGACATTGTCACGCGCGCACGCGAGCGCCCGGGGGTCCTGCTCCGTCGCCACGACGCGCTCGACACCGCGCCGCGCGAGTACCGCGGCGAGCACGCCGGTTCCGGTGCCGATATCGAACGCGAGGGTGCTCGAGGGCAGCGGGGCGGCCGCGACGAGATCCACGTATTCGCTGCGTATCGGCGCGAAAACGCCGTAGTGCGGATGGATGCGGGCGCCGAGCGCCGGGACTTCGATTCCGTTCTTGCGCCATTCGTGCGCACTGATCACGCCGAGCAGCGCGCGCAGCGAGGTGACATAGGACTCATCGGTCGGCCCGTACGCCTCCAGGCACGCCTGCG
Source organism: Burkholderiales bacterium (assembly GCA_046597455.1). Classification (GTDB taxonomy): domain Bacteria; phylum Pseudomonadota; class Gammaproteobacteria; order Burkholderiales; family SG8-41; genus JAQGMV01. Next base: position 14,445 of record JBKJKJ010000565.1, read on the forward strand.
CCACATCGGGGGCACGGCGCAGACGAATGCTGTGGTCGCCGTCGAACTGGATCAACAGCATTCCCAGCGTACGCGCGCGCTGCGATTGCGCCTGGCGCTGAAAATGGAAAGCCTCAGCCGGAGACGCGGCGGGTTTGGGTGTGTGACGGTCGGCCCGCCGCGCCATCGCCTGCAGCAACTGGCGGGCGTTCTGGAAGTCCCCGCGCCACAGCATGGCGGTGCCTTCGCAGGCGTTGCGGTAAGCGGCATCGGCGGTCAGGCGGTCCTCGGCGACGACCACGCGGCGGGGCGGGGAGGCGCCGGTCTCGGAGCGCCAGTGGGCCGAACGGCCCTCCCCGCGCTCGTTCCAGGTGATGTGGGGCGCGTCCCCGAGCGAGCGTTCCCCGGACAGCGCCGGGGGGGGAGATTCAACGTCAATTGGGCTCATCGCCACACCATACAGCAGTTCCGACCGCCAAAATGCGATAATACCGGCTGAACTGCACCGCATCGATTTCCCCCGCCTACGCTTGCGCGAGATTTCACGGTGGGGCACGGCGCGCCGACATCATGTCCGCACCTGCCCGGTTCTACGGGGTCTGGCTGTCACAGGAACAACGGCCGGGCGAACCCCCAGACTCCTTAACTTACGCTGCGAGGATCCCCATGCCACATATACACCTGGTAGAACGCGTGCCTAGCGTTTCTAAAATCGATCGCGAAAAAAACGTTTGGGAATGCAAATACTGGCAGGTCGACGAAGAAACAGCGCAGAAACTGGTCGGCGGCCAACTCTATCTGCACAGCGGAAAGCAGCAGCCGTCGCATTTCGGCGGCGAAATCCTGTCGTACCGCTTGCAGGACTCGGGTGAAAAGGCCGGGCAGGTGATATTCGCCGTGCGCGCCGATGCCGACTGCAAGGGCGTCAAGGCCGTTCGTACAGGATGGCGCAATGACTGCAGGATCATGCCGGATACGGAAAAAGAAAAAGAATAACGCTCAGTCAGAGTGCATTGCCGATGCACTAGTGCAGTGCCGAGCGTGCAGATTCGACTGCGGGAGGACGCATGAGGAACGACACCCTGGGGGCGCACCACAGCGCCGACCTGCGCGAGCAGGCGACGCGCGGAGTGCCGAAAGGCATTGTCGAATTCGTCGACCGCGGCAGATGACCCGCCCTCACGGCTTACTTGCCGTACTCGCCTGGACGCTATTCACTGCAGTGAACGCGATGGCCGCCGAGCCCGCTTATCCTGCGAAGCCGATCAGGCTGCTCGTGGGTTTCAGTCCGGGCGGCGGTACCGATGTCGCGGCACGCATCATCGGCAGGAAGCTCTCTGAGACATGGAACCAGCAGGTCGTCGTCGACAATCGCGCGGGCGCGGGCGGTCTCGTCGCTTTCGACATGACCGCTAAAGCGAATCCCGACGGCTACACCCTG
>JBKJKJ010000062.1:0-27735 GCA_046597455.1 Burkholderiales bacterium
GCACTTCGAGCATGTCCGACTGCGTCGCACGCACCGGCGCGTCCGCCGCCTCGTCGTCCAGCAGCACGCTTGCGCCCGCCATGCGCGATCGCACCTGATTGACATGCACGTTGTGCATGATCGTGAACAGCCACGCACGCAAATCGCTGCCGGGACGCCACAGGTGCAGCTTGTTCCAGGCGCGTTCGAGCGTGTCCTGCACGAGATCGTCTGCGGCGTTGCGCTCGCCGGTCAGCGCTCGGGCATAACGACGCAGGCGCGGTATCAGCTCCTGGACGCGGACGTTGAATTCGTTCAAGTATCTCCCCTGACTCTCAAGCGAGCCAACAGACGCCGTGAAATCTTTATTCCCGCCGCTAGGAGCTTGTCGGACTTACGATTCGACAAGCTCCTTATGCAAAACCGGCCGGCCGAATTGAAGTCGAAAACATGTTTTTGAGACTTTTTGAAATGATCTTTTTTGGACAGCCGGCCGGTTTTGCTTTTAGCCGCCTGTCCCGACGGTTAAGTCCGACAGGCGGCTAGCGGACGAGAAAAAGCGTTGCCAGGCCGAGGAAAATGAAAAAACCGCCGCTGTCGGTGATCGCTGTGATCAGGACGCTCGACCCCAGCGCCGGGTCGCGTCCCAGCTTTCCCATAAGCAACGGAATCGATACGCCCATCACGGCTGCGAGCAGAAGATTGAGCACCATGGCCGCGGTCATCACGAGGCCGAGCGCCCAGCTGTGATAGATGAGAAACGCGAACAGGCCCACGACGCTTCCCCAGATGACGCCGTTCAGCGCGCTGACCCCCAGTTCCTTCACGAACAGCTTGCGCGCGTTCTCGCGAGTGATCTGCCCGAGCGCCATGGCGCGAACGATCATGGTAATCGTCTGGTTACCCGAATTTCCGCCGATCCCGGCAATGATCGGCATCAGCGCGGCGAGCGCCACGAGCTGGGCTATCGACGTCTCGAATATCCCGATCACGCGCGATGCGATGAACGCGGTGACCAGATTGACCGCCAGCCACGTCCACCGGTTCTTCACGCTTTTCCAAACCGAGGCGAAAAGGTCCTCATCCTCCCGCAACCCGCCCGCGGACAGCATCTCGAAGTCCTGCGCTTCCCGGATGTAGTCGACGACCGCATTCACGGTCATGCGCCCGACCAGGCGCCGGTCGTCGTCCACCACGGGCGCCGAGACGAGATCGTAGCGCTCGAACGCAGCGGCCGCGTCTTCCGACTTCTCGCCGGGGCTGAACTGGACGAATTCACGCAACATCACATCGGCGACCAGGGTTTCCGGAAGACTCACTAATATGCGGTTGACCGGCAGCAGCCCCATCAGGTGCGCATCTCGGTCGACGACAAACAGCTGGTCGGTGTGATCCGGCATTTCATCGAGGCGCCTCAGGTAGCGCAGAACGACTTCGAGCGTCACGTCCGCGCGAACTTCGACCATGTCGAAATCCATCAGCGCGCCGACCGAGTCCTCGGCATACGACATTGCCGCGCGCAGCTGCTCGCGGTCTTCGACCGAGAGTGACCTGAACACATCCTGAATGACTTCGCGGGGGAGATCCGGCGCGAGGTCGGCAATCTCGTCGGTGTCGAGCTGTTCGGTCGCCGCGACGAGCTCTTCTTCGTCCATGCTCGCGATGAGGGTCTCGCGAACCGCGTCGGACACTTCGAGGAGGATTTCGCCGTCGCGGTCCGCCTTGACGAGGTCCCAGACGATCAGGCGCTCAGCGAGAGGAAGCGCTTCGAGGACATAGGCGACGTCCGCGGAGTGCAGTCGGTCGAGCTCTAACTGCAGTCCTTCCAGGTGCTTTCTATGAACCGCATCTTCCACCCGCTCGTGCGCGGGAATCTGCTCCCGGTCGGCAGCCTCTTCAGCAAGCTTGTGCCGCCGCAGGATGTCGGTCGCCTGCTGCAGCAACTTCTCCCGGATGTGGGTGGTATCGAGCCGCTGTTCCATTGGAGACGCCGATCTGACACACCGGCAGCGCGTATGCCGCCGGTGTCGCGGGTTATTGGGAATGGTAAAAGACGATTGAGACGACAGTCGTCTGGCGCGGGTATTGTAGGAGCAGCGCTATTCCCTGTCTAAGCATTCGGCCTCGGTCAGGGTGCATAGGGACAGGGCGCTTCTTGGCTGACCGCTTCACGTATATAGTAGCGGCCGTCGCACACCGACCCTTGAGTCCGCCTTCATGTCCGCCTCAGCGCTGCGCAAGCTGCAGCAAGCCCATCAGAAAATGCAAAGCGGCGAGCTCCCCGCAGCGGCGCTGCTATGCGAAGAGGTGCTTGCGCGGGCGCCCGGGAATCCCGATGCGCTGTGGCTCCTGGGCACGATGCGTGTCATGACGGGTGACCCGCAGGCGGCAGTGCCTCTGCTCGAGCGCGCGACCGCCACCACACCGCGGCACGGCTCGGCGCTCGAGATGCTGGGCCTCGCGCATCTGATGCTGTCGGATTTCGCCGCTGCGGAACGCGTGCTGAGCCAGGCACTGGCACTCCCAGGCGCACCGTCGTCGGTGCGCATGCGTTTCGGAATCGCGCTGTTGCACCAGGGCCGGCACGCAGATGCCGCCCACGAGCTCGCGCGCGTTGCCGATCTGGACCCCGGCAACCTCGACGCGCACCTCAATCTCGGGCTTGCTTACGGAGGCACTGCGCGATGGCCCGAGGCTGCACAGGCTTTCGAACGCGTGCTCGCGCGCGAGCCGCACCACGCCGATGCCTTGTACAACCTCGGTGTCGTCACACTCGAGCGCGGCGATCGTGATCGCGCCCGCGCGTGCTTCGAGGAGATCCTGGTCCGTATCCCCGATTACCTCGATGCACGGGAGCGACTCGCGGGTATGCATCTTTCCGGGGGCCGGTTCAGAGAAGCGGCGACGCATCTCCGCGAGCTTGTTCGTATGCGGCCTGGCGATGCAGTCGCGCAGGACGCGCTCGCGAATGCATGCTTTCAGACCGGCGCCGTGGACGAAGCCGACCACACCGCGCAGCGCGCTCGCGCGCTGGACCCGTCTTTGGTCGGGCCCTACACGCTGCTGACGCAAGTTCATTACGTGCGCGGTGCGCTCGACCAGGCCGTCGCGATTCTGGACACCGGATACCAGGTCACCGGCTCCAGCATCCTGCTCGGCATGCTCGTCCACCTGCTGCACCGTCTTGGCGATTGGCCGCGCTGGCAGGCGGCTTGGGCGCGCATGGCACCCGAGCTGGAGAGCGGGGCTGACCTCGGCAGTCCGTTCAACCTCTTGTGCGAGGACACGAGCGCGGCTCAGCAGCTCGCCTATACCAAGCGCTGGGCAGCAGAACGATTCGGCGTGACGCCAGCGCCTGTCGCCTTCACGCGGTCAGGAGCAGGACACGCCGATCGTCGACTGCGAGTCGGCTACTTCTCTTCAGACTTCCAGGAGCACGCGGCCGCGTATCTGCTTGCCGATGTACTGGAGCAACACGATCGTGATCGCTTCGAGATTTACGCTTATTCGTATGGGCCTGACGACGGCAGCCCGATGCGGGCTCGGATGCATGAGGCGATCGAGCATTTCGTCGACGTTGCCCGGGACCCTGACGACGTCCTGCTCCGGCGCATGCGTGAAGACAGGCTCGATGTGCTGGTGGATCTCAAAGGCTATACGGTCGGCGACCGGCTTACGATCATGGCGCAGCGCCCATGCCCGGTGCAGGTCACCTGGCTCGGCTATCCCGGAACCAGCGGTGCCGAATTCATCGACTACATCATTGCAGATGAATACGTCATCCCGGTCGGGGCAGAGGCGAATTACTCGGAACGCATTCTTCGCATGCCGCATTGTTATCAGGCCAACGATCGCAAGCGTCCGGTCATCGAGCCGCTCACCCGCACCGAATACGGCCTGCCGGAAAATGCGTTCGTGTTCTGCTGCTTCAACCAGGCCGTGAAAATCACGCCGGATATTTTTTCGCGCTGGATGAGCCTGCTCACAAGGGTCCCCGGGAGCGTGCTCTGGCTGCCCGAAGACAATCGCTGGGCACGCGCGAATCTCATAGCACATGCCCACGCGCACGGCGTCGCCCCAGAGCGCATCGTGTTCAGCCCGCGGCTACCTTTCGCCCAACATCTCGCGCGCTATCGCGTCGCCGATCTGTCGCTCGACACGTTTCCCTACACGTCCCACACCACGGCAAGCGACAGTCTGTGGATGGGATGTCCGCTGGTCGGCTTGTGCGGAGAGGCGTTTACGGCTCGCGTTTCCGCCAGCATTCTGTCGAACTGTGGTTTGCCTGATCTCATCACGCATACGCTCGACGAATACGAAGCGCTGGCTCATCGGCTCGCCACCGATGCCGCTTACATGGCGGACGTTCGCCAGCGGCTGGTCGCCGCACGGGACACCGCACCTCTTTTCGACTCCACGCACTTCACCCGCGACTTGGAAGCGCTTTACCTCAGTATCGCAAAGTAGCAGACGGCAGGCCGCCTCTGGGTTGCAGTGAGGAGAAAAACCAATCGACGCCATGACGATAAATCGTCGGACGCCGCGGTTCACATCGCGCTGCCGAAAAAAAACGGGCGCCGAAGCGCCCGTTTCAACCCAAGTCCCGGGGGACTTAGAACGTGTGACGCATGCTCATTGCAAAGGCGCTCGACTTCTCGCCATTGGCTGGGGAGGACAGGCCACCCAGCGCGTATGCAGCGTTCCGATCGTTCTTCAGACGCACGTAACCGAAGTTGAACTCGGTACGCTTCGAGAACGTGTAGACGTAGCGGATCTGATACAGCTTCGCGCCGGTGTCGTTACACACCGACGGTCCACCGACCGGACCGTAGCAAGGCGACGGACGATACGTGCCGGTGAAACCGGTGTTGGTACCGGTCGGCAGGCCTGTCGTCGCGTAGTTGCCTTTCGCATCACGAGCCTGGGTGTACGCGGCACGCAAACCGTGCGGGCCGACGATCGTCCAGTCCACACCAGCGTGCCATGCACGGTATTTCGCATCGGCGCCAGCGGCCGCTTCGAATTTCTGCTCGGTGTACTGACCACCGAAGCGCACCGGACCCATGGTGTAAGCCGCGCCGACGTGCCAGCCGCGATCGTCCGTGTTGCCGCCCGTCGCTGCGGGTGCACCACCGGCGCCGAACTTATTGTGACGCTCGTATGCTGCCGAAACGAACAACGGGCCTGCGCTGTACTGACCACCGAGAGAAATGACACGCGCCTTGGCATTGGTCACGCCGCCGGTGGTAGCCGTCGCGCCGTTGACTGCGCTGTAAGCCGCCATCACCTGGAAGCCGCCGAAGTTCGGGCTGTCGTAGTTGATGGAGTTGGACTGACGACGCTTGAACGTGGAACGCGCGCTCGCATCGAGCGTGCTGGTCGAGCCGCCGGTCAGCAGGAACGCGGTGCCCCAGATTCCGGTGTCGTTGCCGCCGACGTTGGTCGGGCTGATCGTGCGCTTGAACGGGGTGTCCCAGCGACCGATGAATACGTTACCGAAACCGCCTTTGAGACCGAGCGCGCTGTTACGCGAGCAGAAGCCTTCCGGCCCTTGGCCGCGGATGTCCGCGGTGCTGGCGCACTGGAACCACGCCGACAGGCCGCCGCCGAGTTTTTCTTCGCCTTTGAAGCCGATTTCGCTGCCCGGGCTTTGCAGGAAGTCGACCCTGTTACGGTCGTTGAAGGGCGCAGTGCCGAATTTGCCTTGATCGGCATACGAGTATTCGATATACGCGGTGCCGAAAATCTGCACGGTGCTGGTCTGCGCCATCGCCAGTGCCGGGGCTCCCAGAGCGCCTGCGACCGCTACGGCCAACAGTTTCTTTTGCATTTAAATCTCCTGTGATGTTTTGGTCCCAAGCGCCGGGTTGTCCCTCAGTGCGCCCGTCACTCCCCCTGAACCGGAAGTTGTTCGAAGTATGCACAGCGCTCCCGGGTCCACTCAACAGATTTATTGCTTTTCGAGCAATATTTCGGCGAGCTGTTGCATTTGCGCAACAGCCTTCAAACCGGCGTTCGAATGGCCGCGTACACTCGTACGGCGATAATGGCGCGCATGCCGGCGGCTCCTCCTGGCGCCCAAATCTGCTATCCTTGTTGCGTTCCCGCAACACCATCACGCTTTACCCTTAATTAGCTCTGAATCAATGGGTTAGATGCCAGATCTCATGCAACTTAGGCGCTGGCTCGAGTCGGGCCTCGCGGCGCATCGGGAGGGCGACATCGAGCGGGCTGTCGGCGCGTACCGCCAAGCGCTGGACATCGCGCCAGACGATCCGGATGCGCTGAACCTCCTTGGCACCGGCCTTCTGCAACTCGGGAACGCACCCGCAGCCGTCTCCAACCTCGAGCGTGCAGCACGCAGGCAGCGCGATAACCCAATGGTGCTCGCGAACCTCGCGCAGGCTTATCTGGCACTCGATCGCTACGCCGAAGCGGCCGAGACGTTTCGCAAGGCATCGCGCATCGCGCCGCAGGAACTGCATTTCCAACTCGGACTCGGCACTGCCCTCGCGATGGCCGGCAAGCTGGCCGACGCCGCAGCGCTTCTGAAACGACTGGCTTCGCGTTTTCCCGATGCCGCACCGGTCTGGTTCAACCTCGGCAATGCCCTGCGCGACCTGAAAGAACCCGCGGAATCCATCGCCGCCTACCGCAAAGCCATCGCGCTCGATCCCGGCTACGCGGATGCCATCAACAGCCTGGGCAGTGTCTTTCAGTCCACGCTGCGATTCGATGAAGCCGAAGCGCAGTATCGCGAATGCCTGTCGGTGGCACCGGATCATCTGCTCGCGCGCTACAACCTCGCGTCCGTGGTCATGGATCTCGGACGCTTCGAAGAGGCCGAAAGGGTCTGCCGCGAGGTCGTCGAGCGCGCACCCCACGCACCTACGGGCTACACCATACTGGGCGCCGCCGTCGGCCACCAGGGGCGACTACTCGAAGCGCGAGCCTGCCACGCCCACGCCGCCCGCCTCGCGCCGGATGACCCCAAAACGGTGGAGAACTACGGCGCGACCTTGATGGAAGTCGGCGATTTCGCAGCCGGGTTGCGCTGGTTGACCCGCTCGCTCGCGCTAAGCCCCGAATCGGACGCGCCCCGTCAGCTTCTCGGCATCGAGCTGCTTGCGCACGGGCATCTCCAGGACGGGTGGATCGAGTACGGCGTGCGACCGGCTGCGCTCCGCTTTCGTGAAAAGTATCCCGCGCTCGACCTCGCGCGATCACTCCCCCAGGACTTGAGCGGCAAGCACATCTGCGTCCTGCGCGAGCAGGGGCTGGGCGACGAGCTTTTTTTTCTTCGCTATGCGCCGGTGCTCGCGGCGCGCGGCGCCCGCATCACCTATCGATCGAGCGACAAGATCGCCGGCCTGCTCGCTCGTGCGCCCTGCATCCATGCGCAAGTCGAAGAAATGGCGCCGCTGCCCCCTGCCGATGCCAACATCCTGGTCGGTGATTTACCGCACGCGCTGGGCGAGTCGGTCTCGAGTCCGCTCGATTTTGCGGACGGGCCACCCACGACCAGCCTGCCCGAGCTGAACGTGTACGCGTCGATATACTGGCCGCCGGTGCCGAAAAGCCTGGACTTGCACCCGCTCGAGTCACGGGTCGGATCCCTGCGAGCGCGACTGGCGAAGCTGGGCCCGCCGCCGTATATCGGCGTCACGTGGCGTGCGGGGACCGCGCCTGAAGAACAGAACGCGGTGACGTGGCTGCTTTTCAAATCGATAGGCCTGACTTCGATCGCGCATGCCATGGCCAAGGTGGGCGGGACCATCATCGCGCTGCAGCGTAAGCCCGGTACTGGCGAGCTCGATGCGCTTTCGCAGGCGCTGGGACGACCCGCTCATGACTTCACCGATCTGAATGAAGACCTGGAGAGCATGCTCGCCCTGCTTTCGCTGCTCGACGATTACGTCGCGGTCAGCAACACGAACGTGCATCTGCGAGCCGCCGTCGGAAAGACCGCTCGCGTACTCGTGCCGGCGCCTGCCGAGTGGCGCTGGCGACAATCGGGGCGCTCGACGCCATGGTTCCCGGGTTTCCAACTGTATCGGCAATCGCTGCAAGGCGACTGGCGAGCGGCGCTCTCGGCGCTCAAAAGCGATCTCGAGCTGAACTACGCGCCCGGCGCACACGCCAATCCCGCCTGAATCTGCTATCGTCTGCGCCGTTCGCTGATATGGGGCTGCAAACCCCGCAGCGCTAACGTCCGACCTGGGAAACTCTGTTGGCCAAACCTGCCCCTACGCGCACCTGCCAGCCGTGCACCGGATGCTGCGACGGCTGGCTGCAGATCCGCGTCAATGGTGTGCCCGTTCACCCGGGCCGCCCGTGTCCGCACAGCACCGGTTCCGGATGCAATGATTATGCAAACCGGCCGGTCGACCCGTGCGTGCACTTCGTCTGCGGCTGGCGAATGGAAGGCAGCCCTTTGCCCGAGTGGATGAAGCCGAACAACGCGAAGGTGATCGTGCTGTTCGATCAGACGCAATGGCGTGGCATGCCGGTCGATGTCGCCGTGCCCGTCGGACGACGGATACCGCCGCGCTCGCTGAAATACCTGATGGAATTTGCGCAGACTCACCAGCGCGCGCTGCTCTATTCCGAGCAGGCGGTCGAAAACGGCAAGTTCACCAATCAGCAGGAATTTGCGGCGTTCGGCCCGCCCGAATTCCAGCAGGAAATGGCCGAGCGCGCGGCGTCAGGCGAGCGGCCCTGGTAGTAAGGTGGAAGAGCCCGCGCCGATCAGATCCCCAGCGCCTTTAACTGCTTTTCGGGATAACGCGTACCGGCTGCGACATCGACCTCGAATGCGTCCGACAGGGTGGCGATATCTTCCGCGGTGAGCTCGATACGGCCTGCGTCGCAGTTCTCGTCGAGATACTTGCGCCGCTTTGTGCCCGGTATCGGAACGACATCGGGGCCCTGCGCGAGCAGCCACGCAAGCGCCACTTGCGCGGGCGTGCCGCGCTTTGCCGCTGCGATCGCTTCCAGCGGCGCCAGCAACGCGCGATTGCGCTCCAGGTTCGCCGCATCGAAGCGCGGGTGATCGCGGCGCCGGTCCTTGGGGATCAGCGCGTCGAGCGTCTTGATCGTCGCGGTGAGAAAGCCGCGGCCGAGCGGTGCATACGCCATGAAACCGATTCCGAGCTCGCGGCAGGTCGGCAACACCTCTTTTTCGACGTCGCGGCTCCACAGCGAGTATTCGGTCTCCAGGGCAGTAATGGGGTGCACTTTATGCGCACGGGCGATCGTCTGGGGACCGGCTTCGGAAAGCGCGAGAAACCGCACTTTTCCCTGCTCGACGAGGCGCGACATCGCACCGACCGTGTCTTCGATGGGAACGCCCGCATCGACGCGATGCAGTCCGTAGATGTCGATATGGTCGACCCCGAGGCGTTTGAGACTTTTGTCGCACGCCTGTGGAACGTATTTGGGATCGCCGCCGGAAAGTGCCGGCGCGCCCGCCCCGGCGCCTCCCGCGAGGCCGAGATTGCCGAACTTCGTGGCAAGCGTGAAGCGGGACCGGCGCCCCTTGATGGCGCGCGCGATCAATTCCTCGTTGACGCCGTTGCCATACGCGTCGGAGGTGACGAGCAGGTCGACACCGAGATCGAGCGCGCGATGGATCGTGGCGATCGACTCGTCGTCATCCGGCTCGCCGTAGCTGATCGACATACCCATACAGCCCAGACCGAGTGCGGAAACTTCAGGACCAGCCTTACCGAGCGTGCGTTTCTGCATGACTTTCTCCGTCGGGGCGCAACCTCGCCTGTGCTGCGTTTGCCTGCTATGGGGACGCGCCGTACTTCCAATCGAATGAGGGACCCGAAGGCGTACCGCGCTACTTCTTGTAGCTGACAGTCAGATCGCCGACACCTTCGACATGGCCTTCGAGCTTGTCACCGGCCTGAACCGGGCCCACGCCTGCGGGGGTTCCCGACATGATGATGTCGCCTGCGCGCAGCGTGACGAGCTTGGACAGATACGAAATCGTCTCGGGAACGTTCCAGATCATTTCGGCGAGGTCGCCTTTCTGCGTGACCTTGCCATTGACCTTGAGCCAGATCGCGCCTTTGCCCGGATGCCCGACCATCGCCACCGTCTTCAACGGCGTGCATGGCGCTGAATTGTCGAAAGCCTTGCCCATTTCCCAGGGCCGGCCCATTTTCTTCGCTTCGCCCTGCAAATCGCGGCGGGTCATGTCGAGCCCGACGCCGTAACCGAATACGTGATCCAGCGCTTTGTCGACCGGGATATCGGCGCCGCCTTTACCGATCGCCACGATCATCTCGATCTCGTGGTGGAGGTCCTTCGTCATCTGCGGATACGGAACCGTCGAGCCGCTGGCGACGATGGCGTCTGCCGGTTTCATGAAGAAAAACGGCGGCTCGCGGTCAGGGTCGTGCCCCATTTCGCGCGCGTGCTCGGCGTAATTGCGGCCCACACAGTAGATGCGGCCAACAGGGAATGCCTGATTGCTTTCGGCAACGGGCAGGGTGGTGGGGCCGGGAAACTCGATTGCGTAGCTCATGATGCTCCTCTGATCGTGCTGCGGCTTGAATGGGAGAAAGCGAACGGAAAAATGTGCGGGGACTACGCGGCCTTGCGCTCGACCACGATGCAAAAACCGTTGGGCATGCGGTTGAAACGGGCAAGCTCGAAACGTTCCATGAACTTCGGGAGCCACCACGAGGGCGGCTGCTGGATCAGGTGCGCGTTGCGACCATCGGCCAGCACTTTCTTCGCGGGGTGGGTGTCGACGCTGAAGAAACCGACGCCTTCCGTGACGCGTTTCAAATCGTCGAGCACATTGTCGATGAGGTCCGGTTCGATGTGCTCGAGCACATCGATGCAGGCAACGAATCTGCACGGCTGCGGCGGCTGCGACCACTGCGGCATCGCCGGCTCGTAGTGATGTATCGTGAATTTCTCCTCGAACATCTCGTTGAGCGTCATCCCCAGTCGACCTTTACCGGCCCCGTAGTCCAGGAGCTCGCGCGTGCCGACCGCCTGCATCACCTCTGCCACCATCGGCGCGTACTCGACAGACGCCACGCCGTACTCGGGGTTGCGATGCAATTCCGCCTGCATCCTGCGGTAGTCTTCGGTGATCAGCGGCGCTTGCATCATCATTGGATATCACTCATTGGACACGCGACTCATTGGATACGCCGCGCGCCCGGCACTTCGCTCCAGGAAGAGCGTGAGTTTAACACGCGCATACGAAAGACCTCCCCTCACCGATGGATGCCAGCACCAGTCTCTGGGCATTGTTTACCAGCAGTTTTCTCGCCGCCACGCTGCTGCCCGGCGGCTCGGAAGTCGTGCTTTATGGGGTGCTCAAACTGCACCCCGCGCAAGCGTGGACCGCACTCGCCATCGCGACTGTGGGAAACACCCTCGGCGGCCTCACGTCGTATGGCATCGGCCGCCTGATTCCACGGACCCAGCCGATGAAAGGCCTCGCCATGCTGCAGCGATACGGCAGCCCGGCCCTGCTGCTGGCCTGGGTTCCCATCCTGGGCGACCCGCTGTGCGTTGCGGCCGGCTGGCTGCGCATGAATATCGGCCTCACGGTGCTCTTCATGGCGCTCGGAAAACTCATGCGCTATGCGCTCATTGCCCGGATCGTGATGTAACACGCCCTTCGCCTCACGTTGCGTCCCGGCACTGCGTTTGCTTTGGTGCTCCAGAATGCCCCGCACCACGGACAAAAACCCTTTATGTTTCAAGGTTTACGCGAGGCCACCTCGCCATTACCATATGCGTAGCAAAGCCCGCAGCAATCCTGCAACAACCTTTCTTCCGGCCTCGCCGCCCTTCCCATGACCGCCCGCCTGCGCGAAATTCCCTATAACTACACGTCGTTCTCGGACCGCGAGATCGTCCTGCGCTTCCTCGGCGAAGCCGCCTGGGATGCACTCAACGCCTTGCGCGGCGAGCGCCGCACCGGCCGCTCGGCCAAGATGCTGTATGAAGTGCTCGGCGACATCTGGGTCGTCTCGCGCAACCCGTATATCGAAGACGAGCTGATTGCTTACCCGAAACGCCGCGCCGCACTGATCGCCGAAATGCGTGAGCGGGTCGCCGCGATCGAAGTGCGCCGCCGCAAGCGCACCGATGCGCGAGTTACCACGCTGCTGGCTGCCGCAGCCGACGCCATCGGCCGATTCGAAGCCCAGTTCCGCGAGACCTACGATTTGCGCAAACGGGTGACGGGGCGACTGGCGGGTGTCACGCGCAACGACAATGTGCAGTTCGACGGGCTCGCGCGCGTGTCCCACGTAACCGACGCCACCGACTGGCGCGTCGAATACCCGTTCGTCGTCATCAATCCCGACACTGAAGACGAAGTGGGGCCGATCGTTCAGGCGTGCATCGACCTGGGGCTCACCATCATTCCGCGCGGGGGCGGCACCGGTTACACCGGCGGTGCAATTCCGCTGACGCGTCTGTCGGCGGTCATCAACACCGAGAAGCTCGAAAGATTGAACGCGATCGAGGAAGTCGTACTCCCCGGGTTGAACCGCGCGGTGCCGGTCGTGCGCTGCGGGGCCGGCGTGGTCACGCGCCGGGCAATGGAAGTCGCCGAGGGCGCCGGGCTGGTATTCGCGTGCGATCCTACGTCTGCCGATGCTTCGTGCATTGGCGGCAATGTCGCGATGAACGCCGGCGGTAAGAAAGCCGTGCTGTGGGGCACGGCGCTCGACAATCTCGCGTCGTGGAAAATGGTCATGCCCGACGCACGCTGGCTATTGGTCGAGCGCGTCGATCACAACATGGGCAAGATTCACGACGTCCCGGTCGCGCGATTTCGCCTGACGCGTTTCGAAAACAACGGCAAGACACCTTACGGCGAGCCCGAGATACTCGAGATCCCGGGCAGCCGGTTCCGCAAAGCTGGCCTCGGCAAGGACGTCACCGATAAGGCGCTGGGTGGCCTGCCCGGCATTCAAAAAGAGGGTTGCGACGGCATCATCACGCAGGCGACATTCGTCCTGCACCGGATGCCGCCCGCGGTGCGCACGGTGTGCCTCGAATTCTTCGGCTCGGTGAGCGAAGCGGTGCCGTCGATCGTGGAAATCAGGCGCTACCTCGACGGCAAACCCGGGGGTGCCCAGCTCGCCGGGCTCGAACACCTCGACGAGCGCTACGTCAAAGCAGTCGGTTATGCGACCAAGGCGCGCCGCCCCGGCCGCCCGAAAATGATCCTGATCGGCGACATCGTCGGCGAAGACGAAAACGCAGTGGCCGCGGCCGCTTCGCACGTCGTGCGCATGGCCAACGCGCGCCACGCGGAAGGATTCATCGCCACCACGCCCGACATGCGCCGCAAATTCTGGCTCGACCGCGCGCGCACTGCAGCGATCTCCAAGCACACCAATGCGTTCAAGATCAACGAAGACGTCGTCATCCCGCTCGAAGGTCTGGGCCACTACTCGGACGGCATCGAGCACATCAACATCGAGCTTTCGATCCGCAACAAGCTCAAGCTGACCGACGCCCTCGAAGCACTGCTGCACGGTGACCTGCCACTGGAAAACCGGGACGAGACCGCGGGAACGGGCGCCGAACTGCTCGGTGACCGTGTCGAGCGCGCTACGGCACTGCTCGTCGCCACGCGCGAAAGCTGGCGTTGGCTGCTCGACAACATCGACTCGCCGCTTGCCGCTATCGAACCCGGTGCGCCGAGCGCATACCGCGCCGCCGTCACACAGGCGTTGCAAGCGCAGCCGCAGGGGACGCTCTTCCCACTGCTCCAGGAGCACGTGATTCGCGTGTCGTGGAAAGCCGAGCTGTGCGCACAGCTGTGCGACATTTTCGACGGCAGGCCTTTCACCCGAATCCTGGGCGCCATCACTGCCACTCACAAGTCGGTGCTGCGCAGCCGCGTGTTCGTCGCGCTGCACATGCATGCGGGCGACGGCAATGTGCACACCAACATTCCCGTCAATTCGGACGACTACGACATGCTGCAGGAAGCCGCGGAAGCGGTCTCGCGCATCATGCGTCTTGCGGTATCGCTGAACGGCGTGGTCTCGGGCGAGCACGGCATCGGGCTGACCAAGCTCGAATTCCTCGACCCGCAGCAGATCCAGGACTTCGTCGAATACAAACAGCGCGTCGACCCGGAAGGTCGCTTCAACAACGGCAAGCTCCTGCCGGGCGCTGACTTGCGCAACGCATACACGCCCAGCTTTTCATTGATCGGCGCAGAAAGCCTGATCCTCGAGCAATCCGAAATCGGCCGCGTCGCCGGCATGATCAAGGATTGCCTGCGCTGCGGTAAATGCAAACCGGTGTGCGCCACCCACGTCCCGCGCGCCAACCTGCTGTACAGCCCGCGCAACAAAATCCTCGCGACGAGCCTGCTGACCGAGGCGTTTCTCTACGAGGAACAGACCCGCCGCGGGATTTCGCTCAAGCATTTCGACGAATACGGCGACGTGGCCGACCATTGCACGGTGTGTCACAAGTGCCTGAACCCGTGTCCTGTCGACATCGATTTCGGCGACGTATCGGTGGCGATGCGCAATTTCCTGCGGCGTAACAAGAAGCGGCGGCCGAACATCGGCACGTTCGCTTCCATGCTGTTCCTGAACGCCACCGATCCGACGACCGTCAATGCGCTACGCACGGTCATGATAAAGGCCGGTTACAAGGCACAGCGCCTGGCGTACCGCGCAGTCAAAGCGCTCGGCCTCGCGCAAAAGCAGACGCGGCTGCCGCCGTCCACCGTCGGCAAGCCGCCGGTTCGACAGCAGGTGATCCACTTCATCAACAAGCCCATGCCCGGCAACCTGCCGAAGAAAAGCTCGCGCGCCCTGCTCGATATCGAAGACCCGCGCATGGTGCCGATCATTCGCGATCCCCTGAAAGCGGGCGACGATGCGGACGCGGTCTTCTATTTTCCGGGCTGCGGCTCGGAGCGCCTTTTCGGCCAGGTCGGGCTTGCAACCCAGGCGATGCTGTACAACCTCGGCGTGCACACCGTGCTGCCGCCCGGCTATCTGTGCTGCGGCTATCCCCAGACGGCCGCCGGCGAGCAAAACAAAGGGCAGGCGATCGTCACGGGAAACCGCGTACTGTTCCACCGTGTTGCCCATACGCTCGCGTACCTCGACATCAAGACCGTGATCGTGTCGTGCGGCACGTGCATGGATCAGCTCCAGGACTACGAATTCGACAAGATTTTCCCGGGCTGCCGGCTTCTCGACATCCACGAGTATCTGCTCGAAAAAGGCGTCAAGCTCGAAGGCGTCGATGGCGTGCGTTACATGTACCACGACCCGTGTCACTCGCCGATGAAGACCTACCAGCCGCTGAAAGTCGTGAACGCGCTCATGAACACGGATGTGCCTTTGAACGATCGCTGCTGCGGCGAATCCGGAACGCTCGCCGTGTCACGGCCTGACATTTCGACTCAGGTGCGCTTCCGCAAGGAATTCCAGATGAAGCTCGGCGCCGACGCGTTGCGCGCCGACGGGTTCAAAGGCGAGGTTAAAGTGCTCACCTCATGCCCTTCGTGCCTGCAGGGTCTCTCGCGTTTCGACGAGGACTCGGGGACCCAGGCGGATTACATCGTCGTCGAGATGGCCAAGCACCTGCTCGGAGAGAACTGGATGGCCGACTATGTTGCGAAAGCCAATCAGGGCGGGATCGAGCGCGTGCTGCTGTAAACGGGAGCGCTCCGCCTGAATTCCGAGCGGTACTTCTCACCCGATTACGAAACCGCCCGTGCGCGGTTTCGCGAAGGGGCCGCCGCCGCCGGCGCGGCGTTGCACGCGATCGCGCTTCCCGCCGCCGGGCCCCGCGGTGTAGCCCTCGCCATCGATATCGCATGGCTCGGCGCGCCGCGGCCACGCCAGGTTCTGCTGCACACGACCGGCCTGCACGGCGTCGAGGCGTACACCGGCTCCGCGGTGCAACTCGCGCTGCTCGATTCCCCGCCCGCGCCCGGTCCGGACGAGGCGTTGATTCTGGTTCACGTACTCAATCCGTACGGCATGGCGTGGCTGAGACGCACGAACGAGAACAATGTCGATCTGAATCGAAACTTTCTCCTCGATGGCGCCAACGGCTCGGGGGCGCCGGCGCTCTATCACACGCTCGATCCGCTGCTCAATCCGAAGTCGCCTCCCACCCGCGACGGGTTTCCGGTGCGCGCGGCAGCCATTGCAGTGCGTCACGGCTTTCACCGCGTCAAGCAGGCCATCGCTGAAGGGCAATACGAATACGATCACGGTCTTTTCTTCGGCGGGCGCGAGTTGCAGCCCGGACCGCGGCTCTACTGCGAGTGGCTGCAGCAGCACGTCGCTTACGCCGCCTACGTGTTCGCGCTCGACCTGCACACCGGCCTCGGTCGGCGCGGCACCGACACCGTGGTGCTCGAGCCCCACGTTTCGGTGACGGCGCCCTCGGCACTTGGCGGCGCACTCGGCCGACAACTCATCGACCCGGCTCAGCCTTCAGTCGCGTACACCGTGCGCGGAAGCTACGGCGCCGCTTTGCCGCAGGTGCTTCCCCGCGCCCGTATCGATTTCGTCCTGCAGGAGATCGGCACCTACCCGCCGCTCAAAGTGCTGCACGCATTGCGCGAGGAAAACCGCTGGCATTTCTACGGCGACGGCGGCATAGTCCACCCGGCCAAGCTGCGCCTGCGTGAAGCGCTATGCCCGGCGGCCGTCGACTGGCGCCGCAGAGCCGTCGATCGCGGCGTCACGCTGGCGCGCTCGGCCGCGCGCTGGACATTCGGCAAGGAGCGCTGAACCTCATGAAATGCGAACTTTGCGATCGCATCGGCGGAGAACTGCTCTGGCAGGGGGAGCGCTGCCGGGTGGTACACGTGAGCGAGCCGGGCTACCCGGGATTCTGTCGGGTTATCTGGGAGACGCACGTCAAGGAAATGACCGACCTGTCCGAGGATGAGCGTGTTTCCTTCATGGAAGTCGTATTTGCAGTGGAATCGGTTCTGCGTGAACAACTCGAACCGGCGAAGATCAATCTGGCAAGCCTCGGTAATCTCGTCCCCCACCTGCACTGGCACGTGATTCCGCGCTTTGCCGACGATCCGCACTTCCCCCAGCCGATCTGGGCCAGCGCCCAGCGCGAACCCGCAGCACAACCGCTCGACGTGAGCACCGCCGCGCTCGCCACCGCGCTGGCAGCCGCACTCGACTGACGCACACCACGCCTGGCCGCGGCCCGGGATATCATCGCCAGCTTTCGACCTTCACCTCAATCAGCCCTCAAACGCCCATGCCCGCGCCTGCACCGACCGAGATCACGCTGCACCAGAAATCGCAGCTCCTTGAAATCGCTTTCGCCGACGGCAAGACCTTTCGCCTGCCGTCCGAGTTCCTGCGCGTGCACTCGCCCTCGGCCGAAGTACGCGGCCACGGTCCCGGCCAGGAGGTGCTGCAGATCGGCAAGAAAGACGTGAAGATCGCTGCGATCGAGCCGGTGGGCAATTACGCGATACAGCTCAAATTCTCGGACGGGCACGATACCGGCATCTACTCCTGGGATCTGCTGTACGACTACGGCGAGCGCTACCAGCCGATGTGGCAGCAATACCTCAACCGCCTGAAGGAAGCGGGCGCGCTCAGAGAGGCGAGCAAGTGAAGAAGACGGATTTCGGGTTTCAGGAAGTACCTGAAGACGACAAGGCCCGCCGGGTGGCCGGCGTGTTCGATTCGGTCGCGCGGCGCTATGACGTCATGAACGACCTCATGTCGCTCGGACTGCATCGGGTCTGGAAGCGATTTGCGATCGAGCAAAGCAGCGTCAGACGAGGCGATCGCGTGCTCGATGTCGCCGGCGGCACCGGCGACCTCGCGCGGCAGTTCGCGAAACGCGTCGGGGACACCGGAATGGTCGTATTGACCGACGTCAACGGTTCGATGCTCGGTGTCGGACGCGACCGTCTGATGGACGAAGGCCTCGTGCTTCCCGTGGCTCAGTGCGACGCCGAGCGCCTGCCTTTCGGCAGTGACATGTTCGATTGCGTCACGGTCGCTTTCGGCCTGCGCAACATGACGCACAAGGCGCTTGCGCTCGCCGAAATGCTGCGCGTGCTGCGCCCCGGCGGGCGGCTCCTGGTGCTCGAGTTCTCGCGCGTCTGGAAACCGCTCGCCCCGTTATATGACGCCTACTCTTTCCAGGTCCTGCCGCGCCTCGGGCAGGCGGTTGCGGGCGATGGCGAAAGCTATCGTTATCTTGCCGAATCGATCCGCATGCATCCGGACCAAGAGACCCTCAAAACCATGATGCTGGAGGCGGGTTTCGACAAAGTCGATTATTTCAACCTCAGCGCGGGAATAATCGCCCTGCATCGGGGTGTTAAGTACTGACACCTGCACAGCTTTTGAGGCGTGAGAGGTAAAGCGTGAACCGCACCGGACTCACCGCACGATCGAGGCTCGCGACTGCGCTTTGCGCACTGGCGTGCAGCGTTATGGTCAGCTGCGCGACCGCACCGGAACTGACGCCGCCGTCCGGCGTGACTGCGGTGTCCGCGCCGGTCATCAAGACCGGTCAATTCTGGGAGTACGCGGTGCGCGACGGCTATACCGGCTTTGCCCGGCGCCCGGTGCGCTATGCGGTCACGCAGACGGATGGCAGCCGGATCGTCGTCGACACCCTGCGCGACGGTGAGCGCGTCGACACCGACTTCTACGCACCCGGATGGAACGGAATCGAACTTCCGCTTACGAATCTCCAGCGATTCCGGTTCGATCCCGCTTTTCCCGCATTCGAGTTTCCGCTCTATCCCGGCAAGGGCTGGCGGCGCGTCGTGAGGGCCACGGATGTCGCCACCGGACGAACCTATAGCGTGCATGTCCACGCTCGAGTAGGCGGCTGGCGCCGCATCACGGTGCCGGCGGGCGAATTCGATGCGTTAGAGGTTACTCGCGCCGTGTATGCCGGCAATCAGGATTTCTTCAAGCTGCAGGAAGAAATCGTGCAGACCGACTGGTATGCCCCGTCGATCGGCTACGTCGTCATGAGCGAAGGCAGCTCGAGTCACCTCGATACTTCACGCGCGAGCAGAGGCCGGCCTTTGCGCGTTCGCGGCGACCGGCTCGTCGCCGAGCTCGTTAGATATTCGGCGCAATGACGCGGTGCGCCCACGCCTGGCATTGACGACCATGACTCAAGGGCTCGCAATCCTGACGATCTTGGCAGGCCAATTAATAATGGGCTGCGCGACGGCACCCTCGTACGCGCCGCAGGGCGTGTCGGTCTCGCTGCCAGCGCCCGCCGTCACCCTCGGCGACTACTGGGAATACACGGTTCGCGACGGCTACACCCAGCTGCCCAGAGGCAAGTTCCGCTATGAAGTGACCCGCGCTGACGACGCGGGGGTGGTCGTTCAGGTCACGCACGAAGGTCTGGTCATGGATACCTACGTCTACGCGCCGGGCTGGAACGGACGCGAAATGCCCCTCACCAACACCCAGCGATTTCGCTACAACCCCACTTACCCCGCGTATGTCTATCCGCTCGAGCCGGGCAAAAGCTGGCGCACCGTGGTTCACTCCACCGACGTCGCGACAGGCAGGCGCTACAACACGCACGTGCTCGGCAAGGTTCTGGGCTGGGAGCGCATCCACGTACCCGCCGGCGAGTTCGATGCGATGAAAATCCAGCGCTTCGTTTACGCTGGCAACGCCGAAGGTTCCCTCAGTCAGGAAGAAATCGAGGAAACCGACTGGTATGTGCCGGGAGTGCGCCGCGCAGTGCGCACGCTTACGAAGTCGCAGCACTTCGACAACTCGCGCGGCGGGGGCGACGGCGGCGGGCAATACCCGTTGCGGATACGCGGCGATTTTCTCATCGGCGAGCTCACGGACTACCGCCGGTAAGCACCGCAGGGTCCTCGCCTTTCGGGACGAGCCGCCAGCCTTATCCAGGGCCGGCTGAAATGCACGCGGTTTTCACCTTGACGCGCGCTCCAACCAGCTATAATCAATTCGTCGCTCCCACAGCAGGAGGTTTGCATGCGTAAGTTGCTTAGCGTTTTTATTGCCCTGATCGGTCTTACCCTCGTCGCCGTGGACGCTGACGCCAAGCGCGTAGGCGGCGGGCGCAGTGTCGGCAAGCAGCGAGAAGCAATCAGCCCCCAGCAGGCCACGCCGAGGACGCCGCCCCAGCAAGCCGCGCCCGCCGCGGCGCCTGCCAAACAGGGCATGAGCAAGTGGCTCGGACCGCTCGCCGGGCTCGCGATCGGCGCAGGACTCGCATCGCTTTTCATGAATAATGGGCTGGGTGGCGCACTGGCGGGCATGTTGCTGATCGCCGCGCTCGTCGCGGGCGCAATCTTCCTCGTGCGCATGCTGCGCGGTACCCGCAACCCACAGCCCCCGCTGGGCTACGCTGGCGCGAATTCCGGTCCGAACGCCGGTCCGGGCACTTACGGCCGGACCGAGCCGTCAGCCTCGCCGTCAGTGACCGCTTACACGCCCATCGGTGCTGCGCCCCATTCGGTCGCGGCAACGACTGCTGGCGCCGTGGGCACCCCAGCACAATCGTCCTGGCCCGCGGATTTCGACGCTGAGGAATTTGTACGGCACGCAAAAGCGAACTTCGTGAAGCTGCAGGAAGCGCACGATCGTAAAGACCTGGGCACGATACGCGATTTCCTCTCTCCCGATCTTGCGAAGGAAATCGAGGCCGACATTCGCGCCTCAGGCGACGTGCCGCAGAAGACTGACGTCATTACGCTGAACGGTGAAGTCCTCGACGTCACACAGGAAAACGGCCAATACGTCGTGAGCACGCGTTTCTCGGGCCTCATCCGCGAAGCCGCTGGCGCCGAACCCCAACCTTTCAGCGAGATCTGGCACCTCGAGAAGCCGCTCAACGGCCGCTCCGGCTGGCAAGTGGCCGGTATCCAGCAGGCCTGAGCCCAACGTATCACCAGCCTGAACCCCGGGCCCCGGCCCGGGTTTTTTTATGTTAGCCACGCTGACCGTCCCGGCCGTCAATCGACTGCTCCGAGCCAATACCTGGGCGCTGGACAGGCTGCGCCCGCACGCCGGCAAGTGCGCCCTGCTGAGCTGCCCACCCCTCGCGCTCAAGCTCAGGGTGCAGGACTCCGGCGAGCTCGCACCCGCCGGCGCCGAAACACCGCCCGACACGCGGATCGACGTGTCCGCGGGAGCGATGCTGCGCATGGCGGCGCGCGATGACACCGCGTGGGCCGAGGCGCGTGTCACCGGCGACATCGAGCTTGCCGCCGCAATCGACTTCATCCGCCGCAATATCGCGTGGGATTACGAGGAGGATTTAAGCCGCGTCTTCGGCGATGTCGCCGCGCACCGCATGGCTGCAACGGCGCGGCAACTCGACCGCTGGGGCCGCGACACCGCACTCAATCTCGCGCACGCCGTGGCGGAGTACGCCACCTACGAGCAACCCGTGCTGGCAAGCGCGCAGGCGATCGAAGCGTTTAACCGCGAAGTCGACGACTTGCGCGACGCCACGGCGCGGCTCGAAAAACGGCTGGCGCTGCTTCAGCGCCGGCTACCGGATCAATCCGCTTGAGCTGCGGGCAGCCGTGATGCTCGCCTCGCGCCTCGCGCCACCCGCTTCTTCGCTGCCGGCATGCGCCTCTTCAGGCTGATCAAGATCATTTCGGTCAGCATGCGCTTCGGGCTCTACGAGTTCGCGCTCGACCACGACCGCGCGCGGCCGCTGCGCACCGTGCTCGACGCGCTCTGCCTGCGCTGGCGCAACCAGACGACGCCGCGTGCAGTGCGGCTGCGCCAGGCCCTCGAAGCGCTGGGCCCCCTCTTCGTCAAGTTCGGCCAGCTCCTGTCGACGCGCCGCGACCTGCTGCCCACCGACATCGCCGACGAGCTGGCGCGCCTGCAGGACCAGGTTCCGCCGTTTCCGGTGGAAGAAGTGCTGGTCACGCTTCAGCGCGTATACGGCCGCCCCGTAGACGACGTGTTCCGTCGCTTCGATCGCGTGCCCACGGCGAGCGCTTCGGTCGCGCAAGTGCACCTCGCCGAGCTACCTGACGGCACCGAAGTCGCGGTCAAAGTCCTGCGCCCCGGGATCTCACGCGTGATCGGTCACGACCTCGCGCTGATGTACGCCGCGGCCAGCCTGGTCGAATGGATCTGGGCGGAGGGCAAGCGGTTGCGGCCCCACGCAGTCGTCGCCGAATTCGCCAAGCATCTCGAGAACGAGCTCGACCTCATGCGCGAAGCGGCGAATGCCAGCCAGCTACGGCGCAATTTCGAAGGCTCGCCGCTGCTGCTCGTGCCTGAAATCCACTGGGATTACTGCGCCCAGGACGTCATGGTCATGGAGCGCATGCACGGCACGCCCGTCAATCAGACTCCCGCTTTGCTGGAGCAGGGGGTCGACATTCCACGCCTGGCGCGCGCGGGTGTCGAGATTTTTTTCACGCAGGTCTTCCGGGACGGTTTTTTTCACGCGGACATGCACCCCGGCAACATCCTCGTAACCCCGCAGGGGCGTTACGTGGCGCTCGACTTCGGCATCATGGGCACGCTGACCGAGGTCGACAAGCACTATCTCGCGCAGAACTTCCTCGGCTTTTTCCAGCGGGATTATCACCGCGTCGCGGTCGCGCACATCGAATCGGGCTGGGCCCCGGCCGATACGCGAATCGACGAATTCGAAGCCGCGATCCGCGCGGTGTGCGAGCCCGTCTTCGACCGACCGCTCAAGAACATCTCGTTCGGCCGCGTGCTGCTGCGGCTCTTCCAGACCTCGCGCCGTTTCAATGTCGAAGTACAGCCGCAGCTCGTGCTGCTGCAAAAGACGCTGCTCAACGTGGAAGGGCTGGGCCGCCAGCTCGACCCGGACCTCGACCTGTGGACCACGGCCAAGCCTTTCCTCGAGCGCTGGATGTCCGAGCAGGTCGGCTGGCGCGGTCTCGTGCGCCGCATCCGCAACGAAGTGCCGACCTGGACAGTGGTGTTGCCGCAATTGCCGCGGCTCGTTCACCAGGCAATGAGCATCAACGCGAGCGCACAGCACCTGAGGGCAGACGCCCTCACGCTATCCGCGCGCCGCCATACGAACCGGTTGCTCGCAGTCATCGTCGTGCTGCTTTCGATCATTGCCGGCGGGATCGTCGCACTGCTGCTGCGTAACGGCGGCTGAGCGCTCGATAGCGGACACCACTCCGAACGCGAAACTCCCGATATTTCAGCCATGTCTTCGAACCTGATCTGGTTTGTCACCCTCTACCTGATCGTCTCGATCTGCATCGGCCTATACGCTGCGACCAAGGTCAAGAACTCGACCGACTTCGTTGTCGCGGGACGCCACCTGCCGCTGCCCTTCATCGTGGCGACCGTCTTCGCGACCTGGTTCGGATCGGAAACCGTACTCGGCATCCCGGCCAAATTCCTCAACGAAGGCCTGCGCGGCGTCGTTGCCGATCCTTTCGGATCGAGCATGTGCCTCATCCTCGTCGGCCTGTTCTTCGCGCGTCCGCTCTACCGCCTGGGCCTGCTCACGATCGGCGATTATTACCGCGGCCGTTACAACCGGCACATTGAGGTCGCAGCCTCGATCTGCATCGTCGTCTCGTATCTGGGCTGGGTGTCAGCGCAAATTACGGCGCTGGGTCTGGTGTTTTCGGTGCTCACCGAGGGGGCGATCCAGCCGTGGCAGGGCATGATCCTCGGGGTCGCCATCGTGCTCGTGTGGACGCTTGCGGGCGGCATGCTTTCGGTTGCGTTCACGGACCTTTTCCAGATGACCGTCATCATGGGCGGGATGATTTACATCGCCGTCGTGATCTCCGGCATGGTGGGCGGCGCGGAGGCCGTCCTCGATCACGCCGCGCGCGCAGGCAAGCTCGAATTCTTTCCGCAGCTCGCCCCGCGCGATGTCGTGGCATTCGTTGCGGCGTGGGCGACGATGGCGCTGGGGTCCATTCCCCAGCAGGACGTTTTCCAGCGCGTCGCTGCGGCGAAGAACGAAGATATCGCCGGCACCGGATCGATCATCGGGGGCGGGCTGTACTTCTGCTTCGCGTTCGTGCCGATGTTTCTGGCCTACTCGGCCACACTGCTCGATCCCGCGCTTATCGAACGCTACCTCACGACGGACTCGCAACAAATCCTGCCGCGGCTGATCCTCGTGCACGCGCCTTTTGCGGCGCAGGTGTTCTTCTTCGGCGCCCTGATTTCAGCGATTCTGTCGTGCTCGGCCGCAACGCTGCTCGCCCCTTCGGTGACCGTCGCAGAGAACATCCTGAGACCGCTCATGCCCGCCCTGAGCGACTGGCAGTTTCTGCGCATGCTGCGCATCGTCGTGCTGCTCTTCGCGTGCGCGGTCCTCACTTTCGCGCTCGTCTCCGGCGCAACGATCTACGGCATGGTCGAAGGCGCGTACAAGATCACACTGGCCGCCGCAGTCACGCCGCTCGCGTTCGGCCTCTACTGGAAGCGAGCGACCAGCCAGGGCGCGGCTTTCGCCATGACCGCGGGCCTCTCGATCTGGCTCGGCCTGGAATTCTTCCAGCCGGACGGCTTTTTCCCGCCGCAGTTTGCCGGATTCCTCGCGAGCATCGCCGGCATGTTGCTGGGATCCCTGCTGCCACAGTGGTACGGCCGCACTCCGGCGTCGCACCACGCCACTGCCACTTAAGCGCCCGCTCGTGTTGAAGGCGCTCCTGTTCGCGCTGCTGGCGGCGGACCTCGCTTATTTCGTGCTCACCGGCGCGACCAGCAAGGCCATGGACGCTGCAGCCTGGCTGACACTGCTCGGACTTTTCGAGGCGGAGAGCCGGCTCGGCGCCCGCCCCCGCCACGCGTACGCCGTCCTGGCGCTGCGCACCGCGCGCCTTCTCGCCGCCGCCGGTGTGATCCTGGCGATGCTTCGCTACCTGCTCGAAGATAACGCACTCGATTCGGTGAACAGCGTGCTGTGGATAGGGGTCGTGATCATGCTCGAGACGCAATTCAGGCGCCCGCAGTTCGTCGCGCGCTTTCGCACGGCCGTCAAATCAGTCGCGGTGGTCCTGTATGGCGGCCTCGCCGTGCTCGTCGTGATCTGGGCGTGGCGCGGCGCATGGCTCGACGCCTACGACGCGCTGCTGTGGCTGATTGCATTCGCCTGGCTCGAGCTCGGTGCGGGCAGCGTGCAGCCGGCACGCGCCACAGTCAGTCAGACCGCGGTGTAAGCCTGCTCGAGAGCACTCACGAAACGATCCAGCTCGGACTCGGCCAGGTAGTTGATGCCTGCTGCGCCCTCGCGGCCACCGCCGCTCTCGAACTGCTCGCACAATGCCGAGGCGCCGCTCGGCCGGTCGACGGGGGCTCGAACGCTCACGACGTAACCGCCCGCTTTCGCGACCAGCACGGCGTGAGCACGCGAGGGATGGCCCTGCGCAAGGCGGTTGCCGAAAACACCGTTGACGCGGCGGCTCCATGCGGAGTCGGGGAGCACGTAGACCGAGGCTGTGTCGGATTCCCGATAAGGCGCGATTTCTCCGGCGCGATACAGATCTTCCGCGTATGCACCCCGCAGGACACCGAACACCGGCTCGTCGAAAATAAAATGGCGCGGATCGCGATAGGGCGCAAGCGTCTCGTAGAGGTCCGCCGGGTGGTAGTGCAGATCGTCCAGCGACTCGCCATACGCGTTGTAGTTGAGGCAGTCGCCAAGCTCATGCAGCCGCGCGAGCTCGATATGGTCGAGCGCAAGCGGTTGCGCGGCACCCACGGCAGCGCTGACGAGGTTGTCGCCGAATGCGGCGACCACCGCCCACATGCGATGGCGCCCGTCGAGGAGACGGTCGACGATGAGGCTCGTACACATGCCCGGTGCCGTATCGATATGCGCTTCGAGGTTCGCGTGCGGCGGAACCTCTCCCGCCATGTGGTGATCGAAATAGCGGACTTTAGCCCCCCGTTCGAGCGCTCGCGCGAGCGGCTGCGCATTTGCTTTCATCGAGATGTCGAGTACGGTGAGCTCGTCACCGCGCTGCGCATCGACGCGGTCGAGCAGGCGAATGTCGCGCTTCACACCGGTCACGAGCTCGGCTACGCGGGGATGCTCGAGGCGCAGCTGGTGTAGCGAACACAGTCCATCCGCGTCACCGTTGAAAATATCGTAGGATTTGGGCATGTCAGATTCACGCATGAACGATTCACGCATTGCCGATTCACAATCGCCGCTGAGCCGACCGCGCGTACCGCGCGGTGTCCTCGCGCAGATTCTGGCGCTAGCTTACTTGGTGGTCATAGCGTACACCAGCCTGCAGCCTTTCACCGGGTGGTGGATGCCGCCCGGGGAGATCCGGGCGTTTTTTTCAGCCCCCTGGCCGCGCTACATCACGCTCGAAGACGTGCTCGTCAACATCTGCGCGTACGTGCCGCTGGGTTTTCTCCTGGCGCGCGCGTTCATGGGGCGAGTCGGCATGCGTGGCGCGGTGTCGAGTGCCGCAGGGCTCGCGCTCCTCACCAGCATTGCGATGGAAAGCATCCAGATGTTCCTTCCCACACGGGTCGCATCGAATGTCGACGTGCTGACCAACGGCCTCGGCGGCCTGATCGGCGCGCTCGCCGCGCCGCTGTTCGCGCCCACGCACGTGCTGGGCATGCGCCTGGCCCGCCTGCGCCAGCAATGGTTCGTCTACGGTCTCAGTGCCGACGTGGGACTCGTGCTCGTGTGCATCTGGCTCGTCACGCAGCTGCACCCGAACGCGCAGCTTTTCGGCATGGGTAAGCTGCGCGACGCCTTCGAGCTTCCCGTGTGGTTCATCCACACGCCCCGATTGCTGATCGCCACCGAAGCGGCGGTGGCCGGTCTGAACCTGCTGGGCGTGGGCCTGCTCGTGGTGGCCCTCACCCGGGAGTCGATGCCGCGCGGTCGGGCGGTCGCCGCGGTAATCGCGGTCGGCTTCGCGTGGAAAACATTCGCGGCCTACACCTTCACCAAAGCGGTCGCGCCGCTCGCCTGGCTCACGCCCGGCGTCGTCCTGGGCGTCCTCGTCGGCGCGGTGATCCTCTACGGCCTGACCCACGTCCCGCGGCGAGTGCAATGGATCGCGGCCGGCGTGAGCCTGGCTGCCGCCGTCGCGGTCATCAACATCGCACCGCAGAACCCCTACCAGACGATGCCGCCGCGCATGCTGCTGGGTGGCGCCACCCATCTGCTCAGCTTTTCGGCGATCGTGCGGGCGTTGTCCGAGCTGTGGCCGTTTCTGACGCTGGTCTACATCGCGGCGATCGCACGGGAGCGCCCCACGGCTTAATTTCGCGCCGCGTGCGGCCAGCACGGCACGTCGTCTATAATGGGTCCCCATGAGCTACTACCACCGGCATGTTTTCTTCTGCTGCAATCAGCGCGAGAACGGCGCGCGGTGCTGTGCCGACAACGGTGCGCAGGACATACGCGATTACGCCAAGAGTCGGGTAAAAGAGCTCAAGCTGTCGGGCCCCGGTAAAACGCGCGTGAATTCCGCCGGCTGCCTCGATCGCTGCGATGAAGGACCCGTCCTCGTCGTGTATCCGGAAGCTGTCTGGTACACCTACGTCGATCGGGAAGATGTCGACGAAATCATCACTGAACATGTCCAGAACGGCCGCATCGTCGAGCGCCTTCGTATCTAGGCGCTTGTCGGACTTGCGATGCGACAAGCTCCTTATGCAAAACCGGACAGCCGTATTGAAGTCGACAACATGCTTTTGAGACTTTTTGAAATCATATTTTGCGCAAATCTGTCCGGTTTTGCTTTAGCAGCCTGTCCCG
>JBKJKJ010000303.1:0-14924 GCA_046597455.1 Burkholderiales bacterium
CTGCCGCTGCCTGAACCCGCGAAATTGACTTCGCCGGGTTTGGCTTTGGCGAGCGCGATCAGCTCTTTCACATTGCGCGCAGGCAGCGACGGATGCACGACCAGCACGTTAGGCGCAAATGCGATCAGACTGATCGGATCGAACTGTTTGATCGGATCATAGGTGGGCTTGCTGTAGAGGCTGGGTGTGGTCACGAAGTTCGCGCCGTTGACGAGCAAGGTGTACCCATCTTTGGGGGCTTTGGAGACGAGCTCGCTGCCGACCATGCCGTTGGCGCCGCCGCGATTGTCGATGATGAACTGCTTGCCGAATGCATCGGTCAGCTTTTGTGCGAGTATGCGGCCCATGCTGTCGTTGCCGCCGCCGGCGGGGAAGGGCACGACTACGCGCACGGGGCCGGTCGGATAACCTTGTGCGGATGCACCGGTGGCGGTGATGCACAGAGCGGCGCCCGCGAGCGCGCCCATCAACGATCGATAAACCATCACTTCTCATTCCTCCTCGAGCTGGTAGACCTCAGGGATTCGATACCCTGCGCCGCCGCCAAGCCGCTCCGCGGCTCGGATGGGCGTGTAGCGTTCGGCGTCCAGCCTGTGTTTTAGTTCAAACCGAGCAGGGCTGCGCCGGTATCCCAGCGTATCGCCTGCTGATCCGCAGCACGCAGCTTCTGCCGGTCGAGGGTGCCGACCGGGTCCACATCGCGCAGGGGGAACGGATAATCGCTGCCCAGCGCGACGTGGTCGGCGCCGGTCCTGGTGATCAGGTAGCGCAGCGCCTCATCGTCGTGCAGCACGCTGTCGTAGTACAGGTTATCCGCGTATCGGCCGAGCTCGAGCTTCGCCGCACCGCGCGCGTTCGGCGGCGCCGTGACGCGGCCGCGATCGATGCGCCCGAATTGATACGGCACGCAGCCGCCGCCGTGGACCAGCAGCACGCGCAGCCTTGGAAAACGATCGAAAATGCCGCCCAGGAGCAGTGCGGCCGCAGCGAAGGTGGTCTCGCTCGGGTTGCCGACGAGTATGTGAAGAAAAAGGCGGCGCATCCGCGGCGGCACCGCCAGGTCGGCCGGGTGCACGATCACCGGCACGTTCAGACTTTCAGCTTCGCTCCAGAAGGCGTCGAAAGCCGGTGCGTCGAGCCCTTCTTCTTCCACGCGGGCGCCGATCTGCACGGCGCGATGACCCAGGTCGCGCACCGCGCGTCGCAGTTCTGTGGCGGCGGCGTCAGGCGCCTGCAGCGGGACCATCGCAGCGGCTGCGTAGCGATCGGGGCGGCGGGCGACGATTTCGGCTAGCGCGTCGTTCTGCACGCGGGCGAGCCACGCGCCGGCTTCCGGCGGCAGGTGATAGCCGGCCAGGTCCATCCAGCCGGAGAGCAGCTGAACGTCGACTTTCGCCTCATCCATCCATTTCAATCGCGCGCTGTCGTCGACCAGCGCGGGCAGTAGCGGCATGCCGGTTACGCGCGGACCCACTTTGACGCGCGTCGCGCCGTCCTCGGACGTGATGATGCGCACATCGTGCTGCGCGCCTTCGCTGCCGATACGGTCGATGACCGGTTGCCCGACATGGTGGGCGTGGATGTCCAGGCAACGCGGTGCCCGCTTTGTTGCAGAAGCTGACATTCGATTTCCAGGTTTGCTGTGAGAGGACGCCTGAGCCGGCGTCACGGATTTGCGTCGCGTTGGCATCGATGCGCCTCAAGCCGCCCGGCGCGCGGCCTCCCGCAACGCGCGAAACGCAAACTCGACGGCCATGTTGCGCTTGTACATCGCAGAGCCGCGGACGTTGGCCATCGGCTCGGCAAGGTGGCGCACCGACTGCACGGCATCCCTGAACAACGCATCGCTCGGCGTCTCACCTGCGCACTGGGGAAGGTCGAGAATGATCGGTTTCCAGCTCACCGAGCCCACGACGACTCGCGCACTGGCGCAGCGTCCCGCATCGTCGAGCGTGACCGCAGCGGCGGCGTTGACCGTCGGCGTCTCGATGACACCGCGGGGCATGAGCTTGAGAAAGCTCGAGCCGGTCCTCGCCGGCAACGTGTCGACTTCGACGCGCACGAGCATCTCGTTCGGGCGCAGACGCTCCTCGAACAGCTGCTCGAGCGTGATGGTGCGCCGCCCCGCAGGACTCGCGAGCAGGGCTCGGCCGCGCAGTGCTATCAGGGCCACGGGGAAATCGAAACCGCCGATGAGCGGGCCGACCGTTCCGCCGACCGTCATCATTTTGCGGATACGCGTGTGGCCGACCAGATCGACCGAGTCGTAGACTGCGCGCCATCCTTTGCGTACCCCTTCGGCTTCGAAGAGTTTCTGATGGTTGATCGCCGCCCCGGTGATCAGCGTGCCTGCGAGCTCGAGGGCGTTCAGCTCGGGTATGCGATTGATCGCGATGAGCCGCTTGGCCTGCGGGAAACCGGTGCGCTCCCGGCGCACGGCGTGGGAGATGCCGCCGCAAACGAGCGCGCTTTCGCCTTCGGCCAGCATCGCAACGGCGTGTTCGACGCTCGTCGCGTGGACGAACTGCGGATTGAAAGGCCGCGCACCCGCCGGCTTGCCCGCCATGAGGCGGTTCCATACCCCGCTTTTCGGCGCCGCCGGTGCCGTGACGATCTCGTCCGCGTAGAGCTCGGGGTGGAGCGCGCGGTGAATTTTCTCCGCCGTGATCGGCAGCTCGGTGATGCGCACATCCACCGCGTCGGCGATGGCGTTGGCAATGGCCGCCGGAATCGCATCGAGCCCGATCTCGCCCAGCCCTTTCGCGCCGAACGGGCCGCTGGGCTCGTACGAGTCGGCGAAGATGACGTGCATCTTCGGTAGCATCCCGGCAGTGGGAATCGGGTAATCGATGAAATTGGGATCGGTGGGTGTGCCGTTGTGCCAGTCGAAATACTCGACCATGGCGTAGCCGAGCCCTTGCGTCACGGCGCCCTGCACCTGGCCTTCGGCTGCAGCCGGATGGATAACCGTGCCGCAATCGACCGCGGCGGCGATTTCGAGGAGCTTCACTTCCCCGGTGGCGCGATCGATTTCGAGCTCCACCGCCTGAGCGGCGAAGTTGTAAGCGCCCGATTCGTTACCGAAGCGGCTGTGGTCGGGAAACTCGGACGGGTTGTCCCACGCGCCGAGGCCGACGATCGGCTGCCCGTCGGGCTTGTAGATGTTGGCGCGTACGATGGCGGCGACTGTTTTGTATTCGCTCTCCGGCCCGCCCCGCGGACCGATTTCGCCGTTGATGATCGTAAGCTCGTCAGCCGGACGCTTGAACTGCTCGGCAGCAGCCGCGAGCAACTGACCGGCTGCTGATTTGGCGGCGGCTTTGACGGCGTTGCCCGCGACGTAGGTCACGCGGCTCGCCAGTGCGCCCAGCGAGTGCGGTTGCAGGTCGGTATCCGGACGCGTGATGTCGACATCCGCGTACGGCAGGCCGAGCTCTTCGGCTGCGATCTGCCGCAATACGGTGAGCGCGCCCTGGCCGATCTCGCCTTCACCGGTGATGATCGTGGCCCGTCCGTCTTCGTTGATGCGCACGATCGCCGAGCTGCCGTCCCAGTCGCCGAAGCTGCGACGGCCGTTGACGTGCACACTGCACCCCATGCCCAGCCCGCGGTTCTCGGTGCGGTTTTTGCGTTTGTCCTGCCATTGAATCGCAGCGGCGGCCTTGTCGATGCATTGTCGCAGCTCGGCACTGGTGATCTTGTGGTTGTGCGGCGAGACGTCTCCGGGCTCGACCGCGTTCATGCGCAGCAGATCGACGACATCGATGCCGAGTTTTTCGGCTGCCAGATCCCACGCCTGCTCGACCGCCCAGTCGGCAGACGGGTTACCGAAACCGCGGAAGGCGCCGGTCGGGACGAGGTTGGTGTAAACAAGCGTGGAGTCGCCTCGTGCGCACGGGTATTTGTAAAGCGCATCGTGACGCACCGAAGCCGCGCCGAGTATGGCCTGGGACTTGCCGGTGTACGCGCCGTTGTCGGCGAGCATCTTGATCTCTTTGGCCATGACTTTGCCGTCGCGGCGAAAACCCAGGCGCACCCAGTAACGCATCGGCATGCGCGGGTGACTCGCGAGGAATTCCTCCTCGCGGGTGTGGATGAGCTTCACCGGCCGGCCGGTGCGCTGCGAGAGCAGGGCGCACACGACCGACGCGTTATCGTCGCCCGACTTGCCGCCGAAACCGCCGCCGACTTCGGTCTGGATCACGCGAACCTGTGACTCAGGCACGTTGAGCGCCGTCGCATAACGTCCGCGTGCAAGAAACGCCGTCTGGGTGTTGCACCACATCGTGACGCGCCCGCTCTGCCAGCTCGACACGCAGCCGATGGTCTCGAGCGCGGTGTGCCACTGGCGCACGGTCTCCCATGTGCCTTCTACGGTGACGTCGCTGGCGTTGAAACCGGCAGTCACGTCGCCGCGCTCGAAGTTGAAGTGGTGCGCGACGTTGCCCGTGGCATCGTCGTGCACGAGCGGCGCCCCGGGTGCGAGCGCTTCGTCGAGGCAGAGCACTGCCGGCAGCACTTCGTACTGCACGACGATGCGATCGACGGCAGCGCGCGCGATCGCAGGGTCGGTCGCCGCAACTGCGGCGACTTCGTCGCCGACGTAACGCACCTTGCCGATTGCGAGCGGATAGAGATCGGGGCGGAAAGCACCCCACTTGCGGCGCGGGGTGTCCTCTCCGGTGAGCACGGCTTTGACGCCGGGCATCGCCGCGGCTGCACTGGTGTCGATCGCAACGATGCGCGCGTGTGGGTGCGGGCTGCGCAGGACTGCGGCGTGCAGCATGCCTGGAAGATGGATGTCCGCCACGTACTGGGCCGAGCCGGTGACTTTCGGTACGGCGTCGGTGCGCGGAACATCATGGCCGACGACGAGCAGCCCGCCGGGTGCGGTGTAGCGTGGATCGCGCTGGTTCATCGGGCCGGCCTCGCTGCGAGGCGCACGGCTTCGTGATAAGCCTCGACGATGCGCACGTAGCCGGTGCAGCGGCAATAAACGCTGTCCGCACTCTCGCGGATTTGTTCATCGGTGGGTTGCGGCGTCTTGTCGAGCAGCGAGCACGCGGCCATCACGTGTCCGGGGGTGCAGATCCCGCACTGGAAAGCGGCGCGGTTGACGAACGCCTGCTGTACGGCGTGCAGCGCGTGCGTGCCGGCCAGACCCTCCACGGTGCGGATCTCTGCGCCTTCGCACAGCGCAGCGAGCTGCAGGCACGAGGCGATCGGTTCACCATCCATGATCACGGTGCACGTGCCGCACGCGCCGATTCCGCATCCGTGCTTGGTACCCGTCATGCGCAGATCTTCGCGCAGCACATCCACCAGCAACCGGTCGTCCGCCTTGAGCGGCACTTCGACCGGATCTCCATTCAGCGTGAACTTCACCAACATCGAAAACGGCTCCTCGTGGTTCATGGTACTGCTGTTATTTGTGGACCGGCACGATTATACGGAAAGCGGTGAGCCGGAAACGGCAAAAGCCGCGAAGCGGTCGCGCGAGGGCGGAAATGAGAGCGGAGAACGCCCGGTCCAGGGCGCAACCGCTCACCATGGTGCACGGTGATCGGTCGAGGAAGGCGGACGAGTCGCGCCGGCGCCGCGCCCCTGATGTTTATTCGCGTGTCTTTTCGTGTCCTTCACCCGGACTCGCCGATCCAGGTCGCGTCCGCCACTAAAGGACTAAGGGTCAGCCGTCGCGTTTCAGCACATCCTGGATGGCCTGCGCGGGGACCTTGATCTCCACGCCCGCACGCTCCTCCTGCAGCAGCATCGGCACGCGCGAATCGCGCTGGCCCCAGCCGCGATTGAGGGCTTCGCTCATTTCGGCGTAAGTCATGTTCGCGATGCGCATCGGCACGCCGAGCTCGCGGCCGAGCTCGGTCGCCAGCGTCACGTCCTTGTGCGCGAGCTGCAATGCGAAATCCGGCGGCTCGAACGACCCCTGGAGAAATTGCTTGCCGAGGCGATCGAAGGTGCGCATGCGCCCGAGCGAGCATTGGCGGACCGCTGCCCACAGATCGAGCGGATCGACACCGGCTTTGACGCCCAGCGTGAAGACCTCTGCAAGCGCAGTCTGGATCATGTAGCCCGCGCAGTTGTGGACGAGCTTCGCGACCGAGCCCGCACCGATTCCGCCGATGTAGATGATCTGGTCGCCGATCGCGTCGAGCACCGGTTTGCAGCGATCGAAGACCGCTTTGTCGCCGCCGACGAGGAGTGCGAGCTTGCCCGACTTGGCGCCTTGCGGGCCGCCGCTGACCGGCGCATCGAGCATGGCGATGCCTTTCTCGGCGCATTTCGCGTGGATGCGCCGCACGACTGTCGGCGAATTGGTCGACAGGTCGAACCAGACCGCGCCTTTAGGCATCGAATCGAGCAGCTCTTCGCCGACTGCTTCGGCTTCACGCGGCC
Source organism: Burkholderiales bacterium (assembly GCA_046597455.1). Classification (GTDB taxonomy): domain Bacteria; phylum Pseudomonadota; class Gammaproteobacteria; order Burkholderiales; family SG8-41; genus JAQGMV01. Next base: position 6,412 of record JBKJKJ010000303.1, read on the forward strand.
CCGGAAGCGAAGTGAACACGACATCCGACACGGCCGCCACCGCGCGAGGGCCTTCGCCCCACGACGCACCGGCTTCGAGATGAGGCTTTGCCGCCTCGCGCCGCAGGTCGTGGACCGTGAGCTCGTGGCCCGCCTTGCGAACATTCAGCGCCATCGACGCCCCCATCGTTCCCAGTCCTATGAATCCGACTTTCATCTTCGTTCCTCCGTTGCTCAGGCGTCCCGCCTGCAGGTCGAGCGTGAGCCGACAATCGTGTTAAATTAATCCGAAAAACGCAAGCACCGCCTGATCGCTCACGCAAAGCTTGCATCCCGATCGGCAGCATCACCGGAGGACCCACCATGGACATGCCCGAAAAAGCGGCGCGCGTTTCACAGCCTCGCGATCTGAAGCTCATCGTTGAAAAAGACGTGCAGATCCCGATGCGCGACGGCAGCTTGCTCTACGCGGACGTCTTCCGCCCCGAGACGACCGACAAAGTGCCGGTCCTCTTCAATATCAGTGTTTACCAGAAAGACAAGCTTTGGGTGCCGCCGGCGGACCTCGGGGAGGCCGCCAATCCTCACATGAACTGGGAGACAGTCAACCCGGAGTGGTGGTGTCCTCGCGGCTACGCGTGTGTTCGGGTCGACTCGCGTGGCGCGGGTAAATCGCCGGGCAAGTCCGAGCCGAGCTCGCACCAGGAAGGCGTGGACACCTACGACGCGATCGAATGGCTGGCCAAGCGCGAATGGTGTTCGGGGAGTGTGGGCATGATCGGCATTTCGTATCACGCCTCCACGCAATGGCGCGCGGCCAACCAGCAGCCGCCTTCGCTCAAAGCGATCATGCCGTGGGAAGGCCGTGCAGACCAGTATCGCGACCAGGCCTATCACGGCGGGATTTTCGCGCTCGGCTTCATCGGCAACTGGTGGCTCACCCACACGGCGCACCACCTGCTCGGCCGCCCCCGCAGCTACAATCCGGACGCGTTCCACAACGACATGATGTGGAACATGATGCGCAACGATCTGGATTCGGAGTTCTGGCGCCTGAGCAGCGCGCGGTGGGACCGCATCAACGTGCCGCTCTACAGCGTGGGCAACTGGGGTGGCTTCTCGATGCATCTGCGCGGGAATACCGAAGGCTACACGCTCGCGGCTTCCAAGCATAAAAAGCTGCGCATCCACACCGGCACGCACTTCCATCCTTTCCACTCGGATGAAGGCCGTTCGGACCAGTTGCGCTGGTTCGACTACTGGCTCAAGGGTATCGACACCGGCATCCTCGACGATCCTCCGGTCAAGCTCGAGATCCGCACCGGAGGCAGCACCGAACCGTATGCGTTTCGCTACGAGAACGAGTGGCCGCTCGCGCGCACGCAGTGGACGAAGAACTACCTGAAGATCCAGCGCGAGCCTTCGGGCGATGCAGGCGCGGCGGAAGGCGAGTTGACGAACGCAATCCCCGCCACGGAAGCGAAGCTCACTTACCCCGCATCCGGATCGACCAAGGCCGGCATCGCGTCGGGCTCGTCGCTCGCGACCACGCACGGCAACACCGGGCGCACCGGCGTGTCGTTCGAGACCGCAGCACTGGCGCAGGATACCGAAGTCACCGGGCCGCTCATGCTCAACCTGTGGGTGTCGAGCACGTCCGAAGACATGGATATTTTCGTGAGCATCCGCAACATCGGCCCTGACGGGAAGGACGTGTGCGAAGTCGGGCAGCACGGGCAGCCCGTCCCGTGCGTGACCAAAGGCTGGCTGCGGGCGTCGCATCGCAAGCTCGACGCCGAAAAATCGCTTCCCTACCGGCCTTACCACGCGCACGACGAGCGTCGCTGGCTCCAGCCCGATGAGCCGGTCGAATGCCAGATCGAAGTGTGGCCGACCTCGATGGTGTTCAGCAAAGGGCACAAGCTGCGGGTCGACATCCAGCCTCGCGACGGCTCCGGCAGCGCGCCGTACACGCATTACCACGCCGATTACAACGCCGGCGCGGACAATACGATTTACTCGGGCGGTGACAAGCAGTCCTACCTGCTGTTACCGATCATCCCGGCGAAGTGAACCCGTACTGAATCCCGGTTATCAGTAGACCGAAGGAAGGGCAGGTGACGGAGGGAACCCTTGGGTTTCCCTCTGTTCTTTCAGCCGAGCTGCGGCTGCGGGCGGATTCATCGCCCGCCTGGCATCACCGCCGCGGCTACTGCAGGGGAGAGAAAGCCGAGGGCACGACGATCTTGTTTTCCTGCATCACGAGGTTGTAATCGCGGCCGCCTTCTTTTTCAGCTTTCTTGCCGGCGGGCCAGTTACCCGTCGCGTGGGCTTTCTTTCGGATCTCTTCGCGCTGGTTGAGGCTCTCGTACGGCCAGATGTGCTGGAACGTGTTCACTTTGCCGAGCTCGGTGTGCCACACCGCGCATACGGGCCCGAACTGGAGGCGCACGTCGATCGCGTTCTCCCAGTTCTTCTTGATCGTGGGCAGTTCGCCGCCGGCAAAATGATAGGTGCGGATCTCGAAATAAGGTCCCATCTTGCCCGGCTTGATCGGCTGCATGAAGGAAAACGGGATCATGATCGCCGATTGCTGACTCACGATGAACTCGCTGATTTTCGGCGGCCAGGCGCCTTCTTTCACCGCAGCTTCGCGAACGCGGCCGCGTTCCTCGAGGTCCTTGTAACCCCACACGTGGATAATCTGATTGAGCGGACCGATCTCGGTGTGCCAGAAAGCGGCGAGCTCGGAATATTTCTTGCGCTTCTCGTAAGCCTCACCGAAGCGTTTCTCGACTTCAGGCAGCGAGCGCGGTTTGATGTCGTATGTCCTCATCTCATAAATCATGACGGCCCCTTTAATGGTTATTGACTGGTGGGAAACGTAGTTTACCGCTTACGATAGTCGTCGGGCCCGGGTTTTGCAGCCAGCCCATGCTGTTGAATAAGCGCAATTTTCAATCGTCCAATCGTCGTATGCGAGGCCAACCATGCACACCAACCAACCTGAACCGATACTCGACCGCGCCGGCGTCGTCGTCGGAAGCATCGAGACTCAGCCCAGCGGCGACCAGATACTGCGTGACACTCAGAACCAGGTGCGCGGGTACTACGAAGTGCAGGGCGATCACACGCGGGATGCGCAGAAGAACATCGTCGCCAAAGGCAACAAGCTGCGCTCGCTGATCTGTTGAGCGGGGTGGTGCTGAAGTGATGCGGTGATGCGGTGATGCGGTGATGCGGTGATGAAGTGATGAAGTGATGCGGTGATGCGGTGGCGGCCGTTGCCTATTCGCTCAGCGTTTCCCGCGCCCAATCGAGTATGGGCGCAAGCCGCGGCGGGAGCAGCTCTTCGGCTTCGTCGAACGTGACCCAGCGAAATTCGTGATGCTCGGGGCGGCCCAGCTCGTGTGAAATGGCCAGGCGCACGTCGACTTCGGTCGTGGCTCCGAGGTAGTAGCGGGCGACTTTGCCGTTGGCATAGGAGAGGGTCTCGCGATACGTGGTCTCACCGAAGGGAAATTCAAGCTCGGTGATCCCGGTCTCTTCCATCGTTTCGCGCCGTGCGGTATCGATCGGCTCTTCGCCCGGCTCGACCACGCCTTTGGGGAAATCCCAGTTCTTGTATGCGCGCAGCACGAGAAGGCGCCATCCGCCGCCGGTGCGGCGGAACGGGACGACGCCTGCGGACAAAATCTTGGCCATATTCATTACCTCGACATTCGATACGGGATCACATCAGACGGGAAGAAAAGCCGCAGCGGGCGACATCGATTCAACTCTGTTCCCAGAGCAGCGCTGCACCGCGCACGCCGCTGGAATCCCCATGATAGTTTCGCACGAGCCGCGTGCGGATGACGTCTGAAAAGACCCACCGGCTCCATAGTCTGGGCACATTCTCGTACAGGCGCTCGATGTTGGACACGCCGCCGCCCAATACGACCACGTGTGGATCGACGACGTTGATCACCGAGGCGAGCGCGCGCGCGAGACGGTTCTCGTAACGCGCGAGCGTGTCTGCCGCCGCGCGGTCGCCGGCGGCGGCGCGTTCGCCAATCTGGATCGCGGAGAGGTCTTCCCGGGCCTCGTGCAAGTGGTCGCGGGCGAGCCCCACCCCCGACAGGAAAGTCTCGACGCAGCCCGCTTTGCCGCAGTAACACGGTGGCCCTGGCAGCTCGTCCGGCTGCGGCCACGGCAGCGCGTTGTGGCCCCATTCACCCGCGATGGCGTTCGCGCCTTGAATCACCCGCCCGTCGACGACGATTCCGCCGCCCACGCCGGTTCCGAGTATGACGCCGAAGGCGATTGTGGCGTTGCGTGCCGCACCGTCGAGCGCCTCGGAGAGCACAAAGCAGTTGGCGTCATTCGCGATGCGTATCTCGCGGCCGAGCACTCGCTCGAGATCGGCCTTCAGCGGGCGGTCGTTGAGGCAGGTGGAATTGGCGTTGCGGATGCGCTGGGTGGCGGGGGAGAGCGCGCCCGGCGTGCCGACCCCGATGCTGCCGCGCTTGCCGATTTCAGTTTCGGCGTCGCGCACGAGCCGCGCGATCAGCGCCAGCGTCGCGTCGTAATCTCCGGGCGGTGTCGGCTCTCGCCGCCGCAGGAGGGCATTGCGGCGCTCGTCGAGCGCGACGATTTCGGTCTTGGTGCCGCCGAGGTCGATGCCGAGACGAATCAACGATCAGGCGCGGAACGCGAAACAGCGATCGATGGGGTCGAGGGGCTCTCTTTTCATCACCGTCGATTCCGCGTTCGGCATGCTGTCAGTGCTGTTACGGGATCTGTATCTTCCCGCCGCCTCCGCCGAGGCCTGGCGGCAGGCCGCCCATGCCGCCGCCCGCCCCGGGTACGACGATCGAAGACGCTTGCTGGCGGCGCATTTCCTGCAGCTCGCGCACCGTGCGCTCGATCGCTTCCTTCGCCGCCCCGCCGAACTGGTCGACGGCTTCAGCGAGATTCTTCGCTTCGATCTCGAAGCTGATCGGCAGCGGGCCGGCGCCGGTCATGATCTGCGCTTCACCCATGTAGAGGACGGGCCGTGCCCCATCGGTCGAGCCGTCGTCTTTGAGGGGCGTCATCATGCGGATGGTGCCGACTTTACGGTCGGTGACGATCTCCTCGCGGTACAGCGATGTCGCATCCATCTTCGGGTCTGTTTCGGGCCTCTGAGCCATATCGTCCTCAGGTTGATCTTGTTGACGTAAACGGTACCGGAAAGGGTACCAGAAAAATCTGCAATCGGTCTTCAGCTGCGAGGCAGCGGGCCTCTTGGGCGAGGGCGGCGCTCGGCGTCGCCCGCCGCCTTCGGCAGTCGTGCGGCCCGGGTATCCGGCACGACGGTCGCAACCACGCGCTTCAGAACGAGCTGGGGCGGCGTGCCATGCAGGCGAATCGAATACTGGTCGAAAGACTGGATGAGTCCTGCAAGGCGGATGCCATTGACCAGGAACACGGACACCGGCACGCGATCTTTGCGCAGCGCGTTGAGAAAATCATTCTGGAGGAGGTGAGTTTGATCTGACATGAGTGGCGATGAGTGAAGGAGGGCGACGCGCCGGAAAGGCGTCCGCGAAAAAAACGCGATTGTGACACAGCCGACGCGGCGCGGCGCGCGGCGCAGCCGCTGCTGAAGCAACCGGCGGGCCGGCCGTCGATGGCTTCGGAAGCAGCACGGCTCACGTAGAATGCCGACATGACACCAGTGATCCTGTCCACGATCAACGCGCGCTACGCGCACGCCGCACTCGGTCTGCGCTATCTCGCCGCGAACATGGGTGAGTTGCGGAGCGACACGCATATTGTCGAGTTCGTGCTGGGGGCGCGCGAGGCCGACATGGCGGAACGTCTGCTGGCGCACGAGCCGCGCGTGATCGGGCTCGGCGTGTATATCTGGAACGTCGAGGAATGCACGCGTCTCGTGGCGCTCATCAAGGCCGTTGCACCGGAAGTGATCGTCGTGGTCGGCGGCCCGGAAGTGAGTTACGAGATCGAATCCCAGCGTATATGCGATCTGGCCGATTACGTGGTCACGGGCTGGGGCGACATTGCGTTTCCGGCGTTGTGCGTCCGGCTTATCGCCGGAGAGCGGCCTGCAGAAAAAATCATCGTCGGTGGACAGCCCGCACTCTCGCAAATTCGTCTCCCATATGACGAATATACGGACGAGGATGTCGCAAAACGCTTTCTTTATGTCGAAGCGTCGCGCGGTTGTCCGTTCAAATGCGAATTCTGCCTGTCTTCCCTCGACAAGACGGCGTGGGCATTCGAAATCGGAGCATTCATGGAGAGTCTCGCCACGCTCCATGCACGAGGCGCGCGCCATTTCCGCTTCGTCGATCGCACGTTCAACCTCAAGACGGCGGTCGGGTTGCAGATCCTGGAGTTTTTCCTCGAGCGTCTCGACGACAGGCTGTTCGTGCATTTCGAAGTGATCCCGGACCATCTGCCGGAGAAGCTCAAGGCGGCGATCGCGCGCTTTCCCGCCGGATCGTTGCAGTTCGAAGTCGGCATTCAGACCTGGGACCCCGAAGTGCAGTCGCGCATCTCGCGCCGGCAGGACAACGCGCAATCGGAAGCAAACATCGCGTGGCTGAGGCGCGAATCGAAAGCTTTCGTGCACGTCGACCTCATCGCCGGGCTGCCCGGGGAAGACCTCGAAAGTTTCGGCCGGGGTTTCGACCGGCTGCACGCGCTGCAGCCGCACGAGATCCAGGTCGGCATACTCAAGCGCCTTCGCGGCACGCCTATCGCGCGCCACACTGAAGCCCACGGCATGTGCTACAACCCGGACCCGCCTTACAACGTGCTCAAGACCGATCGCATCGGCTTTCTCGACATGCAGCGCATCGCCCGCTTCGCGCGCTACTGGGATATCGTCGGCAATTCGGGTCGGTTCCATCGGGCGCTCGAACTGCTGCTGCAGGACGGGCCTTACGCGCGGTTCATGGCTTTCAGCGACTGGCTTTTTGCGCTTACAGGCAAGACGCACCAGATTGCACTCGACCGGTTGTTCGAACACGTTCACGCTTTCCTCATCGGGGAGCTCGGTGTTGCGCGCGAATCCGCATCGCGCGCGCTGCTGGAGGATTACGACGCGAGCGGTGCGCGAGGCCGCCTCACCTTCATGCCGGACGATTCGCAACGGCTGCGTGCGCCGCCGGTCGCAAAGAACAAAGGTGCTCTGCGACAGGTACGTCATTTGCACGCCTGAACTACTTACGAGTTGGAGGTATTAAATGGCCGATATAACGGTCGAACGCGTCTTCGTAGAGCCGCGCCACAATCTCGTGACGCTGACCCATGTCATGTATGCCCTGCACGCGTTCAGCGCGCTCATGGGTGTTCTCACGCCAGCGCTCATCATCACGTCGTTCCTGACGGGCTGGCCGTCGATCATCGCGGTGATCCTGAATTACGTGAAGCGCGATGAAGTGCGGGGCACCTATCTCGATTCGCACTTCAGCTGGCAGCTCCGCACCTTCTGGTATTCGGTACTGTGGCTGCTCGTCATCGGCATTCTTTTCATGACGATCGTCGGCATCGTGCTGGCGGTGCCGCTCGCTTTCGCTATCGGCATCTGGGTCATCTACCGTATCGTTCGTGGGTGGATGGCGCTGGCTGGTCGCAAACCGATGGCCCCGTCGCTTTGATTCTCAGCGCGTGATGCGGCGGGGAAGTGACGAAGTGATGCGGTGAAGTTGTGATGACGAACGCAGCGAATATGACAGCGGTCCGCGTCGACAAGTGGTTGTGGGCCGCTCGCTTCTTCAAGACGCGGTCCGCTGCGCAGCAGGCGATCGAAGGCGGCAAGGTGAAGCTGAACGGCGAGCGCACCAAGCCTTCGAAAGATCTGAAAGCCGGCGATGCGCTTGCCGTACGCATCGGCGATTACGACTGGGATGTCACGGTCTTGCAGCTGTCCGAGACGCGCGGCCCGGCGCCCGTCGCGCGGCTGCTGTACGCGGAAAGCGAGGAGAGCCGCGCGCAACGCGAAGCTGCAGCCGCCCGTCGCCGTCTCAACACCGAGCCTGCAACGACTCGCAAAGGCCGGCCGACCAAGCGCGAGCGGCGCGATTTAGAGCGCTGGCACGACAGCGACTGATATCACGCGCGGGTCGTTCGACACTTCGACTTCGTGCAGCGCACTACGCTCAGTGCGAACGGTGGGTTGAGTGCACGTTCGTGGCGGTTCGACACGTCGACTTCGCGGGCCGCTACGCTCAGTGCGAACGGGGTTGCGCGCACGTTCGAGGCCTCTCGACGCTTCGACTTCGCGGGCCTAGTGGTGCGTCCTTGAAATAACGGGTGCTTTCGTTTTCTACTCCGAACCGCCAACGAACGGAGTCCAGTCAAAGCCTAGACACGGAGGACACAAAGGACACGGAGGATTAAAGAGAAAAGTGGGCGTCTATGAGATGGGCGCCGTCGGCGTAGGTGGGGCGTAGTATCCGTTAATCACGCGATGTGCTTTGTACTCATTCCTCCGTGTCTTTGTGTCCTCCGTGTTAAAGCTTTTCGCTTCTTCGAGTTCGCGG
>JBKJKJ010000332.1:0-6050 GCA_046597455.1 Burkholderiales bacterium
GTGACGAGGTGATGAGGTGATGAGGTGAGGGGTGACGAGATGCTCGCTCGACTACCTGCCCCCAATGACGACCTCGGGACCGCACTTCGTCACTTCATCACTGCGTCACTCCGTCACTTCGTCACTTCGTCTCTCGGCGCGTCCGCCAGCCGTGTAATCCACTTGAGCAGCATCAGCCCGGGTATCGCGATCACCGTGCACAACACGAAAAACAACGCCCACCCGAGCGATGAGGCGAGCCACCCGGTCGGCGCTGCGGCGAGGACTCGAGGCACGCCCATCAGGCTGGAGAGCAAAGCATATTGAGTGGCGGTGAAGCGCTTGTCGGTGAGCGCCGCCATGAAACCCACGAACGCGGCGGTGCCCAGTCCTGCGGTGAGATTCTCCAGCGCGACCACGGTTGCCAGCGCGGCTGCCGTCGGCGGCAGGCTCGCAAGGACGGCGAAACCCAGCGTCGAAATCATCTGGCCGAGGCCGAACCACCACAATGCCCGGTGCATCCCGATGCGCAATATCCAGATGCCGCCGAGGGTGCCGCCGAGTATCGTCGCCCAGAATCCGAAGAGCTTCACAACCGCGCCGATCTCAGTCTTGCTGTACCCGAGATCCAGATAGAACGGGATCGTCATGGCCGAGGCCATGGTGTCGCCGAGCTTGTAGAGCAGGATGAATGCCAGCGCGAGCCACGCACCATCGCGGGTGAAGTAATCGCGAAAAGGCAGGAAGACGGCGTCCATGAGCGTGCGCGGCCGCCCTTCGGGCAGCGGCGGCTCGGGCGCGAGCAGCGTCACAGCGATCGCCGCCAGCATGAACGCCGCCATCAGCCGGTACATCGTCTCGAACGAGGTGAGGTCCGCGAGTATCAATCCCCCGCCGCCCGCGAGCAGCATGCCGATCCGGTAGCCGTTCACATAGAGCGCCGACCCCAGCCCGAGCTCCGCCTCGCGCAGTGTTTCGCGCCGATACGCATCGATGACGATATCCTGGGTCGCCGAGAAAAACGTCACCAGCAGTGCGGCCAGCGAAATCGCCAGCAGATGCTCGGGCGTGGGCCGCGCGAAGCTCAGAGCGAAGATGGACGCCGCAAGCGCGATCTGGATGACCAGCAGCCAGCCGCGCCTGCGGCCCAGGTACGGCAGCGCGTAGCGATCGAACAGCGGTGACCACAGAAACTTCAGGGTGTAGGGCAGCCCGACGAGCGCGAAGAGGCCGATCGCCTTCAGGTCGATGCCGCCGTCCTTGAGCCACGCCTGCAGCACCGAGCCGGTGAGCAGCAGCGGCAATCCGGAGGCGAAACCCATCAGCAGGGCGACCAGCATGCGCCCGCTGAAAATTGCCGACGCGGTTTCGATCCACGACAGCCGGCGCACTTCGCCGGCCCCGGTGCGCCGCGGCTCGGTCACACGCAGCTCACGCGGCCTTCGCGCCCGCCCGGTCGTGCCCGGCGAGTGCGAATTCGTAGTCGATGGTGAGCGGCGCGTGATCGGAGAATCGCTGCGTCTTGTAAATGGCGCAATGCCGGGCGGCGGCGGCAAGCCCTGGCGTCGCGATCTGGTAGTCGATGCGCCAGCCGACGTTCTTCGCCCATGCCTCGCCGCGATTCGACCACCACGTGTACTGGTCCGCGCGGCAATCGACGCATCTGAAGGTGTCGACCCAGCCCAACTCGTCGAACACCCGGCTCAACCAGGCGCGCTCTTCAGGCAGGAAACCCGAATTCTTGCGGTTTCCACGCCAGTTTCTGAGATCGATCTCCTTGTGCGCAATGTTCCAGTCCCCGCACACGACGATCTCGCGGCCTTCGGCACGCAGCGCTTTCAAATGGGGAAAGAAGCGCTCCATGAAAGCGAACTTCACTTGCTGGCGCGCTTCCCCGCTGGAGCCTGACGGCTTGTAGAGCGATATCACCGAGAGATTCTCGAAATCGATCCGCAGATAACGGCCCTCGCGATCGATGTCAGGGATGCCCAGGCCTTCGGTGATCTTCACGGGCGCGTGCCGGGTGTAGATCCCGACACCGCTGTAGCCCTTTTTCTCGGCGCAGTGAAAGTGGCCTTTCATGCGCCCTATGCGCCTGACCTCGTCGGTCATGTCGCCGGGTTGCGCCTTGAGCTCCTGAACGCATACGATGTCGGCGCGCTGACGTGCGAGCCATGTCTGGAATCCTTTGCGCGCCGCAGACCGGATGCCATTGAGGTTCAGCGTTATAATTCGCAGCATTTATCAGCAGTGTGTGCGGCGGTGAGCCGGCGTGCGCACGACATCAGATGTCAGCCGACTTCCGCCAGGATTTCATCCGTTTCGCGATCGCGCAGGACGTACTGCGTTTCGGCGAGTTCAAAACGAAAGCAGGCCGTCTTTCGCCGTATTTTTTCAATGCAGGGCTGTTCAATCACGGCGCTGCCCTGAAGCAACTCGCGCAATTCTACGCGAAAGCCATTCTGGCCTCGGGTGTCGCTTTCGACATGATTTTCGGTCCGGCCTACAAAGGCATTCCACTCGTGTCGGCGCTTTCCATCGCCCTCGACGACTGGGGCCGGGACCTGCCTTACGCGTTCAATCGCAAGGAAGCCAAGGACCACGGGGAAGGCGGAAACGTGATCGGCGCACCGCTTGCCGGCGGTGTTTTAATTGTCGATGACGTCATTTCGGCGGGAACATCAGTGCGCGAATCGGTCGAAATTATCCGGCAGGCGGGAACGCAGCCGTGCGGGGTGGCGATCGCACTGGACCGCATGGAGCGCGGGACCGGCGCACTTTCCGCCGTTCAGGAGGTACGCCAAACGTATGGGATACCCGTTATCAGTATCGCGACGCTCGAAGACCTGATCGGCTATCTCGCGACCGATCCGGGCCTAGCGCGCCATCTGGATGCCGTCCGGCAATATCGCGAGCGCTACGGAGTGAATGCAAATGCGTGAATTGGACCTGGGACTCGCCACTGTGCTGAGCACACTCGCAGTACTCACCCTGGGCCTGTCCCACCCGGCAGTCGCGCAGAGCAAAATCGTCTGCTGGAAAGACAAATCGGGCAAAGTTATCGGATGCGGCGACAAAGTGCCGCACGAATTCCAGAGCAGCGCGACCAAAGAGCTCGATTCCCGCGGCGTCACCCGCAGGACCACCGACTCGGCGGAGGACGTCAATCAGCGCCGGCTGCGCGAACAGGAAGCCGCGCGAGCCAAGGCTGAGGACGACCGGAAGATCGTGGACCGGCAGCGCCAGGACACCGCGTTGCTCGAAACCTATAGCAATGAAAAAGAAATCGACCTGAAACGCGACCGCGACGTGGGCGTGCTCGACCTGCAGCTCGAACAGCTCAACACGTCGCTCAAAGGGATCACGCAGCGCTATAACGAGGCGAAAACCCGCTCCGACACGTTCGAGAAGAGCAAGAAGCCTTTGCCGCCCGCCCTGAGAGACGAGCTGGCGAAAACCACCGCCGACAAGCAGCGCGTCGAGCGCAACATCGAAGCGAAGCAGAAGGAGAAGGAGGAGCTGCGCGATCGCTTCGCCGCCTACCGCAAGCGCTACACCGACCTGCGCAGCGGCGTGCAGGCGGTTCCGCCTTCGCAGGCGCCAGTGGCGGCGAAGAAGTAGGTCTTCAGCTCAGCTTGCGCTTGAGGATCTCGCTGACCTGCTGCGGGTTGGCCTTGCCTTTGGTCGCTTTCATGACCTGCCCGACCAGCGAGTTGAAAGCCTTTTCCTTGCCGCTGCGGTAATCCGCCACCTGCTGGGCATTGGCGGCGATGACCCCGTCGGCGATTTTCTCGAGCTCGCCCGAGTCCGATATCTGCTTCAGCCCTCGTGCCTGGATGAGGGCATCCGCGGCGCCGTCCCCGCTCGCCTCTCCTGCCCAGATCGCATCGAAGACGTCTTTAGCCATCTTGTTCGAAATCGTCCCATCTGCGATTCGGTCCACGAGTCGCCGTAGCTGCCGCGGGGTGACGCGGCTCCCGGCGATTTCTGCGCCGGCTTCGTTCAGCGCTGCCGAGAGGCTCCCGGCGATCCAGTTGGCGCACAGCTTGGCCGCGGCGCCTGCCGCGCCCTCGGCCGCCGTCTCGAAGTAATCCGCCATTTCGCGGCTGCCGGTGAGCGCCGCAGCGTCGTACGGGGTGAGGCCGTACTGGCTGGCGAATCGCGCACGCATGGCGTCGGGCAGTTCGGGCAGCGTGGCCTGGACTTCAGCAAGCCACGGCTCGGAAACCTCCAGCGGCAACAGGTCGGGGTCCGGGAAGTAACGGTAATCGTGCGCGTCTTCCTTGCTGCGCATCGTGCGCGTCTCGTCACGATCGGGGTCGTAAAGGCGCGTCTCCTGCACGACCCGCCCGCCGTCCTCGATGAGCTCGATCTGGCGGCGGACTTCGAAATCGATAGCGCGCTCGAGAAAGCGGAAAGAGTTCAGATTCTTGATCTCGCAACGCGTGCCGAGCGTGTCCGAACCGACGGGGCGCACCGAGACGTTCGCGTCGCAGCGGAACGAGCCTTCCTGCATATTGCCGTCGCAGATGTCGATCCAGCGCACCAGTCCATGCAGCGCCCGGGCATAGGCGACCGCTTCGGCGCTCGAGTGCATCTCGGGCTCCGAGACGATCTCCAGCAGCGGCGTCCCTGCCCGATTCAGGTCGATGCCGGTCTCGCCATGAAAATCCTCGTGCAGGGATTTGCCGGCGTCCTCCTCCAGATGCGCGCGCGTGAGACGCACGGTTTTTTCCTGGTCTCCGACCACGATGGTGACCGTGCCACCCTCCACCACGGGAAGCTCGTACTGGCTGATCTGGTAGCCCTTGGGAAGGTCGGGGTAAAAATAGTTCTTGCGCGCAAAAATCGACCGTCGATTGACCCGTGCGCCGACCGACAACCCGAAGCGGATCGCTTTCTCCACCACTTCACGGTTGAGCACCGGCAGCACGCCCGGCAGCGCGATGTCGACGGCGCACGCCTGGGTGTTGGGCGCGGCGCCGAACGCGGTCGAAGCGCCCGAGAAAATCTTGGACCGGGTATTCAGCTGGGCGTGGACTTCAAGCCCGATGACGGTTTCCCATTTCATGGCGCTTCTCAACCGATGTCGGCGGGCGCGCGCGCGTGCCAGTCCGTCGCGAGCTGATACTGGTGGGCGACGTTGAGCATCTGGCCTTCGCGGAAGTAGTTGCCGATGATCTGCAGCCCGATCGGCAGGCCCTGGGAATCGAAACCGCACGGGATCGACATCCCCGGCAGCCCGGCGAGATTCACCGCGATCGTATAGATATCCGACAGATACATCTGCAGCGGATCGGCCGCTTTCTCGCCGAGCCTGAAAGCCGTGGTCGGGGTGGTGGGGCCCATGATGACGTCGCACTTTTCGAACGCGCGGATGAAATCCTCGGCGATCAGGCGCCTGAGCTTCTGGGCCCGGATGTAATACGCATCGTAATAACCATGCGACAGGACATACGTGCCGATCAGGATACGGCGCTTCACTTCGGCGCCGAAACCTTCTGCACGCGTCTTCTCGTACATCTCTTCGAGATCGCGATACTCGGGTGTGCGATAGCCGTAGCGCACGCCATCGAAGCGCGCGAGGTTGCTCGACGCTTCCGCCGGCGCGAGCACGTAATAGACCGGAACCGACAGCCCCATGTTCGGCAGCGTCACGTCGACGATTTCGCAGCCCAGCGCTTTATACTCGGCGATGGCCGAGTCGATCGCTTTCGCGACGTCCGGATGCACGCCTTCGGCGAAAAATTCTTTCGGCAAGCCGATTCTCAGGCCGCGCACCGGCTGCGCGAGATTCCGGCCATAGTCTTCCGGCGCACGCTCCAGACTGGTCGAGTCCCGAGCATCGAATCCGGCCATCGCGTTGAGCATGAGAGCCATGTCCTCGGCGCTTCTCGCCATCGGGCCCGCCTGGTCGAGACTCGAGGCGAAAGCGATCATGCCGTAGCGCGAGCACACCCCGTAAGTCGGTTTCAGGCCGCAGATGCCGGCAAGCGCCGCGGGTTGGCGGATCGAGCCGCCGGTATCGGTGCCGGTCGCGGCCGGTGCAAGCCGCGCGGCGACCGCCGCTG
>JBKJKJ010000587.1:0-3664 GCA_046597455.1 Burkholderiales bacterium
CGCCGGAGCCGATATTGCGAGTCCCTCCGCTGCAGGCATCGACGGGAATCCCGTGGTGGCAGTGACATCCAATCCGCTGCGGCCTGCCGGTCCGCTCACCTTCACCAGGGACATCGCCCCGATCATCCACCAGCACTGCAGCGGATGCCATCGTCCGGACCAATCCGCACCCTTCAGTCTCCTGACCTACCCGGACCTCGCCAAACGACTGCGGGATATCGCGGATGTTACGGTGAGGCGCTCCATGCCTCCCTGGCCGCTGCAACCGGGGCATGGTGATTTTGCGGGCGATCGCAGGCTTTCCGCTGAAGTGCTGGGAACCCTCCAGCAATGGATCCGCGAGGGCGGCGTGGAGGGCGATCCGAAGGATCTTCCACCGATGCCCCGTTGGGATTCCCAATGGCAGTTGGGTAAGCCAGATCTCGTGGTTGAGGCACCGCCATTCACTTTGGACGCCGAGGGCTCCGACCTTTACCACAATTTCGTCGTCCCCATCCCCATCCACACCCTTCGCCATGTGCGCGGTGTTGAGTTCCGCCCGGGCAACGGAAGGGTGGTCCACCACGCATTCGTCCAAGTGGACGAATCCCACCGGTCCCGGCGACTTGCCGCACGGCAAAGTCCTCCGGGATTCGACGGGATGGAGTCGCCGGATTCAGCGGTCATGCCCGGCGGTCAGTTGCTGGGATTTCAACCCGGCAAGGTTCCCTCGTTTTCCCCGGATGGACTTGCCTGGGATCTGCGCCCGGGCACCGACCTGGTGCTCCAGGTGCATATGAACCGAACGGGCCGGCCGGAAGTGGTCCAACCTTCCGTAGCCTTCTATTTCACCGATCAGGCTCCGACCAACCGCTGCTACCGGCTCAAGCTGGCCGCCCTGAACCTCGACATCCCCGCTGGGGTAAACCGCTACCAGATCCGCCAGACGTATACCCTGCCGGTGGACGTCCGGGTGCTTCGGATCAGTGCCCATGCCCATTACCTTGGAAAGGACCTGAAGGGCTATGCGATCCTTCCGACGGGTCTCCAGGAGGACCTAATCCGGATTCCGGACTGGGACTTCAAGTGGCAGGGAGACTACGGTTACGCCCATCCGGTTCGTCTGCCCAAGGGAAGTGTCCTGACCCTCGACTACACCTACGACAACAGTGCCGGCAATCCGCGCAACCCCAGTTCCCCACCGCGAAGGATCCGGTGGGGCCTGGAGTCGAAGGATGAGATGGGAGAGCTCACCCTGCAGTTGCTGCCGGACAACGAACAGGATTGGTCGATCCTTGCGACGGATTTCTCGCGGCACCACAGGGAGGTCAGTCGGGATTTCTTCCAGGTGCGACTGGAGTCCGATCCACAGGACGCTCTGGCGCAGAGGCGACTCGGACGGATCCTGGCGTTTGAAGGCCGGATGGAGGAAGCGGTGCCGCACCTGATGGAGGCGGTGCGGTTGGATCCGAAGTCGGATGAGCCCCATTCCGACCTGGGCAACATCTACCTCCGGCAAGGACGTCTGACGGATGCCTTCGAGGAATTTCGAAGCGTGGTCCGCTTAAATCCCGAGGATGGAGAGGCCTTTGGAAGCCTCGGCTTCATCGCCCTCCGATCCGGCAAAACGAAAATCGCCCATGCATTTCTGGAAAGGGCCCTCCAACTGAATCCTGCGGACGCCACCGCCCGAAAGCTGCGCGATTCCATTCCCGGCGGGCCTCCCTGATCCCATCGTCGTCGAAACGGCCTGGCCGTTCTGCATACCCCAAACAGGTAATAGTTGGTCCTTGAGGCTGTCCCGGCCCATCCATAGCTTCCCATCAGGCCCTGCGGCACTTTTCACTCCCCTACGCGTTCGAATGACTCGATCCAGCAACTGACGGGGCGCGGTGAGTGGCAACCAAACAGGACTACCCCTAGGTATGAAAGAATCCATGAATACACGTGACCATCGAATTGGGACCGGGTTGACGACCAAGCCATGGTTGTCGCTTTGTTCCGCCCTGGCTCTGGCCAGCGGTCTGACCTCCCTGCAGTCGCAGGCCCAGGTCATCATCCCCCCGGCGTCGAAGGTGACTCCGGACAGCACCAAGTCCGGCTTCATCTGGCGCGTTTTCGCCAATCCGGCCGATCAAGCCAACACGGTCGTTCGCGCAGACGCCGCCCTGGCCGGCCTGCTCAAGGACGCGGAGGGCAATCCGCTCCCGAACCTGGCGGATCCCGCCGCACAGGGCGCCCCCATCGCCCCCTCCACGGCACCGAATCCGGAGAATGCCTCCATCGAATTCGCCATTGAGACCGTCATCAACCTCAGCCAGACCGAAGGGACCGAAATCGGCAACTTCACCCCGGATGCCGGCATGCCTGGAGTTCCGGCGACCGACGGATCATCCGACGGTATCTCCGCCGACATCATCACCTACCTGGAACTGCCCGTGGGAACGATCACCATGGGCGTGAATTCCGATGACGGATTCCGCACCACGGCGGGCGACTTGTCCGATGCGTTCCGGGGCGTCAGGCTCGGTGGTTATGAAGGTGGCCGCGGATCCGCGGACACCCTCTTCACCTTCCAGGTGACGGAGGCGGGAGTTTATCCCTTCAAGACCACCTATTACGAGGGCGGCGGTGACGCCAACGTGGAATGGTTCACGGTCAAGGAGGGGGTCAAAGTGCTCGTGAACGACACGGAAAACGGAGGAATCAAGGCCTACCGTGCCGCGACAGTTGCCGCGAAGGATCCGTACATCAAAGCCGTCAGTCCGCTGCCGGGACTGCGCCAGTTGAACAAGGTCAGTTCCTCGGTGGTGGTGATCCTCACGGATGGCGATGTCGCCCCCATCGAAGACAGCACCATTGATTTCAAGGTGGACGGCGTTGCCGTTACCGACAAGAAGCGCGAAGGCAAGAACATCACGCTGACCTACACGCCGACGGGAATCCAGTTCCCCTCGGAGGCCCACGCCGCGACCCTCACCTTCAAGACTGCGGCCGGTTTCAGCCGGACGGAGAACTGGGGATTCAAGAACCTCAAGAATGTCATTCTGCCGACGGCGGCCGTGACCGAGAATTTTGACTCCTACGCGGAAGGCACCACGCCCACCGGTTGGACGGCGACCAACTTCACCGCGCTCTGCGACGAGGGTGACGACATCCAGAACCAGAACTCCATGCCCTACATGAACTGGGTCGTCATCAGCCAGGACACCATCCCGTTCATCGACAGCGCTGGGGTCGATAACGTGAGTGCGACCGAAACCGTCAATGGACAACCGCTGACCATCGACATGCTCCGCTCCGGAAACGTCCTGTACGCTGAGTCGGACAGCCGTTGCAACGGCGATGGGCGCGCCACGGTCATCGACGGCTCAGCCCCCGGACCTTACGGCCAGACCCAGTTCATGGTCACCAAGGCGTTCAATCTGTCGGCCATCAAGGATCCGGTGCTCTCGTTCGGCGCCGGATACATGCAGAATCAGGACAGCTACGGCGGCGTGGAATACTCGGTGGACGGCGGCGTCACCTTCCTGCCGGTCGTTTACTATCTGGATGAGCCGGACATCGTAGTTGCCGCCAATGGCACGACCGACGGCGTCGCGACCCTCACCACCAAGCAGCCCGGGGAAACCTCGGTGTGGGTGGTGAATGGAGTCGTCAAGGGTGAAGCCTACGGGGATGCCGC
>JBKJKJ010000013.1:0-5385 GCA_046597455.1 Burkholderiales bacterium
AAGGGTGCGTCCCCGGTTATTTTTAAAGGTCGTGGATTCGACACCAACCAGGTCTCTCGAGCGCGGTCGACGACGGGGGATGCACAAATCGGGCGACGGTCTCCGCAACTCGATACGCGTCCGGTGCTAGTGTCGTGATTCTGAAGTTCGCATCATATTTCGCCTTCCGTTCGTGCTGAGCGTAACGCGGTGAAGTCGAAGCATGAAGGGCGTTGTTCGTCGTTCATCCTTCGACTTCGGCACCCGTTGCCTACGCTCAGGACGAACGGATTTTGAAGCGAACCTATGAATCAGGACACTAGGGAACCTCTGAACCAGCCTTGGCGCACGAGTCAGCGTCATGCTGGCGAAGGCCAGAATCGATTTTAATCAGAACGTCACACACGGATGCCGGCTTACGCCAGCATGACGATGAGGTTGATCAGCGCGACCTACCCGGGACCCCGCACCGCTGCCCCCTCCATCACCTGCGCGTCCAGCCCCTGCCATCCGCCGCCTAACGCCCGAACTACATCGGCCACTGCCGCGCGCTGCGCGCGAAGCGCATCGACGCGGTTGAGCTCGGCCTGCAGCAGGTTGCGCTCGGCGTCGACCGTTTCGAGCTGGCTCGACAGGCCGTTGTCGAAGCGGATGCGCGAGAGCCTCAGCGTTTCGCGCAGTGCGTTCACGCGGTCGGTTTCCGCGGCGTAGACTTCGCGCGTGCGTGACTGCGCGACGAGCGCTTCTCTGACTTCACCGAACGCGGACTGCACCGTCTTCTGGTATTGCGCCAGCGCCTGGCGCTCGCGGGCATTCGACGCTTCGACTTCGGCGCGCAGCCTGCCGGCCTGGAAGATCGGCTGCGCCAGACCGAACGCGAGCGACCAGATGCGCGCAGGGGCGGAGAAGAGATCGCCGAGCGTCGCGCTGTCCGAACCGAATGCACCGGTTAGCGCGATGCGCGGAAAAAGCGCCGAGCGCGCGACGCCGATCCGGGCGTTCGCGGCGATCAGCGCCTGCTCGGCCTGCACGACGTCCGGACGGCGCAGCAGCAGGTCCGACGGCAGGCCTGCGGGAACCACCGCTAGGGGAAGCTCTCCCGAGTCGCGCTTCACCGCCACAGGATCGTTCGCGATCGCGCGCGGGCTGCGGCCGAGCAGCACCGAGAGCGCGACCTCGGCCGAGTTGCGGCGCTGCTCGAGGACAGGTTGTTGCGCGCGTGCGGCGGAAACTTCGGCCTCGAGCTGGCGCAGGTGGAAGTCGGTGATGAGGCCGGCCTTGTAGCGATACTGCTGCAGGCCGAGGTTCTGATTGCGCAGATCGATCGTGCGCCGCGTGACGTCGACCTGATCGTCGAGTGAGAGCAGAGCGTAATAGGTCTGCACGACCTGGCTCGACAGCGCGATGCGCACCGTATCGCGCGCCGCCTGGGTCGCGAAGAGCTGGGCGCGCGCCGCATCGCTCGCACCGCGCAGGCGGCCCCAGAGATCGAGCTCGTACGAGACATTCACCGCGGCGGTGTAGCTGCTGCGCTCGAGCGGAATACCCGGCGGCAGCGGTATCGCCGAGCGTGCAGACGAGCGCGAGCGCTCGGCGTTCACCGTGGCGTCGACGGTCGGCGACCGGTTTGCATCGGTGATGCGCAGCAGCGCGCGTGCTTCGTCGACCCGCGCGGCTGCGAGCGCGAGGTCACGGTTGTGCTTCAGCGCTTCGTCGACGAGGGCATCGAGCGTCGAGTCGCCATAGAGTGTCCACCAGCGCTCGCCCGCGATCGCCTTGCCTTGCGCCGGCGCGTCGGCCCATTGCGTCGGCAGGTCCATCGCCGGCTTTTTGTATCCCGGCCACAGCGAGCAGCCGCCGAGCGTCCCCAGGACGAGCGCCAGCAATATCGTCTTTCGCTCAAGCATCTCTGACTCCCGATTCGGTGATCTCCCGGTGCCGCGCCGCTTCCTCTTCGATGTCCTGCGTCGAGCGCGGATCGGAGAGCTGCCTGTCGACGATCGCCTTGTAGAAGAGCGGAATGAAGAAGATCGCGAGGAACGTCGCGGCCAGCATCCCGCCCATGACGCCGGTTCCCACCGAAAGCCGCGCGCCCGCGCCCGCGCCGTGGGAGAAGGCGAGGGGGGCGACACCGAGTATGAACGCGAGCGAGGTCATGAGGATCGGCCGAAAGCGCAGCCGCGCCGCTTCGAGCGCCGCCGCCGCGGTCGACAGGCCTTCGCCTTTCTTCAGCACCGCGTACTCGACGATCAGGATCGCGTTCTTCGCGGCGAGGCCGAGCAGCGTCACCAGGCCGATCTGGAAGTACACGTCGTTGGTGTAACCGCGCAGCCACACCGCGGCGAGCGCGCCGAACGTGCCGAAAGGCAGCGCGAGCATGACCGACAGCGGCAGCGACCACTTCTCGTACTGCGCCGCGAGGATGAGGAACACCATGATCGCCGCCAGCCCCAGCGCGAGCGTGGAGGTGCCGCCCGAGCGCTTCTCCTGGAACGATGCGCCGCTCCAGTCGTAGGTGAAGTCCGGTGGCAGGACCTGGCCCGCGATCTTCTCCATGCGCTCGATTGCCTGCCCTGAGCTGTAACCGGGCGCGGCCGAGCCGAAGAGCTTGACCGCCGGCAGGTTGTTGAAGCGGTCGAGCGTGTCCGGACCCGACGAGGGGCGCACCTGCACGAGTGAAGAGAGCGGAATCATCGCGCCGGTCGTTGATCGCACCCACACCGCCCCGATGTCGTCGGGCCGGTTGCGATACCGCGACTCCGCCGAAATCAGCACCTGCCATGTCCGCCCGTACTTGTTGAAGTCGTTGACGTAGTACGAGCCGAGCGTGGCCGCGAGCGTGTTGTAGAGCTCGTCGAGCGGCACGCCGAGGGTTTTCGCTTTCTCGCGATCGGTATCGAGATAGATCTGCGGCACGTTGGCGCGCCACAGGGTGTTCACCATCCCGAACATCGGGTCCTTCGCGGTAGCGCCGACGAACTGCTGCGCGACTTCCGAGAGGCGCTTGGGTCCGCCTTCGCCGCGGTTCTGGATGTAGAACTCGAAGCCGCCGGCATTGCCGAGGCCGAAGATCGGCGGCGGGTTGAAGGCGAGCACGAGCGCCTCCTTGATGTGGCCGGTCTTCATGAAGAGCTCGCCGACGAGCTGTTTGGTGTCGACCTTGCGCTCGTCCCAGTGTTTCTGCGTGACGAAGATCGTCGCCGCGCTGTTGCGAAACGCGCCGCCGAGGAAGTCGAAACCGGTGAACGCGACCGCATACTCGTTCGCCGGATTCGACTGGATCGCCTTGACCACTTCGTTCACCACGCGATCGGTGCGCTCTAGCGTCGCGCCGTCGGGCAGGAACACCGCGGCGATGTAATAGCCCTGGTCTTCGTCGGGCACGAGCGAGCCCGGTGTGATGCGCCAGAGGCCGGCGGTCATCGCGACCATGCCGATGAAGAGCACCGCGGCGAGCGCGCCGCGCCTGAGCATCCATGCGACGCCGTCCGTATAGCGCGACGTCACGCGCAGGAAGAAGCGGTTGAAGGCCTGGAAGAAACGCCCCGGCTGGTGATGCTCGCGCTTCAGTATGAGCACGCAAAGTGATGGCGTGAGCGTCAGCGCGACGAGGCCCGAGATCACGACCGCGATCGCGATCGTCACCGCGAACTGGCGATAGAGCTCGCCGGTGAGGCCGCCGAGGAAGGCGATCGGCACGAACACCGCGCACAGCGTGAGCACGATCGCGATGACGGGGCCGGTGACTTCGTGCATCGCCTTGAGAGCGGCTGCGCGCGCTTCCTGATGCTCTTCGCGCATGATGCGCTCGACGTTCTCGAGCACCACGATGGCATCGTCCACGACGATGCCGATCGCCAGCACCATCCCGAAGAGTGTCAGCGTGTTGATCGAATAGCCGAGCGCCATCAGGCCCGCGAACGTGCCGATCAGCGACACCGGAACCGCGGTGAACGGGATGAGCGTCGCGCGCCAGTTCTGGAGAAAGAGGAATACCACCAGGAAAACCAGCACCATCGCTTCGACGAGTGTGATGACGACCTCACGGATCGAGACGCGAACGAACCGCGTCGTGTCGTACGGCACCGAATAAGTGAAGCCTTGGGGAAAGCGCCCGGCGAGTCGCGTGAGCTCGTTGGTCACACGCTTGCCCGTATCGAGCGCGTTCGCCCCGGGCTGAAGGAAAATGCCGACGAGCGTCGCGGGCTTGCCGTTGACGCGCCCGATGAACTCGTAATCCTTGGAGCCGAGCTCGACTCGCGCGACATCCTTGAGCCGCAGGATGGAGCCGTCAGGGTTCGCGCGGATCACGATGTTCTCGAACTGCTTGGGCTCCGAAAGGCGGCCGAGCGTGGTGAGCGTGTAGACCAGCTCCTGGCCTTCGCTCACCGGCGACTGCCCGATCTTGCCGGCCGCGAACTGCGCATTCTGCTCGTTCAGCGCGCGTATGAGGTCGGCGCTCGTCACCTTCAGCTGCGCAAGCCGGTCCGGGCGCACCCAGATGCGCATCGCGTAATCCTTCGCGCCGAAGATCTGCACGTTGGTGGTGCCTGGAATGCGCTTGAGCGCGTCGAGCACGTTAAGCGTCACGTAATTCGACGTGTAGATGTCGTCGAAGCGTCCGTCGGGCGAATAGAACGCGAGCACCTGGAGGAACGCGGACGAGCCCTTCTCGACGGTCACGCCCTGGCGCCGCACTTCCTGCGGCAACCGCGGCTCGGCCTGCTTCACGCGGTTGTTCACGTTGAGCGCGGCCTTGTCGACGTCGGTGCCGATGTCGAACGTCACCTGAATCTCGACGACGCCGCTCGCGGCCGAGGTCGAGCTCATGTAGAGCATGTTCTCGACGCCGTTGATCTGGTTCTCGAGCGGCGCGGCGACGGTCTGCTCGACGACTTCTGCGGACGCGCCGGGATAGACCGCGCGCACCGTGACGACGGGCGGCGAGATCTCCGGATACTGGGCGATCGGCAGAGCGCGCATCGCCGCGAGACCGGCGATCACGATGAAAGTCGAGAGCACGACTGCGAAGATCGGCCGGTCTATGAAGAAGCGCGAGAGCATCGTGTCGCTCCTATTTCGCCGGCGGCGCGGTGGGTGTCTTCGCGGCATCGCCCGGTTGGGCTGCGCCCTTGCCGGCAGGCGCCGGCGCTTGCGCGGCGTCTTTGCCATCGGTCGTGGCGACCTGCACCGGTGCGCCCGGGCCGATTTTCATCACGCCGTCGACGACGACGCGATCGCCCGGCTTCAGACCCGAGTCGATGATCCAGCCGTCGCCCGCCCATTCGCCGACCTGAACCGGGCGCGGCTCGACCTTGCTCTCGGCGTTGACGATGTAGACGAATTTCTCCTTCGGGCCTTCGAGCACCGCGCGCTGCGGCACGACGATCGCGGCCGGGCGCGTGC
>JBKJKJ010000060.1:0-6373 GCA_046597455.1 Burkholderiales bacterium
CCGCACTGAGCTGGTTCACGATCGCCGCGGGCGTGCGCGCCGCACCCAGTACGCCATACCACGTGCCGACCTCGTATCCCGGAAAACCCAACTCAGCCACCGTCGGCGTGTCGGGAAATGCGGCGGCGCGCTTCGCGCTCGAAACCGCAAGCAGTTTCAGCCGGCCCGAACGGATGTGCGGCATGCTCGCGGGCGCCCCGACGAACGTAAATTCGATCTGGCCGCCGAGCACGTCGGTCAACGCCGGACCCCCGCCTTTGTAGGGTACGTGGACGACATCCACTTTCGCCACCGCTTTGAGGAGCTCGCCTGCCAGATGCATCGTTCCGCCGCTGCCGGACGATGCGAAATTGAGCTTTCCAGGTTGCGCCCGCGCCAGCGCAATCAGTTCCTTGAGACTGTTTACCGGCAATGCGCGGCTCACGACCAGGGTCAGCGGTCCCGATGCGACGAGCGAAACCGGCGAGAAATCATTGATCGGGTGATACGGCAGGGTTTTCGCGTGGAGGATCGAATTCATGGCGTGGCCCGCGCTCACGTACACCATGGTGTAACCATCAGGCGCTGATTTCGCGACGAGGTCACCTGCGAGTATGCCGTCGGCGCCAGGGCGGTTCTCGACGATCATCGGCTGGCCGAGCGCCTCCGACAGGCGCTGCGAGATCATGCGCGCTGGAATGTCGACTGCGCCGCCAGGTGCGAAGCCAACGATGACACGCACCGCCTTGACGGGATAGCGCGGACTCTCGCCTGCTTGCGCTCGCGAGGGCGCGGGTTGCTGAGCGAGCACGCTCGATACGCACACGCCCATCAGGACGGTCGCACACGACGTCCACGGAATCGTCCCTCGGATCGCACTCATCGCTGAGCCTCCTTCTCGCGGGCCTGCGAACGCCATTGCACATTCGCGAATTCGCGAATTCGCGAATTTGACACCGTGGCAAGCCCTCCGCTAAGTTTAGCAGCACAGCGTCCCGTTTCCTCGCGGCGCAACCGGAGGACAGGCTCATGCCAATCACGATCACTCCCAGCGGCGCGGCGCTCGGCGCGCGCATCGAAGGCGTCGATCTCTCGAAGCCGCTGGACGATGCCACGTTCGACGAAGTGCGGCGCGCGTTCTACGAGCACGAGGTCGTCTATTTCCGGGGCGCAACACTGAACGACGAAGACCACATCCGGTTGAGTGCGCGCTTCGGCGAGTTGCGAAAGCTCAAGCTCGATCAGCTTCACGCCCACCACCCCGAAATGTTCATCGTCTCCAACATCGTGGAGAACGGCAGGCATATCGGTGCCTACGATGCCGGCCTTTTCTGGCACACCGATGGCGCCTATCTCAAAAATCCGCACGCCATCTCAGCCCTGCGCGCGCTGGAAATTCCGATACAGGATGGCCGCGCGCTCGGCGATACGGTATTTGCAAGCATGAGCAAAGCCTACGATGCGCTGCCGCAGAGCATGAAGAAGCGGCTCGAGGGACTGCAGGCGCTGCAGAGCATCATTCATCGCCATCAGAAGACGCTGCAATCGGGGCGGAAGAAGGAATACAACGCGGCGGTCAGGGCGGACCCCGCGGCCGTGCACCCGGTGGTGCGGATACATCCGGTCAACGGTCGAAAATGTCTGTACGTGAGTGAAGGCTATACGGTCAGGATCGTCGGCCTGCCTGAAGACGAAAGCAAAGACCTCATCGCCGAATTGACCCACCACATTACCCGGCCCGAGTTTCACTTCCGGCACACCTGGCAAACGCACGATCTCGTGATGTGGGACGACTGCTCGACGCAGCATAAGGCGACGTTCGATTACGCGCTGCCGCTGCGCCGGCTCATGCATCGCACGACCGTCATCAACGGTCTTTGACGAGCCGGGGATTCGGCCCGCTGAGCGCGCGCCGCGTAAGACTGCAGCCGCAGTCCGCAATCCCTCCTGCCGTCAAGCTCGCCGCTCAGGCGCCAGGCGTGTCGGCGAGCGCAACGAGCCGATCGTAAATCTTTCTGTCGATCTCGATGCCGGCGTCGAGATTGCGCTCGCGCTCGCGGAAGGCGCGCTCCGAAGGAATGCGGATCTCGTCGACACCCGGGGCGCGCGGTGTGGCCTTGATGCGCTCGATCATCGCGGTCATGTCCCGCCTGAACTCGTCCAGCGGGACGAGCAAGTCCGGCTTCATCGCGATCATCAGGTAACCGTAACTCTTTTCCACGTCCGTCCCGGAGCCGGCGAGCACGCCGAAGGCCTGCATCGCGAACGCGAGCACGTACCCTTTGTAGCCGCCGAAAGGCAGGATCGCGCCGGCGCGAGCGGCTGCCGGTTCGCGTGTCGGCCTGCCTTGCGCGTCGATCGCGACACCTTCCGGCAGCAGCTCGCCGCGCCGCTCGCGGAACATCAGATCGGTCGACATGAAAGCTGAAGTGCCCAAGTCGATGACCACGGGACCGTTCTGCGTCGGGAAAGCGAACGACATCGGATTGGTGCCGAGAACCGCTTTGGTGCCGCCCAGCGGTGCGACATGGGGCGTGGAGCTCACGGTGTGGATGCCAACCAGATTCGCGCGCGCGACCATCTCGACGTACAGCGCCCCGCGCCCGCTCACCCAACTATTGTTCACGCCGATCACGGCGAAGCCGTGCTTTTGCGCTTTGGCGATCGCCACTTCGGTCGCCCGATACATCGCGAGCATGCCCACGTTGTTGCCGCCATCGAACATCGCCGACACATCGGTCTCGCGCACAGCCCGCATCGGACACCGCGGCTGGCGCAGGCGCGGATGCTCCGCGACGTTGAGCAGCTTGGGCAGGCCCGAGTACTCGTAGCCGCAAAGCGCGGCGTCGAGCACGTGCTCGGCCACGATTCCGGCTTCTTCGGCGTCGTAGCCCATGCCTCGCAGCGCGCCTCGCGCGAGTTCGCGGGCCTCGTCGACACTCAGATGAACGCGTTCACTGGTGGAATCGGTCAATCGGCTGCCTCCTGACGATGATGATGCAGTGATGAAGTAACGGGGTGATGCGGTGATGAAGTGATGAAATGATGGGGTGATGGGGTGGTGCGATGACGCGCGCCGCATGGGCGTCGTGCACACGCCTCATGACGTCGTCACTGTGTCACCGCATCATTTAATCCGACTCACCGCCCGAATATCCCTCGCAGAACATTGATGCCCTGCTCCAGGGTTTTACCCCCCGGCAGCGGCGACGCGGCGGTGCCGCGCTCTTCCGTCTGCTGCGGCGGAGCCTCACTACGGCCTGCGCGCGCGCGGCCGCCGCCCACACCGCCTTCGGCGAGCATCGTCATGCCGGTCGACTTGAGCCGCACTTTCACGGCGTACTCCTGTACCCAGACCTGTTTCGGATCCTTCGGACGCGGCGGGTGCACGACATTGAGCTCGTCGCCGTAGCCGATGAAATTGAACATCGCACCTTCGCCTTTGAAAATGCCGGCCGGCACTGCACATTCGGTCGTCTGCGGCGACATCACGACTTTATCCCGGATCAAACGCTGCACTTCCGCCGGTGGCAGGTAATCCATGAGTGCATGGCCCATCTCCTGCACCTCACTCGAAGACCACATCACGACGTCGTTCGAGCTGTCCCCGCCCTGCCCGACCGCGGTTGCAAAGTAACCCGTGGCCGTCGGGATGGCCTGCCACTTCACCTGGAAAGCGCCGGCAGGCGTCTTGTGGACCGGATCGAAAGCGACACCCGCCATGAAGTCATGACGATCGTCCACCGTGAACTTGATTTCGGGCGTGTAGCTTCCCGCCACGGTGTGCTCGCCCTGAAGGGAAGCACGCTCAGGCACTGCGGTGCTGTTCTCGCGGTTCGGCCACTCGCCGTAGGTGCGGCTGCGCCCTTGCGCCGGACCGGTGGGCCGCGAGACGTTGCGGCTGCGCATCGCGCGCGCACCGTCCCCCGAGCCGAGCTTCGCGAAGTCGATCACGACCGGTTGCCCCGCGCGCACCGCTTCGCCGCATCCCCAGTAAATCAGCATGCGGCCTTTCGGCTGCTCGAAAGTCCCGCTCGACTCGCGTTCAGGGGCGCCCTGGGCGCGCTCCGCCGGCGTGAGCAGGGGGAGCGTCTGCCCCATGCCCAGGCCCGCCGGTATGGCGTGGTCTGCGCGCGGCGTGCCGCCCGAGCTTTGCGTCGAACCCAGATCGAGCTTCATGCGTTTGCCGCCCTGCATGCTCGCCGGCATCATCCCGCCAAGGCCTGCCGGCATTGCGATTCCCATCCCCGCGCTTGTCTCCGCGCTCAGCCAGTACACCGCTATGGGCGGCTTCACCTGCTGGTTTTGAGCGAACGCGGTCGTGGCAAGCGCCGCGAGCACGGCGCCGGCGAGCCCCGTCCGGCGAAAAGCATTGCGCAGTGTTGGACGTTTCATGACAGTCCTTTCGAAGTCGCTGACGAGGAAGCTCAAGTCGGGCGTAAATAGTAGCGTCGAATGCTCCGCAGAGGGCAGGTTACTTCCCCCTTATTTACCATACGATTCCACCCGCAGCGCCGGGTTGCCGATCTCGTCGAGCCGCTTGTCTTCCGCCATGACTTCGACGAAGACTTCAAGCGCCTTGAGCATCGGCGGCATGCCGAAGTTGACCGCGGTCTGAAAGCATATCTCCATGATCTCGCGCGGCTTCGCGCCCTGCCGCAGAGCGCCGCGCATGTGGCCTCGCGCCTGGGTCTCCTCGCCAATCGCCAGGCAGTCACCGATCATGCACAGGAGCCGCGTTTTGTCGTCGACGACACTGCGCGTGTACATCGCCCCGTAGCAGAACTTGACCCAGAGATCGGCGAAGTCAGGATCCATCGTATCGAGCCACGCCAGCACGTTCAGATGATGGCGCGGACGCAGCGCGAGGCCGCGGCCGACCGCGAGCCAGCCGTGGCGCTCGATCAGTCCCGCAAGGCGCGGATCGGCGACGTCGTCGGGATGCCACGTCTTGCGCTCTCTGTCGTACGCGCGCCGGGAATCGGTACCGTCCAGCGGAAGCTGCGAGGCCCTGAGCTCATCGAGCAACCCTTTGTCCATCGCGACGCGATGAAAGACCTCGATCGCGGGCTCCACCGTCGTATGCCCCCCATATACAGCACACTGAAGAATGATTTCGAGTATCTCCCGCGGCGCGACGCCCGCGGCCAGACCCGCCCTGATCGTATCTTCGAGCGCCGGATGGCTCTTCGCCATCGTGTACTGACCGGCCAGCACGAGGAGCCGCGTACGTGTGTCCAGCGCCGGGCGCTGGCTCAATCCCGCAATGGCGAAGTCCAGCCACGCTTTGGTGAAATGCTGGTCGAGGCTGTCGCGCTGTTCCACGCGCCGCTCGAACGTCTCGGGCTGCACGCTGCGCCCGGCTTCGAAAGCGCGCTCGCCATACTTGGAACGAAGATCAGGTTTCATCCTTCCTCCATGATGTGGACCGGCGCGGCTGGGCGCGCAAGGCAGAACGCATTTTGGCCTATGATGGCGACATCGACAATTGAACCGAGGTGCTCGATGGCGCAATCAGGACGGCTCGCGGGACATGTGGCAATCGTAACCGCAGCAGGACAGGGTATCGGTGAGGCGATCGCGAAGACTTTCGCGCGCGAAGGCGGGCGCGTCGCGGTGGTCGACCTCAACCGCGCGGAAGCCGAGCGTGTTGCCGGCGAGATTACGAAGGCCAAAGGCGAAGCGATCGCACTGGAAGTCGACGTCACGCATACCGCCGCAGTCGAGGCCATGGTGAAAGCCGTACTCGATCGCTGGGGCACCGTCGACATCCTGGTCAACGCCGCGGGTGGATTCCATCGCCTGGCGCCCATCACCGACATCACGGACGAGGAATGGGACAAGGTGATTACCGTCAACCTCAAAAGCACTTTCCTGTGTTCGCGAGCTGTGGCGCCGACGATGATCGAGCACAAGAAAGGCCGCATCATCAATATCGCGTCAGGCTCGGGAATCGCGCCCAATCCGTATGCGGCCACCTATCTGCCCTATGGCGCCGCGAAAGCCGGCGTGATCAATTTCTCCAAAGTGCTGGGGCGCGATCTGGGCCAGTACGGCATCACGGTGAATGCCATCTCGCCAGGGACGACCGCCACGCCCCGTGTCGTAAAGGTCAGGGACGCCGAGAGCATGAAGCGCATCGCCGAGCAGAACCCGATGCGCACCCTGGTCAAGGTCGAGGACACGGCAGAGGCGGCGCTCTACCTCGCCTCGCCCGAGGCGCGCCACGTAACCGGGATCAACCTGAACGTCAATGCGGGCAATCTGATGTGACGCAGTGATGGGGTGATGGGGTGATGCGGTGATGGGGTGATGCGGTGATGCGGTGATGCGGTGATGGGGTGATGCGGTGATGGGGTGAGTGTAAGCGCCTTCATCACTTCATCACTTCATC
>JBKJKJ010000089.1:0-13648 GCA_046597455.1 Burkholderiales bacterium
CCCATGAACCTACCCATAACCTGAAGTAGGATCGTACCGGACGAAGCTGGATTTGTACACACACTATTTTGGCGGTTTTCCCTCTAGGAATATGGGCTTATGCGACTTCTTCGGACTACATCGGACGCCGGCAAAACGGCTACCGCCTCCGCCAGCCTTAGCGCTTGACGAGCCGGTCACCGTGACGATCCGCAAGCCAGCCGATTGTGTGTGTGAGGGCGAGCAGGAGCAGAGAAACGCCGACAGACAGGGCAAATTCGGCCAATCCGACCGTGTCGAACGCGAACGTGGCCGCTGCGCTGCCGCTGCCGATCAGGCCCGCCCCGGTCCAGCCGATTGCCCTGAGAATGCGTGCATTGCGCCGCCAGCGCATGCAGTCGATCCACGCCATTCTTCGCTCCCGTACCCCGCACGTCACAAGACTACAGGGACAATCGTCCAAACACTTTGAACAAATGCACCCAAAATGCCCAACATCGGCGTGTTCGGACGTGAACACGAGCCGCCGTTGACACGAGTGCGCCCCTCGTGGTCGGTTCCCCTCGTGCTGACGTGCGTGCTCGCCACGGCGAGCCCAGGGTGTTCCTCCGTCCCGGGGGAGACCCTGACCTCAGGTGGCGTCGGGCGCGAGATCGGACGCCGGGTGCTGGAACAGGCCCGTTCAGCCACGCCCGAGTGCAAGAGTCAGCGCATCTCGGATACCGAGGTTCAAGAGCTGCATCCGGACGGGAAAGTGGCGGCGGAACGCTGGACGGTCGAGCAGTGCGGGACGCGTTTGCACTATCGAGTCCTTTTCCCACCCAACGGCAAACCGGCGGGAATACGCGTGCAGCCCGAATAAGCCGGCTGCATTGCATTTCTCAATGCCCGATGCATCAATCACTTGACATACAATGCCCACACTTTGTGAGTAGCGGTTCGTTGAAACTTTAGGCTGCGTCCGATAGTCTTATTACACGTGAGTTTTTTTCGCACAATGAGGAGAGAGATCTAATGCAACCTGAACTCCACCCGCGCAGCACCTATTCCGGCTCCGTTGCCATTGGCGCGGCGCAGCAGCGTGTCCTGCGCAACACCTATCTGCTTCTCGCAGTGACGATGATCCCGACGGTCATCGGCGCGATGATCGGCATGAGCACCGCCGGACTCGTCATGCAGCATCCGATCATGACCACGCTCGTCATGCTCGGTGCGGTGATCGGACTGCAGTTCGCCATCGCGGCCAACCGCAACAGCGGCCTCGGCGTCGCGCTCCTGTTGCTCATGACCTTCATCCTCGGCTGGTGGCTGGGCCCCTTGCTCACCGTGGCGCTTTCGCTCCGGAACGGCCCCCAACTCGTCGGCTTCGCGGCTGCTGGCACCGGCGCCATTTTCTTCGTCATGGCCGCTATCGCAACGACGACCAAGCGGGACTTCTCCTTCATGGGCAAGTTTCTCTTCGTCGGCATGATGGTCCTGCTCGTCGCGATGCTGGCCAACATGTTCCTGCAGATCCCGGCACTGGCATTGACGATCTCGGCGCTCGTGATCGTGGTGTTCTCGATGTTCCTGCTCCACGACGTGAGCCGCATCGTCAACGGCGGCGAGACCAACTACGTCATCGCGACCACCGGCGTCTACCTGAGCCTGTTCAACATCTTCGCCAACCTGCTGTCGCTGCTCATGGCCCTCACCGGTCAGCGCGACTGATCGGTCAGACGCGTTAAAAAGCGCCCTGCGGGGCGCTTTTTTTTGGGCTGTGCGCTGTCACTCAGTCCGGTCGAAAACGGCCATGGACTCCACGTGCGCAGTGTGCGGAAACATGTTCACGATTCCCGCCGCCTTGAGCGTATAGCCTTTCTCGTTGACGAGCACCGCCGCGTCGCGGGCCAACGTCGCCGGGCTGCAGGAGATGTAGACGATGCGGTGCGCCGCGTCATCGCCCAGGGATCGCACCAGCTCCATCGCCCCGTCGCGTGGCGGATCGATCAGCATGCGGTCGAACCGGCCCAATGCCGACAGGCGTTGCGCATCGATCTCAAACAGGTTCATCACCTCGAAGCGGGTGCGTCCGGTGAGCCCGTTGCGTTCGGCGTTATGCCTTGCGCGGGCCACCAGCGCTTCGGCGCCCTCCACACCGACCACCTGCGCGCCTGAGCGAGCGATCGGCAGCGAGAAATTACCGAGTCCGCAGAACATGTCCGCCACGCGCTCGCCCGGCTGCGGGTCCAGCAGCCGCATTGCACGTCGCACGAGCATCCGGTTCACCGCGTGGTTCACCTGGGTGAAATCGGTCGGCTCGAAGTAGATCCGCACATCGAACTCGGGAAGTGCGTAGTACAGATCAGCACCCGCTGGGGGATGAAAGGGTTTTACCGTGTGCGGCCCCCCGGTCTGCAGATACAGGTAAAGATCATGCTGTTCAGCGAATGCTTTGAGCTCGGTTTCGTCCGCAGCCGTGGGTGGCTCGAGCACGCGCAGCACGAGCACGTCGGCACCCTCGCCGATCGAAAGCTCGACCTGCGGCAGACGCTGACAGATCGACAGGGCGCCGATGACCTGACGCA
Organism: Burkholderiales bacterium; assembly: GCA_046597455.1. Taxonomy (GTDB): domain Bacteria; phylum Pseudomonadota; class Gammaproteobacteria; order Burkholderiales; family SG8-41; genus JAQGMV01. Next base: position 2,547 of record JBKJKJ010000089.1, read on the forward strand.
GCGCGGGCAGCAACGCCGAGATCCGTGCCGGGACCACTTCACAACTGGTCATGTCGGCCACGTAGCGGCTGCGCTTTTCGTGAAACCCGACGAGCACGCCCCCTTTCTTGGGCACATGCCGCACCGTGAAGCGCGCGCGATGCCGATATTCCCACGCGGGCCCATGTATCGGCGCGAGGATCTCGTCCGGGCGCACTTTGCCGATGTGCCGCAGCGCATCCTCGAGCACGCGCTGCTTGGCAGCGACCTGGGCCGACGCGTGGACGTGCTGCAGCGCGCAGCCTCCGCATAAACCGAAATACACGCAGCGTGGCTGGGTGCGTGCAGTCGACGTCCTGACGATGTTCTGCGCAACGCCTAGTTCAAACGCCGTCTTCTTTCTGAAAACGGATACCGTCGCGAGCTCACCGGGCAGCGCGCCCTCGACGAAAATGGTTTTTCCATCGCGGCGCGCGATGCCTCGTCCCTCCTGGTCGAGGGATTCGATGTAAAGCGGCGCGGCAGCGCTTTTGACGTCAGGTATGTGCACAGGATCTACAGTGGTGGAGGCAGTGTGTTCGCTGGCCGCAGCTGGGTGCGATCAGTCGGTCTGCCAGTGAGCCAGAAATTCGTTCCAGTGCGGCTCGCCGCCGCGCGACAGGGTCGTGCGAACGAGCTCGCATTGCGCGCGGCACTGCTCACCGCTGAGGGCGCCGCGCATCGCCTGGAAGCGCAGAAAAACAAGATAGGTATTGACGACGTCGGTCTCGCAGTAATTCCTGATGTCCGCGATCCGGCCCGCCTGAAAAGCATCCCAGACCTGCGAGCCGTCCATCCCCAGCTTGCCCGGCAGCCCGAGCAGTTGGGCCACTTCGTCGAGGGGTGCCATGGCTCTGCCCTGGTAAAGCGCGAGCAGCTCCATCACGTCGCAGTGGCGCATGTGATAGCGGCTGATGTAGTTGTTGAAGCGGAACTCGCGGTCGTCGTCGCCGGTGTCCCAGTAGCGCGGCGCACGCGCACCGTGGATCAGCCCGCGGTAATGCAGAACCGGCAGGTCGAACCCGGAACCGTTCCACGACACGAGCTGGGGCGTGTACTTCTCGATGCCGTCGAAGAAGCGCTGAATGATTTCGCCCTCATTCGCGTCCCCTGATTCGCTTTCCCCGCCCAGCGACCACACCCGGAAAGTGTCGCGATCGCTCAATGCACAGGAGATTGCCACCACGCGCTGCAGGTGCAGCGGAAGAAAATCGTTGCCGGTTTTCTGGCGGCGCAACTGGAAAGCCATCGCCGCCGCATCCGCATCGGACACCGCCGAATCCAGGCCATGCAGGCGGCGTATCCCCGCGACGTCCGGAACGGTCTCGATGTCGAATGCAAGGACCGGGCTCACTTACTTTCTGACCCAGGCGCCACTCGCATTCTGGTAGTGCCATCCGGCCTGCGCCTTGTCGATCCAGCGCTGGGCGAACGTCGTGCGAATCTCGTTCTCCCACTCAGGGTGCGCGTTGGCGCGAGCGATTTCCCGATACAGCGCGGCGCGATCCTGATTTTCGGCGGCAACCAGGGCATTCGCCTGGGCTCGCTGGGCGAGTGCAACGGCGTTGGCATCACGCAGTGCGACGTTTCCGTCACGCGTCAATCCCACCCCGCCGCCCGCATAGAGCGGCTGCAGCTGTGTATGTCGATCCTGCATGCTGCGCTGAAGCGCTGCGATCGCCGGCGTGTTGATTTCAAGGTTTGCCTGGGCCGCCGCGATACCCGCGAGTCCCAGCAACATCAGGAGCAGCGCCGTGCGCCACCCGTTAAGACGGTTCATGTGATGTCCTTCATGGCTTCGACGCCGGCTTCTCGGTTCCCGGCTTCGCTGCGTCGGGCTTCAATTGCCACACCTCGTCGATGATGCGATCAGCCGCGCGCTCCGCCGCGGCCGCCGGAAAATAGATGTTGATCGTCACGCAGCCGGCCAGCGCCAGAAACGCGAGGCCGCCTGATATGAGCGGGATCCTTGTGCAGAGCATGTGCGTCCTTTGTTCTACTTCACAATGGGCTTAACGTTTTCCTGCGTGATTCGTTTCAACCTTTCGACGAGCTCGCGCCAATTGACGTGGCGATTGTAGCCGATGACCGTAATAGCCGGGATTCCACCGCCTTTCACAATGACGTAACCCTGGGGCGCCTCTTCCACACCGTCCATCTCACACACGCTATTGCTCAGCCGGCAGCTCATGCCGATTTTCTCGTATCCGAACTGCTCGAAAAACCGCAGAAAACTACGTTGCAGCGCCGCCGCTGCACCTGCGCCGCCGAGCGCGGAAATATTCTGCACCGCGCGCTGGCTGATCCGCTTCGGATACGTGCCGGCGCTGCTTTCGATACGCAGGTCGAAGCGCACGGGTTGCCAGCCCACGAGCTCGAGGCCCCGCACTCTCGCGTCGATGCGCCCGGTCATGGTGCCGAAATCGAACGCACGGGTCAGCAGATCGAGGTCGAGGTTTTTCATGTCCATCTCGGCGTGCAGGCGCGGCGCGCGTCCGAATGCCTCGATGAGCTCGACCTTCGACGCGGTGACGGTTCCGTCGAATACGCCGATCGAGAGTGCACCGTCCATCGCCAGCGTGCCGCGCTGATAACGCACAGCCGGGATGACCCCGGAGAGGACGCCATGCATGACTGGCAACCCCAGCGCCTGCGTGAGCTGAACCATCGAGATCGGCTCGACTTGCCCGTTGAAGCGCCATCTCCACCCGTCTTCGACGGCATCCGCGGCGAAATCGCGCAATTGCAGCGCCCCGTCAAGGATCGGCACGCGCACGCTCGGTACCGCGAACGTGCTGCCCCCGCTCATCCGCAGCGGGATACGCACTGCACCCACCGGCATCTTCAGAAATTCCGCACCTTTGAGGGTGAGCTCGCCCGCGGTTGCGTCGCTACGACGCCATGGCACGCGCCCGGTGGCGCCGAAGAGCGCGAATCGGCGCTGCTTCAGATCATCGATCGAGACGTCATGGAGCTCGAGATCGACAGACGTCAGGGCACCGGCCGCCGCAGTCAGGGCCAGCGTGACCTCCCCTTCGGCGCGCAGATCCGCGAGCGCGGTCTGCTGCAGCTGTGGCTTTAGCAGCTGCTCATAAAGCGGTGACACACGCAGTCGGCTCGCTCGAGCCTCGAGCCGCGCAAGCGAGTTCGAGGCGTGGTTCCAGCGGGCATTGAAAACGAGCGATCCGATTTGAGGCAGCTCGAGTGTGCCTTTGCGTACTTCCGTATTGCCGCCCGAGGTCATGCCTTCGAGGGTCAGGCTCTGGCCCCTCGCCGTGAGGTAAAGCGGCTGCCAGAACACTTCCCCGGTGCGCCACGCCATCCGTGCGTTCCATTGCCAGTCGCCGCCTTTTGACGTGGCATCCGCTTCCAGCGTTGCGGCGATTTTCTCTCCCGCATGCAGTCCGCTCGCGTCGGCAAAAGCAATTCCGTCCAGATCGAGACGGGCATTGATCACGGTGCCCCGCAGCTGGATCGTGCCGTTCGCGCGGCCCGCGGCAAGCTTGGGCACGGCAGCGGGCAGCCACGAGGCCAGGCGTTGGAGGCGACCGTTGGCGATTTTTATTTCGACCGTTTTCTCCCCTCCGGTCAGCCGCCCGGCGATGTGCCATGTCTCGTCAGGGACGGGCTTGAGCTCGGCAGCAAAGTCCCCGCGTTCGGTCGAATAGGAAAAGCTGAGCGGGATCTTCTCGTCCAGATGAAGCGTGCCCCGGGTGCAGACGATGCGCGCACCGACGGTTTGGAAATCCGCGCACGTGAGGCTCACCTTGCGCCAATCGCGGCCGCCGACGTTCAGACGCTCGACCTGAAGCGCGAGCTCGCGCAGTCCGGGTCCGGAGAGGCTCGCTTTCACCGAATGCGCCGAGAATGCGGCCCCCTCGATGTCGCCTATGTCGAGCGAGAGCTGTTTCGCGTGCGCCAGGAAAGCCGCGGCGCAAAAGGCCGCCGCAGTGAACGCGGCCGCCGCGCGCAAGGCGCGGCGCGATGCCGCATCACGCAGGAAAGACGCCCGTGGACAGGTAGCGGTCACCGCGGTCGCACACGATGAAAACGATGACCGCGTTCTCCACTTCGCGGGACACTTCGAGCGCCGACCACAGCGCACCGCCGGAAGAGATCCCGGCGAATATGCCCTCCTCGCGTGCGAGACGCCGGGCCATCTCCTCGGCGTCGTATTGCGAGACCTCGATCGTGCGATCGATGCGCGTCCAGTCACAAATCCCGGGCACGTAAGCTTCGGGCCACTTGCGGATGCCGGGTATCTGCGAGCCTTCACTGGGCTCGCAGCCCACGACCTGGATCTGCGTATTGCGCTCCTTGAGATACTGCGACACGCCCATGATCGTCCCCGTCGTTCCCATGCTGCTGACGAAATGCGTGACACGGCCGTCGGTATCGCGCCAGATCTCAGGCCCGGTGCCTTCGTAGTGTGACAACGGATTGTCGGGATTCGCGAACTGGTCGAGGATCACGCCGCGGCCTTCGTCGCGCATTTTTTCGGCGATGTCGCGCGCCATTTCCATACCCCCTTCTTTGGGCGTCAGCACGAACTCGGCGCCGAATGCCCCCATCGTCTGCCGGCGCTCGATTGAGAGATGCTCGGGCATGACCAGGATCATCTTGTAGCCCATCATCGCCGCGCACATGGCCAGCGCGATGCCGGTGTTGCCGCTGGTCGGCTCGATAAGGGTGTCACCCGGCTTGATCGTGCCGCGCTCCTGGGCACGCCGGATCATCGAGAGCGCGGGCCGGTCTTTCACCGAGCCCGCCGGGTTATTGCCTTCCAGCTTGGCGAGTATGACGTTGCTGGTCTTCCCTGGAAGCCGCTGCAACTGCACGAGCGGGGTGTTGCCGATGAAATTTTCAAGAGTCTTCATAGCGACGCTCGCTGCAAGAGTTGTTCGCAATAGCGCTGCACGCCCTCTTCCACGGTGAGGAACGGTGCGCCATAGCCGCAGGCGCGCAGCGCGGAGGTGTCCGCCTGCGTAAAGCTCTGATATCGGCCTTTGAGGTCTTCGGGGAAAGTCACGTATCGAACAATGCCTTGCGCTTGCATCTGCGCGAGAGTCAACGGCGCTGCGCCCTGCGCGGCGAGACAGGCATTCACCGTCGCAACCGCGACGTCGTTGAAGGTCTGGGCCGCACCGGTCCCGACGTTGTAGGTTCCGGACACTTCGGGATGATCGAGGAAAAACAGGTTCACTTTCACCACGTCGTCCACGCTGATGAAGTCGCGGCGTTGCTCGCCGTCGCCGTAACCGCCGCTGCCTGCGAAAAGCTTGACGCTGCCGGCTTCCTGAAACTGGTTGAAGAAGTGGTGAGCAACCGACGCCATCCGCCCCTTGTGCTGCTCACGATCGCCGTAGACGTTGAAGTAGCGCAACCCGACGACCTGCGCCGTGTGCTCGTCTGTACTACGCCTCACGTACTGGTCGAACAGAAGCTTCGAGTAACCATAAACGTTGAGCGGCGCCTCCGACTCCGGATTCTCACGAAACGTCGTGCGTGCGCCGTACACGGCCGCGGACGAGGCGTAGATGTACGGCACCGACTCCTCGATGCAATAGTGCAGGAGCGCCTTCGAGTACTCGTAGTTCGTGCGCATCATGTAGCGCCCGTCGCGGGCGGTGGTGTCGGAGCACGCACCCTGATGCATCACCGCGTCGACCGCGCCTTCGAATTTCCCCTGCTGGACGGCTTCGATGAAGTCGTCCTTGTCGACATAGTCGGCAATCTCGCAATCCACCAGGTTGGCGAACTTGTCGCCCTGCGTGAGATCGTCGACTGCGATGATATCGGTAACGCCGCGATCGTTGAGGCCTTTGACCACATTGGCCCCGATGAATCCGGCTGCTCCGGTGACGATAAAATAGGCCACTGCCTTATCCTTGTTCCAATAGCTCTTCAGGTGTTACGACAGCCGTGCCGAACTTGCCGACCACGATCCCTGCGGCGCGGTTCGCGACGTGCACCGCCTGCTCGAGACTCGCGCCGCGCGCCAACATGATGCCCAGGGTTGCGATCACCGTATCGCCCGCACCGCTGACGTCAAAGACTTCTCGCGTCTGCGCCGGCACATGGACGCGTACGCCTTTGCGATACAGCGTCATGCCTTCTTCGCTGCGCGTGATAAGTAAGGCCTCGACGCGCAGGCCGCGCATCAGGTCGTACGCTTTGCGGGTGAGCTCGGCTTCGGTCTTCCAGCTGCCGGCCACTTCGCGAAATTCCGAGCGGTTCGGCGTGATGAGCGTAGCCCCACGGTAGCGTGCGTAGTCATCGCCTTTCGGATCGACCAGCACGGGCCTGCCGGCGGCGCGCGCCATGCGGATCATGTTTCCAATATGCGCCAGTCCGCCCTTGCCGTAGTCGGACAGGATGACCGCCTGCGTGCTGCGCAGTGAGCGCCGGAACTCGAGCAGCTTGGAGGCCAGCGCTTCGTGACTGGGGGGCGTCTCGAAATCGACGCGTATGAGCTGCTGCTGCCTGCCGATCACACGCAGCTTGACGGTCGTTCGCAGCCCCTTGTCGATGTGCAGCTGCGACGCGATGCCGTCGCGGCGCAGAAGACGGCGCAGAATCGTTCCCGCTTCATCCCGTCCCACCACAGAGAGCAGCCTCACGGCAGCGCCGAGGGCCGCGGCGTTTCGCGCGACGTTCGCAGCGCCGCCCGGCCGCTCCTCTACGCGATCGATCTTCACGATCGGAACCGGCGCTTCGGGCGAAATTCGCGCCACTTCCCCGAACCAGTAACGGTCGAGCATCACATCACCGACCACCAGCACGCGAGGCTTGCGTTTGTCCGCTGGGGCCAGGAGCGCCAGCGCCCGCCCGAGGCTGTCCGTGTCTCGATGACTCACGTCGGCCACGCGCGAGTCGACTTTTCCCGGGCGTGCACGAGCCGTTGTCATGGCGTCGCAGCCCCGGCGATCTCGCGGTTAAAACGCTCGAGCGCCGCGAGCGGATCCGCCGCGCACGTAATTGGCCGCCCCACCACGATATAGCTCGCTCCCGCAGCGATCGCGTCCGCCGCCGTCATGACGCGCTGCTGGTCATCCGCGACCGCGTCGGCGGGGCGTATGCCGGGCGTCACAAGCATGAACTCAGCCCCGGAATGCTCGCGCAAGGCGCGCGCTTCCTGCGCCGAGCACACCACACCGTCGAGACCGCACGCTTGGGCGAGTGCTGCCAGTCGCAACACGACGTCGTCCGGCGCACCGACCACACCGATGTCCGTCAGATCCGCCTGGCTCATGCTCGTCAGCAGCGTGACGGCGATGAGCCTGGGTGCGCCTTGGGCCGGCGGAATCGCGTCGCGGGCCGCGTCCATCATCGCCTTTCCGCCGAACGCATGGATGTTGAGCATCCAGACGCCGAGCTTCGTAGCAGCGCGGCACGCGGAAGCGACGGTATTCGGAATATCGTGAAACTTCAGATCCAGGAACACGGGAAAACCGCGCTCCGCCAACGCGCCGACCAGAGCTGGTCCCGCTGCGGTAAAAAGCTCCTTGCCTATCTTAAGTCGACACTGCGCGGGATCGAGGCGACCTGCGAGATCGAGCGCGGACCTGGCGTCGGCAAAATCGAGGGCGACGATGACTTTGGGATCAAAGGGTGCATTCACGCGGGGACGCCTTTCTCTTCGGTTCGGCGAGGCGAGTAGGTTTCCCACGAGGCGCACGCCGGGCAGTGCCAGTAATACTGCCGCGCGCGGAAACCACAGTTATCGCACTTGTACATCGCGAGATTCTTCGTATGCTGGTTCACCAGGCTCTTGATGAGCTCGAGGTCCTGACGGCGCTCCATCGGAGCGTCGAGCAGCTGCGCTTCGAGCAGCTTGTCGAGGCCGATCAACGTGGGCATGCGGCGCAACTCGTCGCGCACGAGTCGATACGCCGGTTCCGCACCCTGGCGCTCGAATGTCGCCTGAAACACGACGTTGAGTGCGTCCAGGGACGGGTATTTTTCCAGATACGCGCGCAACAGATTCAGCCCTTCTTCGCCTCGCTCCAGCGCCTTGTAGGCGTTGTAGAGACGCTCCGCGACGAGCGAGAGATATGCCGGATTCTGGCTTTCGATCCGCTTCCACGCTTCGATGGCGGTAGCGGCATTGCCCAGAGCGAGCTCGAGATCGCCCCGCAGGATATTGGCCCGTACACACAGCCGGTGATGGGCCAGTGCGGAATCGAGGTATGGCCGCGCCGCCTCCTGCCGCGTGTGCATGATCTCCCGGCTCGCGAGCTCGCAGTAGAAGTTGGCGATTTCCTTCTGATGCGAGCGCCCCGTGACCGTTTCGAGCTTCTCCGCGATACCGATCGCCTTCTGCCAGTCTTTTTCCTGCTGATAAATTTCGAGAAGGAATTTCAGCGCCGGCTCGGCGTGGGGCGTGGCATCGAGCTTGAGGAAAAGCTCTTCGGCGCGGTCGAGCAGTCCGGCCTTGAGGTAGTCCTGTGCCAGCTCGAAGAGAGCGACACGCTTCTGCCCCTCCTGCAAATCGTTTCGCTCGACGAGGTTCTGATGCATGCGGATCGCGCGCTCGACTTCACCGCGCCGCCTGAAAAGACTCCCGAGCGCGAAGTGAAGCTCGACGGTATGGGGATCCACTTTGACGACTTCGATGAACGCCTCGATCGCCTTGTCGGGCTGCTCGTTGAGCAGGAAGTTCAGCCCTTTGAAGTACGACATCGGCAAAGCCCGCGATTCCGACACGACCTGCTCGATGTCGATTCGCGCGGCTAGCCACCCCAAGGCGAAGAAGAGCGGGAGCGCGAGCAGCCACCAGTAATCGATATCCATTGCCGGTTTTCGCGTCTACCCGTGGGCTGGTCTAAAGGTCGCCCGCAGCATCGGGGGACACCGGTTGCGGTGCGGCAGGGATATCGTAGCGCCGCAGCTCGCGTTTCAGTGATGAAATCTCGCGGCGCTGGCGCATGATTTTCACCAGGGCAGCGAGGACCCCGAGTGCTGCGCCCATGCAGAAAAACACGAGCAGCACGAAGATGAGCGGTGCCTGCCATTCCTGCCCCAGAAAATAGCGCACCGCGACCGGGTCTGTATTCTTGATCGCGAAGGTGAGGGCGAGCGCGAACAGCGCGAGCTTCACGATCCATAGCACGTAGCGCATGGCGGCTGAGGATACCCCGATAAGTCGTAGCGGCGCTACAGTTCATAGCGGCGCGAATTGAACGTAGCGCCGGCACAGTGCAGGTTCGGCAGGCGCCTGAGCATGCCGCTACGCCCGAAGGTGCGGCGGCGAAACGCCGTTGAGATGCACAGCGGCCTCGGATTTCCCGAAAAAAAAGCGGCATCATCTTTCGACATGCCGCCGTATACCTGAGCTGCTAAAGCCTAATCTTTCTTGAGATCGACCCGCTCCCTCAATTCCTTGCCGGCCTTGAAGTGGGGAACGTATTTCGCCGGCACCTGGACCTTCTCCCCGGATTTGGGGTTGCGTCCGGTGCGCGGCGGTCGATAGTTCAGTCCGAAGCTTCCGAAACCCCTGATCTCGATGCGCTGTCCGTCTGCCAGGCTTTTTGCCATGGCATCCAGAATCATTTTCACCGCAAGCTCGGCGTCTTTCGCGACAAGCTGCGGGTAGCGCGCCGCGAGCTTCACGATCAGCTCCGACTTTGTCATGGTGCTCCCTTGCTTATTGTTGGCTGTTCGCTACATCCAGCTTGGCCTTGAGCAGTGCGCCGAGGTTGGTGGTGCCGGCGCTGCTCTTGTCCGACGCGTGCTTCTGCATTGCCTCGGATTCCTCCGCCAGGTCTTTAGCCTTGATCGAAAGATTGATCGTACGGTTCTTGCGGTCGACGTTGATGATCATCGCGGTCACCGAATCGCCTTCCTTCAATCGGGTGCGTATGTCCTCGACACGGTCGCGCGCGACTTCGGACGCGCGCAGATAACCTTCCATGTCGCCGTCGAGGTTGATCACCGCGCCCTTGGCATCGAGGGACTTCACAGTACCGGTCACGATGGTGTTCTTCTCGTGCGAGGCCACGTAGTTCGAATACGGGTCGCCTTCGAGCTGTTTGACGCCCAGCGAGATGCGCTCGCGCTCGACGTCGATCGACAGCACCATCGCCTCGGTCTCCTCACCCTTCTTGTAGTTGCGCACGGCTTCCTCGCCGGGCAGCGACCAGGAAAGGTCGGAAAGATGCACCAGACCGTCGATTCCGCCGGGCAGGCCGATGAAAATGCCGAAGTCGGTGATCGACTTGATCTGGCCCCGGACCTTGTCGTTTTTCTTGTGGTTCATCGCAAACTCTTCCCACGGATTCGCCATGCACTGCTTCATGCCCAGCGAAATGCGGCGGCGGTCCTCGTCGATCTCGAGCACCATGACTTCGACTTCGTCACCGAGCTGCACGACCTTGGACGGATGCACGTTCTTGTTGGTCCAGTCCATTTCGGACACGTGCACCAGGCCTTCGATGCCGGACTCGATCTCGACGAACGCACCGTAGTCGGTGAGATTGCTGACCTTGCCGAAAAGGCGCGTGCCCGGCGGGTAACGGCGCGAAAGGCCTACCCACGGGTCTTCGCCGAGCTGTTTCATGCCGAGCGAGACGCGGTTCTTTTCCTGGTCGAACTTGAGGACCTTGGCCTGGACTTCGTCGCCCACCGTCAGGATTTCCGACGGATGCTTCACGCGACGCCATGCGAGGTCGGTGATGTGCAACAGGCCGTCGATGCCGCCCAGATCCACGAACGCGCCGTAATCGGTGATGTTCTTGACGATGCCTTTGACGACAGCGCCTTCCTGGAGGGTTTCGAGCAGCTTTTGACGCTCTTCGCCCTGGTTGGCCTCGAGCACGGCGCGGCGCGACACAACGACGTTGTTGCGCTTCCGGTCGAGCTTGATGACTTTGAAATCCATCTGCTTGTTTTCGTACGGCGTGGTGTCTTTCACCGGACGGATATCGACGAGCGATCCGGGCAGGAACGCGCGGATGCCGTTCACCATGACGGTGAGGCCGCCTTTGACTTTGCCGTTGATCGTGCCCTGCACGACACTTCCTTTCTCGAGCGCATCTTCGAGCTCGTGCCAGGCCGCAAGGCGCTTCGCCTTGTCGCGCGACAGG
>JBKJKJ010000370.1:0-3702 GCA_046597455.1 Burkholderiales bacterium
ACTGGCCCGGGTAGATCAGCGGCCAGAGCTTGTCGAGGCCGCGGTCGAGGATCGGGCCAGTCCGACTCGGCGTCTTTCGACAATGCCTTCGAGCTGCTGGTGATGAGCGGCTATTCGATCGCTCACGCGATGATGATGATGATCCCGGAGGCCTGGGAAAATCACGCCCATATGGATGCGAGCCGACGCGCCTTTTACGAATACCACGCCGCAATGATGGAGCCCTGGGACGGCCCGGCCTCCATTGCCTTCACCGACGGGCGCCAGATCGGTGCGACTCTGGATCGCAACGGCCTGCGGCCATCGCGCTATATCGTGACCGACGACGATCTGGTCATCATGGGCTCGGAGTGCGGTTGCCTGCCGATACCGGAAGAAAAAATCGTCAAGAAATGGCGCTTGCAGCCCGGCAAGATGTTCCTGGTCGACCTCGAGAAAGGGCGCATCATCGACGATCGCGAGCTCAAGGAAAGCCTCGCCTCGGCCAAGCCGTACGCGGAATGGATCGAGCGCATTCGCATCAAGCTCGACGACCTGCCGGCGCCGAGCGAATCGCGCCCGGTGCCCAACGAATCGCTCCTCGACCTGCAGCAGGCTTTCGGCTATACGCAGGAAGACCTGAAGTTCATCATGTCGCCGATGGGTCTGAACGGCGAAGAGCCGACCGGCTCCATGGGCAACGATTCGCCGCTCGCCGTCTTGTCGGACAAGAACAAGACCCTGTATCACTATTTCAAGCAGCTGTTCGCGCAAGTCACCAATCCGCCCATCGATCCGATCCGCGAGGAGCTCGTCACGAGCCTCGTATCGTTCATCGGGCCGAAGCCGAATCTGCTGGGCGTCGACGAGATGAATCCGCCCTTGCGGCTGGAAGTTTCGCAGCCGGTGCTCGACTTCGAACAGATGGAAACGATCCGCCACATCGAGCGTTACACCGACGGCAAGTTCAAGTCTTTCGAGCTCGACATCACCTATCCCCTGGCGTGGGGCAAGGAAGCGATCGAAGCCCGCCTCGCGAGCCTTGCGGCACAAGCCGAAGACGCGGTGCGCGGAGGCTATTCGATACTCATACTGTCGGATCGAAGAGTCCATCGCGACCAGCTCGCGATTCCTGCGTTGCTTGCGCTCTCCGCGATCCACCAGCACCTCGTGAACCGGGGCTTGCGCACGTCGACGGGCCTCGTCGTGGAAACCGGTTCCGCACGCGAGGTGCATCACTTCGCGCTGCTCGGCGGTTACGGCGCGGAAGCGGTGCACCCCTATCTTGCGTTCGACACGCTGACCGAGCTGGCAGACACCAAGCTCCTCGGGGCCGACGTCGACGCTCAGAAAGCGTGCAAGCATTTCGTCAAGGCTATCGGTAAAGGCCTGAAGAAGGTGATGTCCAAGATGGGCATCTCGACTTACATGTCGTACACCGGCGCGCAAATCTTCGAAGCCGTGGGGCTGTCCAGCACGCTCATCGAAAAGTATTTTTCAGGTACGACTTCAAATGTCGGCGGGATCGGCATATTCGAGGTCGCCGAAGAGGCAATTCGCGTCCACCGCGCGGCATTCAGCCGCGATGCCGTGCTCGCCGGCGCCCTGGAAGCGGGTGGCGAGTATGCCTGGCGGGTCCGGGGCGAGGAGCACATGTGGACCCCGGATGCCATCGCCAAGCTGCAGCATGCCGGGCGGGCGGGGAGCTACGCCACTTACAAGGAATTCGCGCAGCTCATCAACGATCAGGCCACTCGCCACATGACCTTCCGCGGTCTCTTCGACTTCCGGCTCGACCGCTGCACGCCCGTGCCGATCGAGGAAGTCGAGCCCGCCGCGGAAATCGTGAAGCGCTTCGCGACCGGCGCAATGTCGCTCGGATCGATTTCGACCGAAGCGCACACCTCTCTCGCAATCGCCATGAACCGGATCGGCGGCAAGTCGAACACCGGCGAGGGCGGTGAGGACCGCAATCGGTACGCGCTCGTAAAAGCAGGTGAGACCCTGGCTTCGCGTCTCGGCAGCGGCAGTGTCGCGCGGGACATCGAATTGATGGCGGGCGACTCGCTCAAATCGAAAATCAAGCAGGTTGCTTCAGGGCGCTTCGGCGTCACCGCCGAGTACCTGGTGAGCGCGGAGCAGATCCAGATCAAGATGGCGCAGGGCGCGAAGCCCGGCGAAGGCGGGCAGCTGCCCGGCAAGAAAGTTTCCGACTACATCGCGCTCCTGCGGTATTCGACGCCCGGCGTCGAGCTCATTTCCCCGCCGCCGCACCACGATATCTATTCGATCGAGGACCTGGCGCAGCTGATCCACGATCTGAAGAACGCGAACTCGTCGGCTTCGATTTCGGTGAAGCTGGTGTCGGAAGTGGGCGTGGGCACGGTCGCGGCCGGCGTTGCAAAAGCCAAGGCCGATCACGTGACGATCTCGGGGCACGACGGGGGCACGGGTGCGTCACCGTGGTCTTCGATCAAGCACGCGGGCACGCCGTGGGAGCTCGGGCTTGCCGAAACGCAGCAGACGCTCGTTCTGAATCGCCTGCGCGGGCGCATCACGGTGCAGGCCGATGGTCAGATGAAAACCGGCCGTGACGTGATCGTCGGTGCGCTGCTCGGCGCTGACGAGTTCGGGTTTGCGACCGCACCGCTCATCGTCCAGGGCTGCATCATGATGCGCAAGTGCCACCTGAACACCTGCCCGGTCGGGGTCGCCACGCAGGATCCGGAGCTGCGCAAGAAATTTACCGGCAAACCCGAGCACGTGATCAACTACCTTTTCTTCGTCGCGGAGGAAGTGCGCGAGCGCATGGCTCAGCTCGGAATCCGCCGCTTCAACGATCTCATCGGCCGCGCCGACCTGCTCGACACCAAGCGCGGCGTCGAGCACTGGAAAGCGCGGGGGCTCGATTTCACCCGTATTTTTCACCAGCCGCAGGTCGGTCCGGAAGTGGCGCGTTACCGCAGTGAAGACCAGGACCACGGTCTGGACAAGGCGCTCGACCATCGGCTCATCGAGCTGTCACGTCCTGCGCTCGAGCGTGGTGAAAAGGTGGCGATCGACATGCCGATTCGCAACATCAACCGCACCGTGGGCACCATGCTGTCGGGCGAGATCGCGAAACGGTACGGGCACGAAGGCCTGCCTGACGACACTATCCACATCCGCTTCGCGGGTTCGGCCGGTCAGAGCCTGGGCGCTTTCCTCGCCAAAGGCGTGACGATAGAGCTCATTGGCGACACCAACGATTACTGCGGTAAAGGCCTTTCGGGCGGCCGCATTTCGGTACAGCCGTCTCCGAAATTCCGGGGCGATCCGAGCGAGAACATCATCACCGGCAACGTGGTCCTTTACGGCGCCATCGCCGGCGAGGCGTACTTCCGCGGCGTGGGTGGCGAGCGCTTTGCCGTTCGCAACTCGGGTGCCGACGCCGTAGTCGAAGGCGTGGGCGATCACGCCTGCGAGTACATGACGGGCGGCACGGTGGTGGTGTTGGGATTGACGGGACGCAACTTCGCGGCCGGCATGTCAGGCGGGATTGCCTACGTTCTCGACGAAGACGGCGGGTTCGCAAGCCGCTGCAATCCCGCCATGGTCGACCTCGAGCCTGTGCTGACCGAGGTCGAGCAGGATGCCAAGCTCACGCGAGATTTGTGGCACCAAGGCGTCGCCGACGAGGTGCTGCGGGCGTGCTGCTCGATCAGTCGGCGCAGCAGCACCTCG
>JBKJKJ010000203.1:0-5103 GCA_046597455.1 Burkholderiales bacterium
GTTTTGTCGAACTGCTCCATGCCGACTTTATAAGCGCCGCCGGTGTAGCGAAAACCCGAGTGGTAGACGATGAAATTGAGCTGCGGCCAGTCCTTGGCCGCTTTGCCCACGTCGCGCACATCGGCGTAGGGCAGCAGGTTGGGAAACTTTGCGCCGGTCTCGGGCGGGAAGAGGCCTTTGTGCACGCACACATTCACGAGCCCGGCTTTCACGAGCTTTTCGTAGAACGGATAAAGAAGCTTCTCGTCATCGAGGCGCCAGGCGTGGCGCGAGAGGTGCTTGTTGGTGTTGTCTCCGACGGTGTAGCCTTTGAACGCATCGGGTTTGTTCTCGGCGATCGCACGATCGACGGCCTCCATCCAGCCCGGCATGCCGGGCATGAAGATGGCGTGCGAGAACATGCGCTTCGAACCGGTGAGCCGGTTCACCTTCGCGCGGGCATCGGCTTTCATTTCGTTGGTGAGAAACCAGTCGCGGGGTTCTTCCGAGCCTGAGCCCGAAATCAGCGCGACCTTGGTATCGCTGTCGAAATAGATTTCCTTGAAGTAGTTCGCGAACTTCAGGTCGTCGAGTGTCTGCGGCTTGCCCGTGAGCGCCGGGTTCCATCCCGCCTTGCCCACCGCTTCGCGCGAACGCACGAAATTGTCCAGGCGCGTGTCGTCGCGCAGGAAGTGCGTGTGCATGTCCATGATGAACTGGCCGGCGAGCGCGCGCGCGCGCTCGTTCGCCATGTCGGGGGTCGCGGCCTCGGCGCGCCCGACGCTGAAAAACGGACCGTAGACATCGTTCATTGCGACGAAGGCTGCGGCCATGCCGGCAGCGCTCTGGAAGAACCTGCGTCGCGACATGCCCTGGTGTTTCGCGAGCTCGGAGCCGAGCGCTTTCACCCGGGCTTCGACTTTTTTCTGGTTCGGTGTCTGCGGGCTGGGCAGAAATTCGTCGCTGGAGACGAATTGCGTGGGGATGGGCGAGCGAAACGACGATGTTTCGGCCGGCAGCAGATTTTCGATTTCGTGCAGATCGGGCTGTGACATGGGACCCTCCTGGGTGAGTCGGTGTGGTATTTTTCCGTCCATTGTCTGCGCCGGATTCGACGGGTGTCAACGGCGTTCGGGATCGGCCACAGCGGTGCAGTTGCGATTTGCCACCGCAGGTCTTAAGGTTGAGCGCAACAAAAAAACCGGCGCTCGCACACGGGCGGCCGCCCCATCCCCAGGAGAGCCACATGAGCGTTAACCCCACACTCGACCTCGCCCGCTTCGCCGCCACGCTGGATTACGAACGCATCCCGGCGCACGCACGGGAGTATTGCAAGGATCTGCTGCTCGATGCGCTGGCGTGCGCAGTCGCAGGGCATCAGGGCGAGGAAACGAATCAGGTCGCCGCATTCGCCTCGGCACTCGCGCAATCGAGCGAAAGCAGCATCATCGGTGCAGACCGTCTCTCGCTCGCAGGCGCCACCCTGCTGAACGCCTATCTCGTCACTGCCGTCACCATGTGCGACGTGCACCGCTCCACGCTCACGCACATCACGCCCGAGGTCATGCCGCCGGCGCTTGCGATCGCCGAGCGCGATGACCTGTCCGGACGGGATCTGCTCGTCGCGCTCGTCGCCGGGTGTGAAGTCACCACGCGCATCGGGGTCGGCCTCGACTTCCCCGAGTTTCGCAAACGCGGCTGGCACGGTCCCGGAATCATCGGGCCGTTCGGCAGCGCCGCTGCGGTCGGCCGGCTGCTGGGGCTCGACGCGGAGACGATGGCGAAGGCTTTCGGCCTCGCCGGGAGCCAGGCCGCAGGCACTTTTGCGGCGTGGGGCACGCCGACCGTCAAATTCCACCAGTGCCGCGGCGCACTCTCGGGGCTGATGGCGGCGCTCCTCGCGCAGCAGGGTTTCGTCGCCACGCAGGAATTTCTCACGGCAAAAGACGGCGGGCTGTACAACACCTATACGAACGGGGGCAAGCCGGAGGCAGCGCTCGAAGGGCTGGGCGAGCGCTGGGAGCTCGAGCAGATCGCGCTGCGCCTGTGGCCGTCGGCATCGACCATCCAGGGTCTCGTCACTGCGATGTTCGACTTGATCGAGCAGAATGAAGTCCGGCCGGAGCAGGTTCGCAGAATCCGCGTGAGCCTCGGTGAGACCGCCAACCGGATGCACGGCATTTTCCCGCAGTACAAAGGGAAGTTCGAAGCGCTGCTCTCCGCGCATTATGCGGCCGCGATCATCCTGCACGACCGCGAGCTTACGCTCGCGCAGTTCGAGCCGGGCCGCTACAACGACCCGAAGCTGAAGGCTTACGCGGCCGAGAAAGTCGAAATCAAGGCCGATGCGTCGCTGAGGGAAGTGCAGACCATCGTCGAGGCGGACCTGGCTGACGGGCGCACGATCAAGGTGCGCAGCGACGTGCCGCGCGGCGCACCCGAGAACCGCCTCACGCGCACACAGATCGAAGCGAAGTTCCGCACCTACGCGAAGCCTCGCATGTCGAGCGCGCGTATCGATGAAATCATCGGGGCGGTGACCAGGCTTGAAGAGCTCGGCTCGGTGCGCACGTTGATGGACATGCTGCGATTCGAAGGCAAGGTGGCGGTGCGCGAGTCGGCCGCAGCGTGAGCCAGTGGGGGTGCGCCAGGACGAGGGCCTATCGCTGACCGCTCACGATTCACCAACGGAGGGGATTCAATGCAACGCCCGACTCTCTCGTGTCTCGCAATAGCTGCAATCGCGGCTCTGGTTTCGTGTTCCGCCCTTGCGCAGCGTGCATCCTCCGCGCCCGGGGATTATCCCAACCGTCCGGTACGGATCATCGTCCCGCAGGCGGCGGGCGGAGGTGTGGACGTCGTTGCGCGCAGCGTGGCACAGAAGCTGGGCGAATCATGGGGGCAGCAGGTCCTGGTCGATAACCGGCCTGGCGCGAACGGCATCATCGGCATGGAAGCGGTGGCGAAGTCGAAACCCGACGGTTATACGCTGGGTGCACCGTTCACGTCGGTGATGACGATCAATCCCCATGTGTACAAGACGCTTCCCTACGATCCGGTGCGCGATCTCACGCCGATCACTCAGATGGTCACGAACACGATCGTCCTGGTGGTCAATCCTTATCTGCCCGCGCGAACGGTGAAAGAGCTGGTGGCCCTGGGCCGGTCGCGTCCGGGGGATCTCATCTACGGTTCTTTCGGGGTGGGCAACATGACGCATCTCGCGGGCGAGCTCCTGCGGCTCGAAGCGAAACTGCGCATGACGCACGTGCCGTACAAAGGCGAGACCCCGGCCGTCACGGACCTGCTCGGAGGCCAGGTGGCGATGATTTTCGCGACCGCACCCGGTGTCGCGCCTCACGTGAGGACAGGACGGCTGCGCATGCTCGCGACAGGAGGCGAGCAGCGGGCGAGCGCGTATCCCGAAACGCCGACCATGATCGAAGCCGGTTTCCCGAACGTGCGCGTCACCGGATGGTCGAGCCTAGTTGCGCCCGCGGGAACGCCGCCGGATATCATCGATAGAATCCAGCGAGAGAGTGCGCGTCATCTCATGGGCTCCGAGCTTCGCGAACGCCTCAGCGCAGCCGGAGCGGAACCGGCGGCCACATCGCCGCAGGCGTTCGCGATGTTCCTCAAATCCGAATCCGAGAAATGGGCCCGCGTGGTGGAGCAGGCGGGCCTCACGCACAGCCAGTAAAAACAGGATCCGTTTCATCCAGTCGGAGATCGCGCGGTGGACGCGGCTGGTGAAGCAGGCGAAGATCGCTCCGGACTGATCGGTTCGGTGATGCAGTGATGTGACATTGTGACGACGTGATGCGGTGGATGGGATCCGCTCGTGCGGCGATAGAGCCACTGCATCGGCGATCCGGCGATCACAGTTCTGGATTCATGTTTTGTTCTCAGGAGTACCGTATGTCAGCCACCATTACCCTGTACGACCCCACCGCGCCGCGGCGCGAACCTGACGCAGCCGGCGTCGCCATCGCGGCGCTCAGCGGTCTTGCCGGCAAAGTCGTCGGATTTATCGACAATGCGAAGCCCAACTTCGGACTGTTTGCCGACGACCTCGGCGAGCTCCTGATGAGCAAATACGGTGTGGCGCGCGTGATCAAGCATCGCAAGCCTTCCGCATCGGTGCCGGCCAAACCCGAGGTGATCGCCCAGCTCAGCGCAGAGTGCGACGTCGTCATCACCGGTTCCGGCGACTGAGGGTCCTGCACGTCGTGGAGTATCCACGACAGTGTAGAAGTGGCGAAGCGCGGAACGAGTGCCGTCACCGTATGCTCGACTGCATTCCTGACGCTGGGCAGGGCACAGGCGCGCGCGCTGGGCGATGCCGCCCTTCCGATCGCGGTCATTCCGCACCCGTTCGGCATTCGCGACCGGCAGGAAGTCCGCGACATCGCGAGCAAGTGCGTGGACGAGCTCGTTGACCTCGTGACGGGAGGGCCGAAATGAACGCGCCGGCACCCGCACCGGCCGGCGAGCGCGCGGCGACCTTCGACGCGCCCGACGATTTCGACGCGATCAATCGGCTCTACCGCGAAAGGCGCTGGAGCGACGGCCTGCCCATCGTCCCGCCCACTGCAGAGCGCGTGGAGCGCATGCTCAAGCACACTGCGCGCGGCCGGGACGAGGTCGTGGCGCGAGTCGCGCCCGGGTATGGCGCGGCGACCGTCGAGCGCATCGCGATCAATTGCGTGATGGCCGGCTGCGATCCCGATTACCTGCCGGTGCTGATCGCCGCGACCGAAGCGATTGCGGATCCGGCTTTCAATCTTCAGGGGATACAGGCGACGACGAACCCGGTGGCGGTCTGGGTCATCGTCAATGGACCGCTCGCCAGGACGCTCAACCTGAATGCCGGCTTCAACTGCCTGGGGCAGGGCAGATGGTCGAACGCCACCATAGGGCGCGCGATGCGCCTCATCCTGCAGAACATCGGCGGCGCACTGCCCGGCGAAATGGACCGGGCAACGCACGGTCAGCCGGGCAAGCACACCTTCTGCTGCGCAGAAAACGAAGAAGAAAGCCCGTGGGAGCCGCTGCACGTGGAGCGCGGATTCGCGCGTGAGCAGAGCACGGTGACGGTCGTCGGCGCGGAAGGCACGATGAACA
>JBKJKJ010000336.1:0-17503 GCA_046597455.1 Burkholderiales bacterium
AACAGCGGCGGCAACGGCGAATCGGGCGCCGACAGCACGCGCGCGACGACCACGCTTTGCTGCAGGTCGGCGGGGCGGGCGAGCTTGATGTCCTGAACGAAACCGCTCCAGGTGCGGGCGTACTCCTCCAGATACAGGCGTCGCACCGCGTTCATGAGCTGCTCGCGGCCCTGCACATCGGCGATGCGGCTCGACATGTTCTGCTGCAGCCCGAGCACCCACGGCTCTTCCTGTGCGAGCTGGGCAGTGACCTGCTCGGCTGCTTTCGAAAACACCTTGTGATAGCCGTCGTAGCTGAAAAATCCCGGCACGCCTCGGTTGAGCGGCTGGCCGCTCGCGCGTACGAACACCGTCGCCGCCGAAGGCCCGCCGGCCTTCGCGATCGTGAATTCAGGCAGGTTCGCGTTGGCGCCCTGGTGCTTCAGCCGGTTGTATATCCGCTGCGCGATCGGAATGCGCCCGATCGTGTCCCGCGCGCTCGCGATCAGCTCACGGTCGGGTTGTACCGGCAGCGAGACGCCGCCCAGGGCGAGCAGGTTATCGAGATGCGTTTCGAGCTCCTTGCGCTGTTCGACCGTCACCTCGCGCGGAAGGCCGCTTTCCCATTCTGCAGTCACGAATGCCTTGAGCGCCTTGTCGTCGAAGTATTTCGGATCGCTCAGCATCAGATAGGCCTTCAGGCCTTCGTACAGCAGTTCGATGTTCTGCTGGCCCGAGCGCAGACGCTGCTCGATGCGCGTGGCGATGCGCGGAAGGAAAACGTCCTGCAGCATGCGTCGGTAGGCCGCATTCGCGGCCGCGTCGAGTTTCTCCCCCTGATAAAGGCCGAAGCCCATCGACAGCGGAACGTCGGAACCGCTCAAAGCGCTCGAGGCTGCGACCTGGCGCACGGCACGCAGGGGCGCGAGCAATTCGACGAGATCGCCGCTGCGCTCGGAGCGCAGTGCCGCAGCCTGCTCCGAGACCGCTTTGAGCCTGGCGTCGACTTCCTGGATGTACGCCTTGTTGCGCGCATAGCTGATGGTCCACGCTGCGATGGCACCGACCGCGAGCACGCCCACCAGCGCGAAGCTCGCCCACTGCAGCATGCCGCGCCGGCGTTCCCACTTCAGATTCGCGCCGGCGAGCCCCGATTCTTCGAAGATGACGTCGTTGAACAGACGCGTGATGAAAAAGCTTTTGCCGCTGGGACGCTGCGCCGCGAGCATCTTGCGATCGAGCCTGAGCGCGCGCGCGAGTCCGCCCATGATGCGATCGATGGGGCTGCCTTCCTGCGTTCCACTGGTGAAATACAGGCCGCGAACCAGAGGCTGCTCTTCGAAGCGGGATGGCGCGAAGACGCGGGTGAGAAAAGTCGAAAGCGGCTCTTTCAGCGCGCTGAAATGCTGCGGAAAGGCATAGAGCAGCGCCCGCTTTTGCGGATCGCGCTCGTGCTGGAGCCGATCGATGAGCCTGTCGTTGATGCGTTTTTCGAGCGCGGCGAAACGATCGTTGAATTCGGCGAGGACATTGCCTTCCTTCCCGACGAGCGGGAAAGTCGTTCCCCATACCTGCTCACGCTCTTCGCGGCTGTACTCGCCGAAGAACTCCATGAACCCGGGCAGCAGATCGGTCTTGCTTACCAGCACGTAAAGCGGGAAACGCACGTTCAGCTGCTCGTGCAGTTCCTGTATGCGTGTGCGCAGCGCTGTGGCATGCGTCTCCATCTCGCCGGGGCTTTGCTGCAGGAGGTCGGCGACGCTCACGGTCACCAGCGCGCCGTTGATCGGACGCCGCGGCCGGTATTTCGAAAGCAGCTTGAGAAAACCTTTCCACGCGGCGCTGTCGGCGTCGCGATCGCTTTCCTGCGTCGTGTAGCGGCCGGCCGTATCGAGCAATACCGCCTGGTCGGTAAACCACCAGTCGCAGTTGCGCGTGCCGCCGACGCCCGCGATGCCGGCTTGGCCGAAGCGCTCGGCGAGCGGGAAATTCAGCCCGGAATTGACGAGCGCAGTCGTCTTGCCCGATCCGGGCGCACCGATGAACATGTACCACGGCAGCTCGTAAAGGAACTGGCCGCCGAACAACGTCGCAAGCTTGCCGGATTTTTTCTGCTTGCTCTGTCTGAGCAGGGTGACGGCTTCTTCGAAGCGCTGGCGAAGGACCGCGACTTCCTGGGTGCCTGCGCCGGCGGCAGCTGCTGCCGGCCTGGCAGGCTCGGCGCCCGCCACGAGACCTTCGGTGAGCTGTGCGTTCTGGCGTTTCGCCTTGAACACTTTCCATGCCCAGCGAGCCACATAGAAAAGAACGATGGCGCCAATGAAGATGAGTCGCGCGAGCGCTGATTCGAGCGGATGCCAGCTTGCGAACGCGAGCAGCGGGCCGAGGAACCAGATGACGAGCGCCAGCGCGATCAGGCCGAAAACGCCCATGACGCGGCGATTGAAGACGAGGCGAAGGAGTTTCATTTGGGGGCGGGTGCTTGCTGTGCAGGAGACGCCGCCGCTGCAGCGGGTGCCGAAGCCGTGGCGGCTGCAGGGGCGACGAGCAGGGTAATCTCGACACGGCGATTGCGCGCGCGATTGGCCGCCGAGTCGTTCGGCACGATGGGCTCGGAATCGGCACGACCTTCAGCGCTCAGCCGGGCGGGCGTGTTCATCCGCTTGGCGAGCGAGTTGAGTACCGACCTGGCGCGCTCCTGGGATAGATGCCAGTTCGAAGGAAAACGCACCGAACGGATCGGCTGGTTGTCGGTATGCCCGGTGATTCGCACGAGGCCCGGCACCTTGTTCAGCTCGTCCGCGATGCGGTCGAGCAGCGGCTGATACGCGTCGGAGATGATGCCGCTTCCCGGCGCGAAAAGACCGTCGCCGACGATCGAGACAACGCTGCGGTCTACGCTGTCCTCTACGGTCACCCGGCCGCGCGCGACTTCATCGGCGAGAAAGGTTGCGAGCCGGGGGCGGGGTGCGGGCGGTCGTGCAACCGGCTTGGGCGCCGCAGTGCCGACGCGTATCGCCTGGATTCTCGAGAACACCGGGTCAGAGCCCGAATTGAGCTTGAAGCTGAACAGCAGATAGATGCCGGCCAACAGCGCGGAACACGCGGCGAACACGGCCCACAGCGGGACGACGGCGAAGAATCGATGGCGCTTCACGGCTGCCGGTTGCCACAGCGGGGACAACTCGCGCTCGTATTCGCCCTGCTGGGTGCGCAGGATCTGCGCGAGCCGCTCGCGCAGCGCTTCGAGCTGGGCCCGGCCGTTGTCGATGACGCGATAGCGGCCCTCGAATCCCAGCGCGAGGCAGACATAGAGCAGCTCGAGGAGGTCGCGATTCTGGGCAGGAGCCTGCGCGAGCTTGGAGAGCAGCTGGAAGAATTTTTCGCCGCCCCACGTTTCGTTGTGGAACAGGACGAGCAGACTCTGTTTGGCCCACACCCCGGAGCCCCACGGTGTCGACGCCGCGACTTCATCGAGCAGCGTGCACAGTGCGTAGCGCGCGCCCATCACGGTTTCGGGAGTGATGCCCGCAGCGCGGGCCCGCGTCTCGAATGCCTTGATGTCGCGCACCAGTGCGTCGCGTAAACCGAGGGGGTCGGGGTGCTGCAATGTCGCCCGTAGCTGGGGCACGAGATCGAGCAGCTGATTGGCGGCCGCGACCAGGGGATTGAGCCCTGCAATGTGGGTGGGCGGGGGTGCGTCGCTGACATTGGGCGGGGGTGCGCTGCGCGCCGATGCGGCTTGCGCGCGTCCCTGCGGTGACGGAATGATGACCGTGCGATCCGAGTCTGGTTCCTGGCTCATCGTTATCCCCTGATCGCCCAGAATTCGAGCTCGAGGCCCGGAAACTCACCGCCGATGTGCATGGCGAGGCCGCCCGAACGCTCGAGCTGCTTCCACAGCTCGCCGCCGCGCTCGAGCTCGAAGTAATTGCTGCCGGCATGAAACGGAATCTGCCGCGGCGCAACCGGCATCGGGAGGAGCGGGATACCGGGAAGCTGCAGGTTCACGAGATCCCGTATGCGCTCGACCGGCCCGATTTTGACCTGGGTCGGAAAGCGGGCGCGCAGCACTTCGGTTGGAACCTGTGCGGCGACCGCGAGAACGAAGCTCGCGGTCTTGACGAGCTCGAGATCGGCGATGACCGCGACCTTGACGCCGTAGCGGCGATCCTGCAGCTCGATCGGGATGGCATTCTGCTCGAGCACCATGCTGAGCGAGCGGCGCAGCTGGGCGATCACCGGGAGGAATGTCAGCTCGAGATTATCGTGCTGGTATTCCGGGAAGGAAGCCGGGCGCGTGTTGGCGTTACTGAACGTCGCGAGCTCGCCCGCGAGCTGCAGGCACGTCGAATACAGGCGCTCGGGGTGCAGCACCGGGTGGTTCGCGAAATGCGCGAAAAGCGGCTCGTACCGGTTGACCGTCTGCAGCAGCAGGAAATCGGCGATTTCCGAGACCCCGCCTCGGCCGAGCTGCGACAGGCGCCCGGCGAGCGCTTCGCCGCGCTGGTGCAGCAATCCGTGCAGCTCGCGCACGTAGCTCGCAAGCACCGCGTCCGCTGTGGCGTGGAGCATCGGCGGCACGTAGGACTTGCTCAGGATCACCTGGTTGTCGGCGCGACGTTCGGTGACCTGAACCACCCCCAGCGTTGTGTAGGCGTCCGTCATGTCGCGCTTGCGCAGAAAACGCATTCTCAGGCGGCCGATCTGCAGCGCGGTGTTGTCGCTGGACGAGGCGTTCGAATCCTTGACTTCCACTTCACCGACTGCGTAGCGCGTGAGGCTGTGCTCGGCAGTATCGCTCAGGTCGGTTTCTTCGCTGCCCGGACGGCGCACCGGTAGGGCGAGCATGATGACTTCGTCCTTGAGGTCGTCGGGAATGTCGAAAGCGGTCGGCGGCGTGTCTTCGGCGGGGAAGTCGAACGGCGTCCCGTCGGCGAAAATACCGCGGGCGCTCGACAGCTGCACTTTGCCCAGCGTGAGTGCAGCCCGGTCGAGCTCCAGCTTCACGAAACCCCAGCTGTACCCAAGAAGCGGGCCCGTGCGTCCCTCGAGGTGTCTCTCGAGGAAACGATCGTGCTGCTGAAAATGCTGCGGCTGAAGAAACAGTCCTTCAGACCAGATGACTTTGCTGTTCCATGACATCGTTGTGTTCCTAAGCCCCGCAGAAGATGAACGGCGGCGTGATGCCAGCCCTCATTGCAGTGTGATGGCGATCTCGTTTCGGTCCAGCTTGATCTCCATGCGCGTGGTCTGATTGACGAGTATGGGCGTACTTGCGCGCCAGCGAGCCCGCTCGATATCGCGAAATGCCGCGATCACGCCCAGGTAACGGGTGTCGGTACGCAGCGTCGTGATTGCCTGCGGGCTGCCGCCGGGCCTCAACGGCAGCTCGTCGCGTGCGATCAGTTCCGGACCGAGTTGCTCCTTGTCGCGCTCGTACAGCGAAAAAAAATCCGCTTTGTTGAAAGCCGTTACGGATCGCAGCTCGTAAATGCGAACGATGACGGGCGAGGGCCGCCCGCTGGCGTCGGGATTCACATTGGGATCGATCACGAAAGACAGCTCGGCGACACTCGGTTTCGGCGGGGCCGGAGGCTGCGGCTGGACGGGGAGCGGCGCGGCAACCGGCGCCTGCGGCTGGGGTTTCGCGCCTGCCGGCGTGTGCGGAGCGCCGGGCAGCGGCACCGTAATCGTCGGCGCAAGCGGCACGCCGGGAATCTGCACCCCGATGCCGGGTGCTTGCGACGCATCGGCGCCGGGAGCCAGCGTCACTTGCGCGTGCGTAGCAGGGCACATGGCAAGCATGAGCGTCAGTCCTGACAAACGCAGAATGGGCCTCACTCACGGGCTCCAGTTACCGGACGGTGTCCGCCGGATTGGTATTGTATTAACAACAGTGTACGACATTAATTGCCGGCTGCCGCGAGCGAAAAATGCCGGATGCCCGCACGGCTCCCGTCACGGGTGCTCTATAATACGCAGCCTGGACAATTGGTGTTTTCCCAAAGGCTATTTCATGCACGGGCGCAAGCTGCTCTTCGTGTTTTTCTGCATGTGCGGCGTGTTTTTGCCCGGGTGTGGCGGGGCGCTCGCGCAGCAGCGCGCCGTCGTGGAGCGCAATGCGCAGCTCCTGGCTGCGCCTCAAAGCGGCGCGACGGTCGTGGGCCCGCTCAGGCAGGGCACCTCGGCCGAAGTGATCGTGCAGAAAGGCACGTGGGTCAACCTCAAAACAGACGCGGGTACGGGCTGGACCAATTCGTACAACGTACGCTTTTTGTCAGCGGATGCTGCAGCGCCGAAAGCCGGCATTACGGCGGCGCCTGCGCGTCGCGCAGCGATCACCTCTACGATCGGTATCCGCGGTCTCGATGAAGAGGATTTGCGCTCGGCGCGATTCGACGAGGCGCAGATGAGCCTGCTCGACCGGTATGCGGCAAGCAGACAGGATGCCGAGGCGGCGGCGCGCGCTTCAGGCCTGAATCGGGCTCGAGTGGAGTATTTCCAGTGAGCACCCGGCGTGCGGAGCATGGCGCATACGATCCGCGGCGGCATTCGGTGAGACGAAGCGCGGCGCATCAGTTGGCGTCTGCGCTGCTGATGCTGACGTTCGCAGGCATCGCTGGCGCGGCCTCGTTCGACCTCGGTCGAATTTTTGACATCGGCAAGGACGCCGCGACGGCGGTCACCGGAATCGACGAGAAAGAGGAAATCAGCATCGGCCGCGAGCTCGCGGGGCGCACGCTCGGTGCCGCCCGACTGGTGAACGATCCGGCGCTGCAAAGTTACGTCAACAGGGTGGGCCGGTGGATCGCCGCGCAAAGCGAGAGGCCCGATTTGCCGTGGCACTTCGGCGTTATAGACACCGCGTCGATCAATGCATTCGCCGCGCCCGGCGGCTATATCCTCATCACGCGCGGTCTGTACGGGGTGCTCGATAACGAATCGCAGCTCGCAGGCGTGCTGGGGCACGAGATCGGTCACGTCGTGAAGCGGCACCACATCAGCGTCATGCAGAAAAGTGCCGCGGTGTCGGCCGGCTCGAAAATCGTCCAGCGCGACAACCGGGGCGCGTTCGTCAACAGCCTCATCGGCAATGGCGCCGAGGTGCTCGCGCGCGGCCTCGACAAGAGCGCGGAATTCGAGGCCGACGGCCTCGGCGTGGTGCTCGCGGCCCGGGCGGGTTACAGCCCTCAGGGGCTGGTCGAGGTGCTGAACAAGCTGCAAGGCCGGGGGGCCTCCGACAACACGCTCAAGCTGCTTTTCGCAACGCATCCGCATCCGGGCGAGCGCCTGGACCGTTTGAATGCGCTGATGGCGCCGCGGCTCGCGTCTCTGCCCCAAGGCCAGGAGCCGGCGATTCGGGCAATATCCGGATCCGCGCCGGCGAGCGCTTCAACCGTAAATGCGGTGCCCGCAGGATTGCGTGCGCTGCAGGAGCCCGATCAGGCGGCCGGGCCGGCCCCGACCGCCGAGGCATCGCGAGCGGGCGGCGGCAGCGGGCTTCCGGTCGATCCCGTGCAGCTGTTGCGCGGCATCTTCGGCCGCTGACACCTGCCCGCCGAATGGATTTCCCTGCTCCCAAATACCTGATCCTCGCCGCTTTCCTCGGATCGGTCCTTTACGTGCACTTGCGGGGCAAAGTGCGCTTCAGCTTCGTGCGCCAGCTCTTCAACCATTCGTCGCTGCTCGCGCCGTACAACGCGCTGATGTACCTGTTCTCGGCCGTGCCGGCGAAGCCGTTGATGACGGAGCGCGAACTGCCGGAGCTCGCGCCGCTTTCGGCGAACTGGCAGATGATGCGCGAAGAGGCGTTGAAGCTCTACGATGACGGCTACATTCGCACGGCGCTGAACAACAACGACATCGGTTTCAATTCGTTCTTCAAGCGCGGCTGGAAGCGGTTCTATCTGAAATGGTACGACCAGCCCCTGGCCTCGGCCCAGGCGCTGTGTCCGCGTACGGTGGCATTGCTGGGCGAAATCCCGATCGTCAAGGGAGCAATGTTCGCGCTGCTCAGCCCCAACAGCAACCTGAACCCGCATCGCGATCCCTTCGCAGGCTCGATCCGCTACCACCTGGGCCTCGTGACGGCCAACTCGGACAAGTGCTGGATAAGCGTCGATGGCGAACGCTATTGGTGGAAAGACGGGGAAGCGGTGCTGTTCGATGAGACCTACATACACAGCGTCGAGAACAATACGGACGTGACCCGAATCATCCTGCTGTGCGACATCGAGCGGCCGCTGCGTTTCCGGGCGATGCAGGTGGTGAACCGGTGGGTGAGCCGGCACATCGTGACGGCAAGTGCGACGCAAAACCTCGAGAACGAGCCGGTCGGCGCCCTGAATCGGTTCTACAGCCGGGTCTATCACCCGGTGGCGGCTCGCATCAATAGCGGCGCACGCCGCCTGAAGCAGTGGAACCGGCCACTGTATCGCACGCTTCAGTATGGCATCGTACTCGGTCTGGCCTACCTCATATTTGTCTGAGGTGCTTCGGGCACGCGCTCAATGCACCGCGGCGACTTTGCCCCATAACGCCTGCATGCTGGGTATCTGGCCGAGCTCGGCCAGGTCCACCACTTCCCTCACGCCGTAGGTTGCGCAGCTGGTATCGCGCTTGATCGGTAATACGAATGGCATACCGCGAGGTCCGATGAGCGAGCACACATGAGGCTTGCTCGCAGTCGCTCCGCGCTGAGTCACCACGGCGATCTCGCCATTGTCGAGGCGCACCGGGGTGCCCGCAGGGAAAACACCGATGGCTTTGATGAACTGGCTGGCGAGGCCGTCGCGGACTTTCTTCCCCTGCTCGAGAAAAAGCGCTTTCAGCGCAGCATTGGGGCGCAGCGCGCGCCGGTACTCCCGGCTCGAAATCCTCGCGCAATAGACGTCGGCGAGTGAAACGAGCTGGGAAATGAGCGGGATATCGTCGCCTTTCCTGCCCTGGCGATATCCGCTTCCGTCGATCGCTTCGTGATGTGAAAGCACCGCCTGGACCCACGCTTCGTCCGTGACACCGCGCGCGCGCAGCAGCGCGGCGCCGGCTTCCGGGTGACTATGGATGACAGCGCGCTGGGCATCGCTCAAAGGCTCTTTTTGCGACTGCAGATCGTCCTGGAGCTGGAGGATGCTCACATTCATGGTGAGCGCCGCTGCGACGGTCGAGGACAGGTCGGGCTCGTCGATGCCCAGCGAATGGCCGACGATCTGGCACGTGATGGCGACATCAAGCGAGTGGCGAATCGAATAGCGGCCATCTCTGGCGAGCATGGCGGTGGCAAGCGCAGCGTCCTGGCTCACGCTGCACGCCTCGGCGATCAGTTTCCGGATACCCATGATGTGCGCCGAAAAGTTTTCGTTCACGCCCTCCGGGGAGCAGCTGAACTCCAGGTTTCGGCGGGCGTCCAGGATCAGAGAGACCGCCGAAGGCTCGATTTCTTCGCGGATCGTCGGCTGCGGCGGGCGCACTGGGTCCGTCTCTACGAACAGCCCGCGCTCGATCAAGCCTTCGACCTGGCTCATGCTGGTGATGATCAGGCCTTTGCGTAATAGAAGACGTCCCTGCCCATCATGGGCATCCCATGCCATGACGCTGCCGATCGCGAGCTCGGCCGGCGTAATCCGTCGTTTTCCCATGTATAGCCCCCACGTAACTTATGTAATGCCGCATGGTGAAATCTGAGCGTTCAGCATGTGGATGAACCCGCTCGAAACTACAGGGTTGTCCCCCGATAACGGCACCTGCCGAGGATACTGAAGGGCGGGGGCGCCCCGGGGGCGTGGCCCGGGCCTGCGTCGGGCCTTCGTTTGACTGCGAACTGTTTTACGACGAGAGCCTTTTCAAGCGCTGCCGCGCCCGCTCGACGGCCCGGGCAACCGTGTCGCGTTTCTTTCGGTCTGCGCCGGCGGCGCGTTGAGCCGCGACTTTCTGGGTCTTCTCCTCGCTTTCGCGCTCCAGGCGCCGGTTACGCGCTTCGCAGCGCCGGCGTGCGAGGTCCATTGCAGCGAGCCGCGCGGCGCCGGCCGGTCTGGCGATCGGACGCAGGCTGATGCAGTCGACGGGACACGGCGCTATGCAAAGCTCACAACCCGTGCAGGCGCCCGCAATCACGGTATGCATGAGCTTTGCGGCGCCTACGATCGCGTCGACGGGGCACGCCCGTATGCACAGGGTGCAGCCGATGCAGCGCTGCTCGTCGATGACGGCAACGACTTCGGCGAGGTCAATGCTCCGGGGATTGCAGGCCTGCATCCGGTGCTCCGCATAGGGCGTCCAGGCACGCCCGGACCAGTCCGGGTCCTTCGTAAACCAGCCCCGTATAGAGCTGCACGAGGCTCGCCCCCGCCTCGATCTTGCGCAAGGCCTGCTGCCCGCTCGCGATGCCGCCGACGCCGATGATCGGTATGGATCCCCCCAGCGCGCGCGCGAGCTCGCGCACGACGCGCGTGGATTGCTCTTCGACGGGTCTGCCGCTCAGCCCCCCCGCTTCGCCGCCGTGCGGCAGGGCACCGACCCCATCGCGCGAGACGGTCGTATTGGTTGCGATCACAGCGTCGAAGCGATACCGGCTTACGAGCTCCGCGATGACGGCGATCTGGTCGCTGTCGAGGTCTGGGGCTATTTTCAGCGCGAGCGGTACGCGTTTGGCGTATTTGTCTTCAAGGGTCTCGCGCTCGTCTTTCAGGCCGGCGAGCAGCGCGGCGAGCTGCTCGGATCCCTGAAGCTCCCGCAGACCTTTCGTATTGGGCGAGGAGATATTGACCGTGACGTAGGTAGCCATGGCATAGACTTTTCGCAGGCACGCAGCGTAGTCGCCCAGCGCGTCCGCCAGCGGCGTGTCGAAATTTTTTCCGATATTGATTCCCAGAATGCCGCGCCACGACGAGCGCGCCACGTTTTCCACCAGGCGGTCGACACCCAGATTGTTGAATCCCATCCGGTTGATGACCGCGCCGGCTTGCGGCAGTCTGAACAGGCGCGGGCGCGGATTGCCCGGCTGAGGCCGCGGCGTGACGGTGCCGATTTCAATGAAACCAAAGCCCAGCGCGGCGAGCGCGTCGATGTATTCGCCGTTCTTGTCCAGCCCGGCTGCGAGCCCGACCGGGTTGGGAAAGTGCAGCCCCATCACTTCCCGCGCGCAGCCGGCACTGCGTGCTGCCGGGGCGCGCAGCAATCCCAGGTGGTGGAGTGCCTTGAGGGACGTCAGGGTGACATGGTGCGCGGTTTCGGCTTCCAGCGCGAACAGCGCGGGCCGGAGCAAGGCGTAGGACATGCCCCGATTTTAACCGGAGCGGGCAGGGCCCAGGGTCAGTGTGGCGTGGCGTGGCGAGTGGAGACGGATGCAGGGTCCCCGTCCGGGGCTCGTCACGCCATCCTCATCACCCCGTCACCTCGTGACCTTGTCAACGGGCAGCCCTGTCACCGCATCACTTTCATCGATGGGTTGCCACGTGCCGTCGATCAGGCCCTGCATGGGCTGGAACTGGATCTTGTAAGCCATCTTGCGGCTCAAGCCGATCCAGTAGCCCAGGTAGAGGTAAGGCAAGTCGAGCTTGCGGCACAGCTCGATCTGCCAAAGAATGTTGTACGTGCCGAAGCTCGCGCCTTCGACGTCCGGGTCGAAGAACGTGTAAACAGACGAGACGCCGTCCTGCAGCTCGTCGACGATGCTCACCATGCGCAGCACCCCGTCCTCGCGGAATTCGATCAGCCGCGAATCGACGTTACTCTGCAGCAGAAAGTGACGGTATTGCTCGCGGCTGTCCTGATCCATGCCGCCCCCGCTGTGGCGGCACGCCTGATAGCGCAGATAAAGCGCGTAGTGCTCTGCGCTGTATTTCAGATCGAGCGTCTCGGAAGTGAGCGTCGAGTGGCGCTTGGAGGCGCGGCGCTGTGCGCGATTGGTCCGGAAGTCCTCGGTGAGGATACGAACCGGAACGCAGGCACGGCAGTTATCGCAATAGGGCCGGTAGGTGAAGGCGCCGCTGCGGCGGAAACCTGCGCGCACGAGCTCGCTGTAAACCGAGCCGTCGATGAGATGACTGGGTGTGGCAACCTGGGAGCGCGCCATACGCTCCGGCAGATAGCTGCACGGGTACGGCGCAGTCGCATAGAACTGCAGGACCGACAGCGGGAAATCAGTCAAATAGGTCATCTTCGAAATGCCAGGTTCCCGTATGACTTGCGTAGTTTACCAACTCTGACAACACCAGTATAAAATCCTTCCGCGGGATTTCACGGGCACCCAGCGAGGCGAGATGCGCAGTCGCCATCTGGCAGTCGATCACCCCGAATTCCCAGCGTTCGAGCTGGCGCGCGAGATGGGCCAGGGCCACCTTCGATGCATCGGTTTCGCGCATGAACATCGACTCGCCAAAGAAGACCCGGCCGATCGCGACGCCGTAAAGTCCGCCGACGAGCGTGCCATTCATCCAGGTTTCCACCGAATGCGCGATGCCCGCAGCATGAAGCGCGCTGTACGCTGCGAGCATTTCGTCGGTAATCCAGGTTCCAGCCTCCCCGTCTCGAGGTTCGGCGCAGGCCTGCATTACCCGCGAGAAGCAGGTATCGACCCGGACTTCGTAGGCCGGGTTGCGCAGCCGCTTGCGCAGGGAGCGGGAGATCGCGATTTCCCGGGGAAAAAGCACCATGCGCGGGTCGGGGCTCCACCACAGCACCGGCTGTCCCTCGCTGTACCACGGGAATATGCCGTGCCGGTACGCTTCCAGCAGGCGGTGCAACGAAAGGTCGCCGCCGGCGGCGAGGAGCCCATTGGGCTCACGCCGTGCGTGGTGCACGGGCGGGAAAGGTTGATGGGGCGCGAGCCAGGGAATCACGATGGTAGCAACGAACTCATGCAAGGATTGAACGCAATGGCCTGATCACGGAATTATTCCGCACTTCGACGCTCCGCGCCCAGGCAACTTTTCGCGCCTGCCGCTGCCATAAATCATTGGGCATTGGAGGCGTAGAGGGCCGACGGCGATGAGACTCGGGATCCCGCAAGAGGACGTTGAGGCGCTGCTCAGGCGCGAAGTACGCGCCGGCCTGTCCCTGGGACGCCAGATCACGCTGTACCTGGACCCTTTCGCGTTTTTCAAGGATGCGTCTATCGGCAGCGCGTGGAGTCGCGCTCACGCCCGCTCTTACAACCTGGAACGCCGCTCGATACTCCTCACCTATATCAGGCGCTGGCTCTTTATCGCCACGGGCTCGTTCCTCGGGATCAGCTCGGCAGAGGCGCTCGCCGCCCACGTACCGCTTTTCATCATCCCCGCCGCCGGGTTCGGGATCGGTTGCAGCATATCGGTCGCGGTAGCGGCGTGGTCGACTGCGGCTTACGTTCTGCTCGGCACGCAGGTGTCGCGCCGCTGACCTTCCCGAGCCCGACCGTCACGCGGCAGGCGCCGCGGCGACCGGCAGTCCGGCCGGGGTCAACGCGGCTGCCGTGCCGCCCGTTGCATTTCAACTAGAATAGAAACCATGCATCCCGTACAGGAGACTCGGATGAACTTCAAATCATTGGCATTGGCGGTGATACTCGCGCTGGCCGCCTCGGCGGCACAGTCCGTCGAGCCCGTGTACAAATCGACCATGCCGGACGGCAGGGTCATGTACGGGGAGATCCCGCAACCGGGCGCGAGGCGCGTCGACAAGGTGGCCGCGCCCCCGGAATCGGCCGGGATCGTGGTCGCGACTCCGCAGGACAAGACGCGGGCGGGCCAGATTCAGCTGCCACCCAGAGCAACCGTGACGGTGATCCCTCAGCCGGACCGTCCATCGCCGCAACCGGCCCAGCAGGGCAGCCGCGGTAATGCTGCGGACGCGCTCCCGACGCGCGGTTACTGATCCCGGCGCGCGACTTAAAATGGGTCAGCCTCGGCTGACCCTTTTCAATGGGCGCGCGGTGCAGTAGCGCATCGCGCGACCTTCACTCCATCACTCCACCGTCATTCCACCTTCAGCCCAGCCGCTTTCACTACCGGGCCCATCTCCTTCGTTTCTTTGGCAACGAATGCGCGGAACTCCGCCGGCGTGTTGGTGTAGACCTGGGTCAACTGCTGCTCGAAGGCTTTCTTCAACTCGGGTGTTTGCACCGCTGCCAAGACCATCTGGCGCAGCTTGTCCAGAATGGGTTTCGGCGTTCCCTTGGGCGCGAGGAGGCCATTCCAGCCGCTGTATTCGAAGCCCGGAACGGTTTCCGCCACTGAGGGCATGTCACCGAGGAGCGGGTCGCGCTTGGGTAGACTGTGCCCTATCGCGCGCAGCTTGCCGCCGCGAATCAACCCGGCCACCGCGGGCGCAGGCGTAATGGTCCACTGCGATTCGCCTGCGACCGTGGAGGCCACCGACGCGCCGCCGCCTTTGTAGGGCACGTGCAGTGCCTGGAACTTGCCGGCGCTCATCAGCACGATTCCGGCGAGGTGACTCTGTGATCCAGGGCCCGCCGAGGCCATGTTGACCTCGCCGGGTTTTGCGCGGCAATACTCGATGAGCTCCTTGACGGTTTTGACGGGGAGCGAAGGCGTCACGACGAGTACGTTCGGGGTAATGCCGAACAGGGACACGAACTCGTAGTCCTTCAGCGGATCGAAGGGCAGCTTCTTGTATATGTGCGGCGCAATCGTCATCGCCGCAGTCGATGCGGAAAGGATCGTATAGCCGTCGGGGTTGGCGTTCTTGCCGATCTCCATGCCCAGCGTGCCGCCCGCGCCTGCGCGGTTGTCGATGACGACCTGCTGTCCGCCCACGGTCGTCATCGCCTGTGCAAATATCCGACCGAGCGTATCGACCGAGCTTCCGGGTGCATTCGGAACGAGCATCCGGATCGGCCGGTTCGGATAGTCTTTAGCGACGTCGGCCGCGGCAGCGGGCGCGGTCGAAACGATTCCAAGCGCGACAGTCGCGATGGCGCCCCACAGAAACGGTGTGAATCTCATGCCCTTCCTCCTATGTTTTGACTGACCCGCTTTTATAGCGGGCGCTAATTCTGTCGCGTTTGGCGCGGCGAGGCAATGATCCAGCGCGGGAAAATGACCAAATCGATTGGTTCGTCCGGCGTACCTGCGTAGACTGGAACCTATCTCGCAAAGCACTGCCTGCACCGCCGTCCTTCATGGCTTTCCGCAAACTCTTTTTTCCGCTCGTCGTGGGCCTGTTCGCGGCGTGCGCGCCCTTCGCGGTCGACACCGCACTGCCTGAGCCGCCCAGTGCACGCACGATCGTTCCGGTGAAGGCGCAGCGGCCGCTGGTCGCGCTTGCGCTCGGTGGAGGCGGCGCGCGTGGCTTTGCGCACGTCGGCGTGATCAAAGCGCTCGAGGCGGCCGGCATCGTGCCTGATATCGTCACAGGCAGCAGTTCTGGCGCGATCGTGGCTGCGCTCTATGCGTCAGGCTTGAGTGGGCCCGAGCTCGAGCGCATGGCGGTCTCCATGGAGCAGACCGCACTCATCGATTTCTCGTTCTTCGGCAAGGGCTGGGTGCGCGGTGAGGCCCTGCAGGCGTTCGTCAACCGAGCGGTCGGGAATCGCCCCATCGAACGGTTGCCGAGAGGCTTTGCTGTCGTCGCCACCGATGCGAGAAACGGCCGCATGGTCGTCTTCAATCACGGCGAAACCGGGCTTGCCGTACGCGCGTCGAGCAGCGTGCCGGATCTTTTCATTCCGCCTGTGATCGATGGCGTTGAATATCTCGACGGCGGGCTGACCAGTCCCGTGCCCGTTCGCGTCGCCCGGGCGATGGGGGCGGATTTCGTGATCGCGGTCGATCTGACGCGGTACGCGCGCAGCCGCGAGCTCGCGGAATCGGATTTGCGCGAGGCCGATTTCGTCATCCGGCCGCAGACGGTCCGCACGCGACTGCTTGATTTCACCGCGAAGCTGCAGAACATTGCAGCGGGCGAGGCTGCGGCACGTGAAGTCTCCGGACTCATCGC
The DNA here is from genome assembly GCA_046597455.1 of Burkholderiales bacterium. Taxonomy (GTDB): domain Bacteria; phylum Pseudomonadota; class Gammaproteobacteria; order Burkholderiales; family SG8-41; genus JAQGMV01. Next base: position 15,919 of record JBKJKJ010000336.1, read on the forward strand.
CGGGGAGATCGTTCACACCGCGCGTCGCAAGCGGGAGCGCGCCGCGCAGGCTGCGCCCGCAACCTGAAGCATCATCAGCCACGCATCCCACGCACCGCATCCTATGTGTCAACTGCTAGGCATGAACTGCAATGTCCCGACGGACATCTGCTTTTCTTTCGAGGGCTTTCACCGCCGCGGCGGCCTGACCGACCATCACGCGGACGGCTGGGGCATCGCCTTTTTCGAAGGGTGCGGCGCGCGCGTATTTCTCGATTCGAAACCGGCTGCCGAATCCGCGATCGCGGCGCTCGTGCGCGATTACCCGATTCACTCGATGAACGTGGTCGCGCATATCCGCAAGGCGACCCAGGGGGTCGTTGCGCTGGAGAATACGCATCCTTTCGTCAGGGAATTGTGGGGCCGGTACTGGATCTTCGCCCACAACGGCACGCTCGAGAACTTCGCGCCCCCACTGGAGGGTTTTTACCGCCCCGTCGGCACGACCGACAGCGAGCGCGCTTTCTGTTACCTGCTGGAACGGTTGCGCGCGCGTTTTCCCGATGCCCAACCCCCGCTCGCCGAGTGCTTCGCGGTGGTCGAGGCGATCACGCGCGAAATCGCGCAGCATGGCAGCTTCAACTTCGTGCTCTCGAACGGCGAGTACCTCATCGCGCACTGTTTCGACAAGCTCAGCTACATCCTGCGTCACGCGCCTTTCGCGCAGGCACACCTGATCGACCAGGACGTGACGGTGGATTTCAGCGCGCTGACCACGCCCGACGACAAAGTTGCGGTGATCGCCACCACGCCGCTGACCGATAACGAGACGTGGATCGAGATGCGGCCAGGTGAGCTGATCGCGTTTCAGCACGGCGCGCCCGTGTTCTGCGCGCAGCCCGGCGGGTAGACGCAACGAGGCCAACCCCCTCCGCGGCACGCTGCGTCGGGTCAGGTGCCGGCGGTCGCGCCGAATGAGGCCGGAGTTGAAACGCGCGGCGACGCGCATCCCGAATCACCGACGTTTTTGTTGGTCCCGATCTCGATCCTGAACCGTGTCGACGAAGACCAGGGTGCGTGTTCGAGGTACGCGATCGATCCGCCAGTTTTCCTTCGCCCAAATACAGATTTCAGCGACGGGCGCGGTCTCCAACTCGACAGGGGGCGCCTGTCCCAGGAAGCGCAGCGCCTGCGCGAGCACCGTGCCGATATCGTTCCGATCCACGGGTGCTGCCCGCGTCTGCTTCGAAAGTTTCTGGCCCTCGCTGTTTACGGCGACCGGCAGATGTGCGTATTGCGGGACGGTAAAGTCGAGCAGGTTCTGCAGATAGATCTGCCGCGGCGTGGACTCGAGGAGGTCCGCGCCGCGCACGACGTGCGTGACACCCTGTTGCGCGTCGTCCACGGTGACCGCGAGCTGGTAGGCGTAGGCCGAATCTGCGCGATGCAGCACGAAATCGCCGATCTGTTTTTCCAGGTCGTGCGCGACACGCCCCTGAATGGCATCCACGAAGCCGATGAGCGCGCCGTCCGTGCGGACTCGCCAAGCCCGCGCCGCACGGCCGGCAGGCACACCTTGACGGCACGTGCCGGGATAGACATAACC
>JBKJKJ010000508.1:0-19811 GCA_046597455.1 Burkholderiales bacterium
GCGGTTGCAGGCGACATGGCGCGCGCCATTCGCATCGCGCACTCCGGAAGGCCAGGTCCGGTGCACCTGAGCCTGCCCAGCGATGCGCTGGAGTCCGTCGTCGGATCTATCGCGCCGCCGGATGCAGCGTCATGCGCACCGCAGGCTCAGCCGCTCGACCCCAACGTGGCGCAGGCGATACTCGAACGTCTGAGCAAAGCCGCGCGTCCGCTGATCCTCACCGGCCCGGCCGCCATGACACGGCACGCCCGCTCGTTGACGGCGAACCTCGAGGCGGCCTGTGGCATTCCCGTGGTGGCGATGGAAAGCCCGCGCGGCATCGGCGATCCCAGCTTGGGGGCCTTCGCCGAAGTGTTGCGCGAAGCCGACTGCGTCCTGCTGCTGGGCAAGCGGCTCGACTTCACCCTGAAGTTTGGCAAGGCGCCGGCGTTCTCGCCGGATTGCACGTTCCTGCAAATCGATGCGGAGCGCGCCGAGATCGAGCGCACGCAACGCGCGGTGGGCGCGCGGCTCGCTTTGCACGCCGAGGCCGACGTGCGCTCGGCCATGACCGGGCTGGCCGAGCGGGCCGCCGGCAGTGCGGCGCACGCATCGTGGCGGACGCAAGTGCGCGCCGCCGTCGCCTACCGGCCTGCCGCGTGGGATACGGCGAAGGCCTCGAATTCCGGGACGGTGCATCCTGTCCAGGCGCTGCGCCCGCTGCAAGCCCTGCTCGACAGCCATCCCGACGCGGTATTCGTCTCGGACGGCGGTGAATTCGGCCAATGGGCCCAGGCCTGCCTGAGCGCGCCGCACCGTGTAATCAACGGCACGGCAGGCGCGATCGGATCAGCGCTGCCTTACGCACTGGGCGCCCGGTGCGCGGTGCCCGACGCGCCGATCGTCGCCGCAACCGGCGACGGCGCATTCGGTTTCCATCTTCCCGAAATGGACACGGCGGTCCGCTATGGCCTGCCGTTCATCGCGCTGGTCGGCAACGATGCACGCTGGAACGCCGAGTATCAGATTCAGCTCAAGGACTACGGCGCGCAGCGCCTGATCGGCTGCGAGCTGCGCCCGATGCGTTACGACCTCGTGACGGCCGCGTTCGGCGGACACGGTGAACGCGTGACTGGAGCCGGTGAACTGCCGGCGGCCATACAGCGCGCGCAGCGCTCCGGGCTCCCCGCCTGCATCAACGTAATGGTCGAAGGTGTCGCCGCACCGCAAATCGAGCGCTGAGAATGAAATCCTTGTTGCTGCTTTCGCTCATTCTCATCCCGTTTTCGGTTACGGCCGCAGAATATCCCCCTCCAGTGCGTGCGCTCGTGCAGCAGGGTGTCCAGGTCGAAGCGCAGTTCGACGCCGGCAACGGTGTGACAGGCTACGCCGGGCGTGTTCGAGGTGAGCCCCTCGCGCTTTATCTGATGCCAGATGGAAAACATCTGATCGTTGGCACGATGCTCGACGCCAATGGCGCCGACCTCACTCACGCACATCTGAGCAAATATCTTCCCGCGCCTGAATATGCGCAGGAATGGGCACAGCTCGAAAAAGCAACATGGGTGCGCGAAGGCGCGGCTTCCGCAAAGCGCGTCGTATACGTTTTCACCGATCCGGAATGCCCTTATTGCAACAAGCTCTGGGTTGCGATGCAGCCTTACGTCGGGAAAGACCTCCAGGTGCGGCACATCCTGGTGGGACTTCTGAAACCGACGAGCCTTGCCAAAGCCGCTGCGATCCTGTCCAGCAAGAACCCCGCTGAAGCGCTGCGCCAGCACGAAACCGCGCATGCGCGCGGCGGCATCGAGCCGATGAAGGAGATCCCCGCAGCGGTCAAGCAGCAGATCGAGAAGAACAATCGCATGATGGCGGAGATGGGCATTGCCGGCACGCCGGGTGTCTTCTACAAGGACCGCCAGGGGAAGGTGAGACGCGTGGTCGGCATGCCGCAGCCTGACGTGCTGAAAAACGAGATCCTTCAGCAAGCAGCGCGCTGATTCGGGACTGCGAGACGCCGCGCACCTTGCCCGGAGGCGCGCGCATTTGTTGCTTCGGCCTCCCCCATTTCCTCGTTCGCGAAAGCCGCCGTGACTGCGCTTCGGCCGACGGGTGCCCACGCAAAGGAGTCCCGATAATTTGCCGTAATGCACTACTCATGATGTTGGCAGCAGGCGTCCTCGGCTCCGCACCCGCCCACGGTGCGTCCGCCCCCCGAAGCGCTGCGCGCGCGCCGCAGACCGTCACGGTGCTGCACACGAATGACATCCACGGTCACCTCTAGGCCTGGAAACGATGGGAAGGTGATCTCGATGATCCCGCACGACACTGCGGTCTCGACGCTGACGCTCGACGGCGTGCAGATACGCGAAGTCTCGAGCAATCGGTTGAAAACGTAATGAGTGCGTTCAAGCTGCGGGCACTGCACCTCAGCGCTTGCGCGGATCGCTCGGGCGCTCGTGACTGTTGACGAACGCGGCAACATCCCAGGCTTCCTGCGCCGACAGCGAACCCGGTTTGCCCAGCGGCATGTTCGCCTTGATGAAGGCCGCGGCGGTTTCGACGCGATGCATTCCCGCGCCGCCGTTATAAGAATCCTTGCCCCATAGCGGTGGAAAGGCATACTGGCCGCCCGCCCTCGTGCCTTCACCCTGGGCGCCATGACACAACGCGCAGTTCGCTGAGAACACGCCGGCTCCACGCTTCACATCGGGTTCCTGCGCGGGCTTGTCGAGACTCGGGTAGCCGCGGCCGGGAAGCTCTACGCCGACAGGCGCGCCCTGCGCCAGCCAGTAGGTGTACGAGACCAGCGCGACCATTTCGGCACTGTCGTAAGGCGGCGGCGTGCCGTTCATGCTGTAGGTGAAACAGCCCGCGAGCCTATCTTCGAAACTGTTGACCTTCTTGTTCTTGCTGCGATAAGCCGGATACATCACATACGATGCCCATAAAGGCGCGGAATTCGCCTTGCGCCCTTCGTCGAGATGGCAGTTGACGCAATTGAGACCGTTCCCGACGAATCGCTTTGCGTTCGCCTGCGTATTGACGAAAATGTCCCGACCCTGCCGTATCGCGTCTCCGAAAGGGCCTTCGGGCATGTCTTCACGATTCGGGGGAGAAAACCTGATCTCGCCGGAAGTGTTGTTGGCCAGCAAATCGGCTTTCCGTTCACCCGCGTCGGGCTCGAGCAACTTGCCCGGTGTCACGGAGCGCGCGGGCGCGGGTTTCCCGGGCCGTAAGGTCGCGACTTCATAGGTCGCGACCCACCAGATCACCGCGCCGACTGCGATCGCACTCACCAGTGGCACTGCAGTCCACAAGGGGTGGAAATGCCTGACATTCGCGAGTTCTTTGAGTCGCTGGAGCATGATCTACTTAACGGGCACTTTCAGGAATTCGAGATAAACCGACACCGCTTCGATTTCGGAATCGGTCAAGCGATCGGCCACTGCTTTCATGAGGCCCTGCGGGTCATTATCGCGCGTGCCTGATTTCCACTCGCGCAACTGGCGGCTCGTATACGCAGCGTTCTGCTTCGCGATGGCTGGAAAATTCGGTGCGATGCCGGTGCCCTCAGGACCATGGCACGCGAAGCACGCCGGAACGTCCTTGTCCCACTTGCCTCGGGTGGCGAGCTTCGCACCCGCTCTCACGGCCTCAGCATCAGGCTGGGGGGGAGTCGTGGGCGCGGGTTGCGCCAGCACGATGTCGCTGTAGTACGCGCTGACCGCATCGATATCACGCTCCTCGAGCGATTTTGCGATGGGCGCCATGATCGCGTTTTTGCGCGCACCCGATCGGAAATCCCGAAGCTGCTTGGCGAGATATTGTTTGCCCTGCCCCGCAAGCCGCGGAAAACCGTTTGCCGGCTGACCTTCTCCGCGGGCGCCATGGCATTGCACGCAGCTGGGCAGGCCGGCCGCTACTTTCGCGCCAAGCTCAGGCCCCGAAAGACTTTGCGCCGCAAACACAGGTGAACCCGTAATGAGCGACAGCGCAGCCGGCACAAGCCAACGCGAGGGGCGAGCGATCCAAAACATCGAGTCATGTCTCCTCGTCGATGTCACAGGCCTAGCATCCGTCGTGCCGCAGATAAACCATTCAGCGCACTCCAGTGCGCTGACCTCCGCCTGAGGGCAACCCGAAAGCGCCGGAGCCGGTGCGAAAGTTACGAAGTCATCGAGGGAACGGCGGCGGCCGCGGACGAGGGTCGCGCAGCGTGCACACTCAAGGAACGCGACGCGCGAATCACGCCCGGTCGAGCACGCCATAGAGCGCCGCGCCAGCCAGCATTGCAGCGACGAAAACGAATACGCTCGATTGAGCGGTAACGAGCGCGGCCAATGCCGGCCCCGGACACAGACCCGAGAGCCCCCATCCGATACCGAAGAGCACGCCGCCCCCGATGAGGCGCGGATCGATGTCGCTCTTCGTGGGCAACGAGAAGCGCTCGGCGAACCACGGCCGCGATCTTTTCAGAACCACGCGGAAGGTGAGCCAGGTGACCGCTACAGCGCCACCCATGACAAACGCCAGGGTCGGATCCCAGCGTCCCGTCACGTCGAGGAAAGCGATCACTTTCGCGGGATTGATCATCTGCGAGACCGCGAGGCCGAGCCCGAACAGCGCACCGGCGAGCAACGCGAAGACGAACTGAAGACCGGTCGAGTTCATCGTGTGCCCCTCAGGCGAGAACATGGTGAGTGATAAACACCGTTGCGATGGCGGTGATCATGAAAACCAGCGTGGCGACGATCGAGCGCATCGAGGATCTCCCGATCCCGCACACGCCGTGACCGCTGGTGCAGCCGCTGCCCAGGCGCGTGCCGAAACCGACCAGCAATCCCGCCACGACCAGCGTCGGCCAGCCCGCCTCGATCTGCACCGGAATGACTTCGCCGCGCACAAGCCAGTAAGCCAGAACCCCGAGCCAGATGCCGACGATGAAAAGCACCCGCCACGCAGCATCCCCGCGGACCGGTTTGATGACACCCCCGAGGATGCCGCTGATGCCGGCGATTCTGCCGTTGGCGACGAGCAGCAGCGTGGCTGCCAGACCGATGAGGATACCGCCTATGAATCCGCTGACGGGTGTGAAGGTGTCCATCGCTTACCCCTGTGGGCTTTCTTCCATCTTCGCGCAATACCGCTGCAGCTCGGCGTCGAGATCATCCGGACAGACTCCGCACGCGCGATTGCCAGGCACCGCATGGTCGATGAATTTCGGATACGGAAGGTCCAGCGCCTGCATGATTCTGATGAATTCCTCGAGCGTGATGCCATCGTGCAGCCGCGGATTGCGTGCGCGTTCCTGCGCAATCGTGGAGACGTGCCGCTTCTGATAATCGTGCGCAGGATAAACGAGCATACCCTCGTCGAGGGAAAACAATTTTTCGCGCACACTGCGGTAAAGCACTGCTGAATCGCCATTCTGAAAATCGGTGCGTCCGCAGCCGTCGATGAGCAGGGCATCACCGGTGAAGACCCGGTCGCCCGCGACATAAGCGAAGTGGTCGTCGGTATGCCCCGGCGTATGGACGGCGTCGAGTCCGACCCCGCCCACGGCGATCCTGGCGCCGTCTTCCACGAGCAGGTCCGCACACGACACACCACTCATTGCAGGGTAGACGATCCGGCTTCCCGCCTCGCGCTTCAGTTGCAGCGCCGAAGTGATGTGGTCGGCGTGGATGTGCGTGTCGACGGTGTAGGCGAGTTTCAGCCCAAGCTCGCTCAGCACGGTCAGGTCGCGTTCCCACGTCGGCATCACGGGATCGATCAGCAGCGCCTGCCGGGTCGTCTCGCAACCGAGCACATAGGTATACGTACTGGAAATGGGCTCGAACAGTTGTCTGAAAATCATTGGAGGAAGTCCGCTGAGGTGGAGGTGATGCAGTGATGCAGTGATGCAGTGACGCCATCGAAGCGCGCCGTCTCAACCGGTGCGGCGGCGCGATGATGGCTTGGGACAGTACAGGCTGTGCAAAGTCCTGAGCAGCTCCAGAATCGCGGGATCGCTAACGCTGTAATAGATGCGCTTGCCGTCGCGCCGCGTGACTACAAGCCCTTCGTTACGCAGCACGCCGAGCTGCTGCGAGAGCGTCGGCTGATGAATATCCAGCAGCGTCTCCAGGTCGCTGACGCACCGCTCCCCCTGCGTGAGCTGACACAGCAGCAACAGTCGATCGGCGTGCGCCAATGTCCGCAGCACCGCTGTCGCCTGTCCCGCGCCTTGGCGCATCGCGGCGATGTCGAGCTCAGGCGTTACAACGGTGCGAGGTGGAGTTACAGTCGTCATATTCATATAATATTGACACGATAACTGTATGTCAATATATTGAGGCGATGTTGATCGCTGCCGTGATTCGGGACGCTGCAATGGCAAGGGGCGCATAGTGCTGCTCTCGGCCCTCCTCGGCCTGACCGTCGGCCTCATCCTTGCGATCACCGGCGCCGGTGGCGGGATCCTGGCCGTGCCGCTGCTGATGTTCGGCCTGAGCTGGGACATCACACGGGCCGCACCCGTCGCGCTGCTGGCCGTCGGTGCCTCGGCGGCGCTGGGTGCGATCATCGGACTCCAGCAGCGGGTGGTTCGTTATCGCGCGGCCGCGATGATCGCTATCGTGGGCAGCCTCCTCACCCCACTCGGCGTCTATGTCGCGCATGCCGTTCCGTCGCGCCCGCTGACTCTGGTTTTTGCCGGGATTCTTCTGTATGTCGCGGTGCGGACTTTCCGGCAGGCGACTCCCGGGCTGTCGGATCCGGACGCAGTGGACACGAAATCCGCCGCCTGCGAAATCAACCCGGCCAGCGGAAAATTCGCGTGGAATGCATCGTGCGCACGCGCCCTCGCCGCGACCGGCGGCCTGGTGGGATTTCTCTCGGGACTGCTCGGCGTAGGCGGCGGATTCATACTCGTGCCCGCGCTCAAACGGGGCACCGACCTGCCGATCCACAGCATCATCGCGACCTCACTTGCCGTGATTTCTCTGGTTTCTCTGGCTGCCGTCACCAGCACCTGGTTCGCGGGCAAGCTCGACGTGGCCGTCGGCCTGCCTTTCGTCGCGGGCGCGCTCGCCGGCATGCTCGCCGGTCGCGCAATCGCGAAGAAGCTTTCAGGCGTCCGCACGCAGCAGGGGTTCGCAATCGTCTCGGGCGCTGTGGCGATCGGCCTGGTCATCAAATCGTTCTGATCGCCGTCGGGGCGCACGACATCTCGCGGGTCGGCCCGATCACCTCGGGCACCTCTGGATAAACCCTGGCGGACCATTCAGCGTCATTCTGGCGAAGGCCGGAATCCATTTTCGATTAGAACGTTAACCAGGGATGCCGGCGTACGACAGCATGACGATCAGGTTGATCAGAGCGTCCTAGCGCGCAAGCGATTCGCGCTCCATCAAAAGATATGTGCCGTAGGCGTTGATCCGGTTGGCGGCGTCGAATGCCGGCAGGCTCGAGAACCGGCTCCAGTCCGCTTTCGCATACGCGTCCTCGAAGGGCGTGAAATCCTCGACCGCACGCCCCATGACGCTCCGAAGATGTATGAGATAGTCGCGTGTCAGCGCGAGATCCGACCGCGGATCGCTCGAGACCTTACCGTGACCGGGCACCATGGTGTGCGGCTCGAGCGCAAGCAGACGCGCCGTGGTTTCCAGCCAGCGTCTGCTGTCAGCGTTGCCGACGAAAGGTATGCGGCCGGTAAAAATGATGTCGCCCGAATACAGCACGCGATCTTCGCGCACCATGATTACCGCATCGTCAGGCGCATGTGCCGGCCCCATGGGTATCACGTCGAAAGTGAGCCCGCCGAAGGAAAAGGTCACGCTCTCGTCGAGCCAGCGGTCGGGCGCAACGATGCGCGTGTTTTCGTCGACCCACGGAAAGAGGTCCTCGCGGCGTTGAGCGAGACGTGCCGGCCCTTCGCCTTCCAGATATTCCCGCGCGCTGCGGTGCGCCCAGATCTCGGCCCCGATGTCCCTGAACGCCTGCAGACCGTAGACGTGGTCGGCGTGATAGTGCGTGACGATCACGCGGCGGATCGGCTGTGAGGTGACCTGTCGGATCGCGCGGATGAGCTCATGACCGAGTGCGGGCGTGCCCAGCGCATCGATCACCACGACGCCTTCAGGCGTAACGATGAAGCCTGCATTCGCGTTGAACCCCTCGTTGGCGGCGGACGCGACCCCGGGCTGCCCCTGCACGTAGTACGCATGGGCGCTGATCTTCACTGCCACCGGCCGGTTTTTCACCGTCGCGTACTCGGCCGCCAGCGCCTGCGTCGTGAAAAGCAGCAGCGCGACGAGGAAAGCGAACCGCGTCATCACGCGAGCCCGGGATTGCCCTCGACGTTCTTGAGCAGCGGCACGTTGGGCACGCGCGGGCGTATCGTTTTCTGGTCGCGAAGATAACGCGCCATCACATCCCAGATCGGCTCGCCGCCGGCCGCCTTCGCCTCTTCGGACACCGGCCCCCATCCTGCGACCTTGTACGTTTTCCCCGGCTCGAGCGGCTTGCCGCGCAGCATCATGTCGCCGATGCGCCGCCCGATCGACGCGGTCGGATCGCAACTGTAGGTGAGTCCGCCCACGCGCACCATGTCGCCGCCCTGCTGGTAATACGGGTCGGGATTGAAGAGGTTGTCGCAGACATCCTCGAGTATGGTCTTTATCGACTCGCCGGACATGTCGGTCACGGTGGTATACGGATACGTGATCGCGGTCTGATCGAGCAGGTGCTCCATCGTGATCGCCTGCCCGGGCAGCAGCGTCGTCCCCCACCGGAAACCCGGCGAGAATGCGATCTCGGCGTTCTTGGCAGCCATCAGGCCGTCGAGCAGAAGCTGGTCGAAGGTGCCGTTGAAGTTGCCGCGGCGGTAGAGCAGCCCTTCGGTGACGGCGAGCTTTTCCGCGAGCCTGCTCTCGTAGGGCGCGCGCGCCTTCGCGATCAGTGCCGACATGTCGCGGTCCGGCGGCAGGAGGTTCGAGAACACCGGCAGCAACTTGTACCGATAGTCGGCGACCGCGCCATTTTTCACGTCGAGATCGAGCACCGCGAGGAACTTGCCGTTGCTGCCGGCATTGGTGACGAGCGTTCGCCCGCCGGGATTCGCGACCAGGACCGGCGCAGGCACGCCGTCATGCGTGTGGCCGCCGAGGATCGCATCGATGCCGCGCACGCGCGAGGCCATCTTCAGGTCCACATCCATGCCGTTGTGCGAGAGGAGCACGACGGCATGGGCGCCTTTGGCGCGCGCCTCGTCCACCACCTTCTGCATCTCGGCTTCCTGGATGCCGAACGTCCAGTCGGGAACGAAGTAGCGCGGGTTGGCGATCGGCGTGTAGGGAAAAGCCTGACCGACGATCGCGACCGGAATCCCGTTCAGCTGGCGGATGACATAAGGCTGGAACACCGGATCGCCGAAATCGACGGTCTTGACGTTCTGGGCGAGAAAATCTATCCGCCCTTTGAAATCGTTCTGGATGACCTGCTGAACGCGCTCGGCGCCGAGCGTGAACTCCCAGTGCGCCGTCATGATCTCCACGCCGAGGAGCTTGCACGCATCCACCATGTCCTGGGCACGCGTCCACAGCGCCGTGGCCGACCCCTGCCACGAATCCCCGCCGTCGAGCAGCAGCGCGCCGGGCCGGCTCGCCTTGAGGCGCTTCACCAGCGTTGCGAGGTGCGCGAACCCGCCGACTGCGCCGTAAGTCCGCGCCGCCGCTTCGAAATCCAGATACGTGAACGCGTGGGCCTCAGGCGTCCCCGGAGGGATACCAAAGCGCTTGAGCAGATGCTCGCCCACCAGATGCGGCGGGCGCGCGCGGCTCTCCGCCACGCCGATGTTCGCGCTCGGCTCGCGAAAATGGATCGGCATCAACTGCGCATGGCAGTCGGTGAAATGCAGCAGGCTGACGTTGCCGAAACGCGGCACGTCGTAAAACACGTCGGGCGACCGGGCAGCCAGCGCCTCGTTGCTGTCGAGCGCCAGGCCACCCGCCGCCGCAATCGCGAGGAGGTTCAGAAATTCTCGGCGATCCATGAATTATCGGTTCACAGGCGACTGCGGATCGAGCAACAGCGCGACGACATCCCTGATCTGACTTTCAGTGAGTATTCCGTTGTGGCCGAAGCGCGGCATGTTCGAGCACGCGGTGTAAGCCTGGGGGTTGTAGACCTTGCCGTAGGTGTAGCGCTGCATGTCGGCGCTCTGCCCGCGGATCTTGCCGTAATGATACAGGCTCGGTCCGATGGTTCCGAAAGACACCTCTTCCTTCGAGAGCTGGTGGCACGCATAACAGTTACCGCCCGATGCTGCTTTGGGATTGTCGGAGAACTGCTTGCCCACGCCGGTCTGCGCGATCTGTTCGCCCGCTTTCCAGTCGCCGAGCAGCTTCCCGTCCATCGGAAACGCGATCTGCGCGAGCTGTGACTTCTCCAGCCGCGTCCCTTCGCTGGATGACAGCGGCGCGCCCGCCGCCACGCGGCTGCAGATCGCCTGCACCTCGTCCTGGTCGAGCCGGTCGAGCTTCGCCTGCCCTTTTTCCCTGAAGGATGTTTTCATCATTTCCGAGGCGCGCTCGGAGACTGCGGTGTCGGACATCGTCGCACAGCCGAACACGAGCAGCGCCGCCGCACCGGCGGCCACCATCAGTCTGGATTTCATGCTCGTCTCCTCAGCGCTTCAGCGTGGGTGCTTCGAACACGCCACCTTCGGCTTTTTTCGCAAGATAGGTCGTGAGCGCAATCGACACGTCGGAGGTGAACTGCAGCTCCGGAAAGCGCTGCTGCCTGAAACAATCGTAAAGACGCCACTGCATCGTTCTCAATTCGCCCTGCGATACGCGATACGCCGGCCACGTCGTATAGGCGCGCTGGGCATCTTTCGGGTCGGTGAGATTCGGCAGATCCTGCAGACGTATGCGCTTGTTCGACTCGGAATGACACGTCGCGCACGAAAAGTCGTGCGGTCCACCGCGATAGAAGAATATTTTCTCGCCGACCTGGTACGCCTCTTTTTCCTGCGGATGGTTCAGTGCGACATTCATCTTGTGGCCGCGCGACTCACTGGTGATCCACGCGGTCAGGGCTTCGATGTCCGAGCGCTTCTCGCCCGATCCATAAGGACGGCGCGTCGCATCCATCTGCGCGATGCCCTGAAGGTTGACCATGCAGTACACCAACCGCGTCTCGAGATCCATCACGCGCCCGGCGTCAGCGAAAAAGCGCGGCATTTCGGCATACGCGCCTTTCACCACGCCAGGGCCTTTGCCCAGATCGCATCGCTCGAGCGTAACCTTGCGCGGACCCCGGCTCTCCTTCCACAGACCCTCTCCTCGCGCCTCCCACAGGTCGGCCGGATTGCCGTCCTGGAGCAGCTCGCGATAGCGTGCGATCTCATCAACGGCCGAGTTCTGCTGGGTCAAGGCCGCAGCGGGCATGAGCAGTGCGGCGGCCACCAGGCCGGTTAGTATGCTGTTGCGTTTCACTGGCTTTCCTCCTCGTATGGGTCCTGACCCTTATTTGTAGTCACGGGCGCAGTCACGGGCGCAGATATACGTAATGCTCCTGGGCCTGGAGCCGTGCCACTTCGGCGACGCCGGATGGCACGATGCTCGCCTCGGGTATCACCCTGTTGCGATCGATCTTGCGCGAGAGCAGGGTGAAATTGCAGACCCGGAAGTCGACGCCTTTGGAGACGAGATCCTGAACCGAGGCGTCGTAGGGGTTACCGTTCTTGTCTTTCGCACCGTCGAGCAGAAAGTTGATGCCCGCTGCGTGGGTGACGACGGTGATCTTCACCTTGGGGTCGGCGCTCAGATGATTGCGGATATTGCGTATCGCATTCGTCGCCTGCTCGAATCCCTCATTGACGTGATAGACCACTTTCACCGTCTGGCCGTCGGCCGCGCGCGCCGTTGCGAACAGCGATACCCACGCCAGAAACACGAGAGCTGCGTACCCATACCCGCTTCTGGTAATCATGGCTCATACCTCCGTCGTTACGTTCGAATTCCGGCAACGTTCGATGTCAGGCGATAGTCGCTTCGTCGGTACGCGTGGCGCCCTTGTTGTCGACCCACTCGATCTTGATTTTTTCGCCTTTGGCCCCGCCTTTGAACTTGAAACTCAGGAAAGGATTCTTCGAGACTGCCGGTCCCCACTGCGCGCTCAGCACGGTGCGGCCCTGGTACGTGGCCGACACGGTCTGTATGAAATGCGCCGGGATGATATTGCCGCTGGAATCCTTGCGCTGCCCCGTTTCCATCTCGTGTCCGAACAGGACGCGAACGTCAACGACGTCGCCTTCGGCCTTGGCGCGGATTTTCATCGGATCTGCCATGATGTGCTCCTCCTGTTGCTCTGTTGCTGGTGGTCGCTATGCACGCTATGTAGGCTGTGCAGGCTCAGCGGTTAGCCGCCGCACCCGCCCAGAGTGACTTTGACTTCCTTCACTGCCTTGTAGAACTTGCCGTCCGCTTTCACGACGGCGTAGATGTCCGAGGTCTGGCCCATTTTTATACGGGTACCCACATTGGGATCGGTGCCGGCAGGGATATCGAAGCTCGCCGCGAGCATGCTCGGGTTTTTCTCGACGAGAATCGCAATCGATTCGGTCTTCGGAATATTGCTTTGCACCGCAACCGGAACGACCGCGCCATTTTCCGCAATCGTCGGGGCGGTGATCACGATGTCGGCGCTGTCGGCGGCGCCGCTGCCGCCGAGGGCCTTGAGCGTGTCGGCCAGGCTCTTGGTCGCAAACGCGGCCTGGTTCCACGCTGCTGCGGCCGTCCCCGTCCTGATCAAACCGGCCGCGAACAGCGCGCCGAGCAGCGTGATGCCCCCGGCTGATTTCAGTGCTTTCCTGCGTGATGCATCCATGATCGAGCCTCCGTGTCAGTTACTGCCGTGGGCCGAGCGCCCACTTCCTCTTCCTGCGGCGTATTACCGGGCGCCACTCAATATCCAGCTCACCATCGCCTTGATGTCGTCGTCTTTCAGTTGAGGCTGCGGCGGCATGGGGACCGCACCCCAGGCACCGCTCCCCCCATTCCTGACTTTTTCCGCAAGCCGGGTATTTGCATCCGCCTGCCCCCTGTACTTCGCGGCGATCTCGGTAAACCCGGGGCCGACGATCCGGTTCGAGACGCCGTGGCACGCGATGCACCCCGATCGATTGGCCAGCGTCACCGCGCTGTCACCCGCCGCACGTTCGGTCGATGGACTCGCCTGCGCGACTTTCGCGGGTGTGGTCTGCACCCCGCGCACCGGCCCGAAGCCGCGGGTCTGGTCGGCGAGATTGCCGTGGGCGTCTTTTGCCTGGTCAGGCAAAGCTGAAGTGATCTTCACCGCCCGCTCGCAGTCTTTCATGCACGCGACGTTCTTCACGTCCGGCGCACCGCGCGCGCTCCACAGGCCGTGCTCGCGCGTCATGCCGTTGCGATTGGGCAGCTTTTTCTGCACCTCGACCATCGTCGTGTCCGAAAGCACGAAATCATCAGGCACGAGGTCGCCGAGATTGAGCAGGTACGCCGTGACGGCGTAGACCTCTTCGGTCGTGAGCGTCTTGGGCGCCGTCCACGGCATCGCGCGGTTGATGTAATCCCACAGCGTCGAGATCTGCGAAAGTTTCATCAGCGTCGTGCGTGGCGTCTCGGGGTTCAGCAGCGCCTTGACCCGGCCGGTCTTGATGTCCTCCGCGGACGTGCCGCCGACGAGTGGCGTGAACACTTCGTTGCTGTCGCCGAACGTGCCGTGACACGACGCGCATTTCGAGTCCCAGATGTCGCGCCCTTTGGCGACCGAACCGGAACCCGCGGGCAGACCTTTGAAATCGGCACGAACGTCGATGTCCCACGCACGGACTTCCGCCGGCGTGGCACTGCGGCCGACGCCGGGATAGCGCGCCTGTGCCACGGCGAGACCCGCCATGGCGAGCAGGGTAGCGGCGAGAACCGCGCTAACCCACCTGCACATTGCTCACCTCTCCGCCTTCGGCCACTCGCCACGACTGGATCGCGTTGTTGTGATAGATCGAGCGCGAGCCGCGCACCGCGCGCAACTGGCTGATTTTCGGCTGCACGTATCCGGTCTCGTCGATCGCGCGGCTTTGCAGAATGGCGGGAGCCCCGCTCCAGGTCCATCCGATGTTGAAACGCGTCAGCGCCTTGGGGAGCACCGGACTCTCCAGCTTCGCCGTCTCCCAGTTGCGGCCGCCGTCGAAAGACACGTCGACCCGCTTGATGCGACCTCGCCCCGACCAGGCGAGTCCGGTGACGTTGTAAAAACCCCTGTCGACGAGCGTCTGGCCGCCGGAAGGCGTGGTGATCACCGACTTGCACTCCTGGATCGAGGTGTACTGCCGGTGCAGTCCGTCGGGCATGAGATCGACGTAGTGAACCGTTTCGTCTTTGGTGTCGTACGGCTGGTCGCCGACTTCGATTCGGCGCAGCCACTTCACCCACGAGACACCCTGCAATCCCGGTGCGACGAGCCGTAGCGGATAACCGTTCTCGGGTCGCAGCATTTCGCCATTCTGTCCCCACGCGACGAGTACGTCGTCGAGTGCGTTCTCGATCGGGAGGGTGCGGGTCATTCCGGATCCGTCGGCGCCTTCGGCGAGGATGTACTTGCCCGCGCTCCGGTCCCAGCCGCACTCATCGAGCAGAACCGAAAGCGGCACACCGGTGAACTCGCTGCAGGCGAGCATCCCGTGGCTGTACTGCACGCTCGGCACCGCAACGTTGCGCCATTCCATGCCGGTGTTGGCGCCACACTCGATGAAATGAATGCGCGAGACGGTAGGCAGCCGCATCAAATCATCCATCGTATAGACACGCGACTGGCGCACCAGCCCGTTGACCATGAGGCGGTGGTTTGCGGGATCGATGTCGTGCCAGCCCTGGTGGTGGCGCTCGAAGTGCAGGCCGCTCGGAGTGATGATGCCGAACATGCCCTGCAGCGGCGTGAAGGAAACCGACGAAGCGGCCACCCGCGTGAGCCCGGGACTTTGCCGGCGCTGGAGGTTCTTCTCGAATTCCGACGGCAGGCCGTACCCGCGATCGGCGACGGGACGGCCCAGCGTGCGGCTGTGCTGAGGCAGCTCGAGGATGGCCGGATCGCCTTGTGCCGCCCGTGCGGCGTGCCCGGACACGGCCACGGCTGCGCCGCCGGCGGCCAGGCCGCGCAGAAAGCGCCGCCTGCCGGCGGCGTGCGGCGTCTGCGCCAGGAGATGCTCGGGCGCCGGAACGATCCCTTTACGCCTGGAATCCTCCACCTTACCTGATCCTACTGGTATATGTGCATACACGCATATACCAGTTACAAATTGAATTGAAGCCGTAAGTCACCGGGTTAACGCCGCGCGGCGCCGACGGGCAGGGACGAGCTTCAGCAGCCCCTTACGCAGCGGTTCGTGATTGTCGAGCTGTGTGGCAATCTGCGTACATACGGTTCGGCAGATTTCCATCATCGCCGGATCAGTGATCCGGTAGAAAACCTGATTGCCTTCCTTGCGGCGCGAGACCACGCCGCTGCGATACATGAGGGAAAGATGGCGCGAAACGTTGGTCTGGGTCCCGCCGACCTCCTCGACGATTGCGTTCACCGCTTTCTCCTCCTGGCATATCGCGTGGAGGATTTTCAGCCGGGTCGGCTCCGCCATCACGGAGAAGTAAGAAGACACTTCCTCGAACACCCGCTCCAGATCATCCATCGCGTAAGCATCCTCGTTATTTGAAAAAACTTTATGCGCACTTACGCATATGGTCAAGCACTTTTAACCGCCACCTCAACGTGGGCAGCGAATATGCGGCGCTGCGATAGAACGCTCGTGCACACGTGCAAACGCGCGCGTGCGACACTGCCCTTCGCCTCGGCACAGCCGCCCGGGCCCGTGAATCGCATGGCGTAATACTCATGAACATTCATTCCCAAAACACGTTGATGCCGCACCTCTATGCCCTTTCGCGGGTGGCACGCAGCGCCGGCATGCGGTCTCTCAAACGCTGTATTTGCCGCATGGCAGCGATCGGCGTTCTCGCCTTCGCGCCCGCTTTTTTGAACGCCGCCGAGACCGGGTCGCGCGGTTCGCCGGCCGTGAATCCGGAAAGCGAGCGCGACCCGATTGAAGAATGGCGGCGATCGCTCGACACCGTCGACTGGAAGGCGCTGCCTTTCAAATGGGCATTGACGACCCGGCGCGGCACCGGACGACGCCAGATCGCGATCTTTTCGGATCCCAACTGTCCTTACTGCCGCCGCTTCGAACGAGAGCTCGCCGGTCTCGACGACATTACCGTGCACGTGTTCATGTACCCGGTCATCAAGCCCGAATCCGTGAGCCAGTCAAAAGCAGTGTGGTGTTCAAAAGATCGGGTGGGCGCTTGGAATGCACTCATCATCGACCGCGTCGAGCCGAACGTAACCACGGCCTGTGCCAATCCTGTGGACGAGCTTCTTGCGCTGGGCCGCCGGCTCAAGGTGTCGATGACGCCGACGTGGTTCCTGCCCGACGGCACCCGGCATCAAGGGGCATTCGCCGTTCGCGACATCATCCCGTTGCTGGACAAAGCCGCGCCGCGATAAACCGCGTAGTTCATTGGTTACATAGTGCTTCCGATCCCGCTCGGCGCGAAGGCCGCGTGGCGTGGCATGCGCACGTGAAACGTCGATCCCGCCTCCATCTGTTACGTCAGACGCTCCAGGCCCAGCAGGGCGAGGGTCAGCAGCGGAACGAAAATCACCAGAAACACCAATAGTCGCATGCCGACGAGATCCGGCAGCATGATCCCGCCGCGGTTGCCGATTTTCTGGATGGTCGAACTGAGGAAGTCGGAGGTCTCGGCGTACAGGTAGCTGCCGGCCATCAACCCCGCGATGCCGGCGATCGCATCGTAATTGCCCTGACCCAGCGCGGCTGCGCCGGTGCCGGGGCAGTAACCAAGCAGGCCCAGACCGATCCCGAAAAGCAGCCCGCCGACCACGTTGGCTGCATAGCGTGTGGGTTTGACGTGGAGCTTCACCAGCCCCATCGCGCGCATGGAAAATATCCCCACCATGCCCACCACGATCGCAGTCAGCATGATTTTGACGACCGTGAAATCGGTCAGAAAGAACTGGCCCATCAACACTTCGTATTTGGCCACACCGCCTTTCTGCAACAGGAAACCGAAGACGATACCGAAGAGCAGGCCGAGCACCAGTTGGCGCGGTGAGTCGGGCTTGCCCACGTTGTCTTTTTCCTCGTCGTCGTGGGGCTGCGCAGTGATGACCAGCACCGGCGGAACCGGATCGCGAAGCGTGTTCGAAGTCTCAGTCGTCATGGGCTCAAATCCGATAGAGCAGCGCGGCAGTGGCGACCGCGCCCGCGAAGAAACAGGCCACGGCGATCCACGAGCTCACGGAAAGCTGCAACGCCCCGCTGATGCCGTGTCCACTCGTGCAGCCGCCCGCAAGTCGTGCCCCGTATGCCATCACACCACCGCCGAGAAACGCGACAGCGGTACGCAACGCGATGTCCGGGCCGAAACGCTCCTGCCACAACTCCGGCACCCACAGCCCGGTGAACTCACCACCCGTCGATGCCGCGATGAATGCGCCGAGAATGATCCCGAACATGAGCATCACTTCCCACTCGATCTTCGGTTTCTTGTCCTGGTAGAACTTGAGAGTCTCGATGTGGCCTTTCGAAAACACGTTGCCGATGAGACCCGCGAGCCGCGCATAGGACGTGGACACGCCCAGCGGCTTGTCCGAGAAATAAAACGTCGCCATTGAGAGCACGCCGATCAATGCCCCTACGAGATATGGCGACCACGCTGCGCTTTCGTATTCCATAACCGCCTCACGCTGCCTTTTTCTTCGAGTGACCTGGTTTTTCGAGCGGAAGGCCCAGCTTTTCCCACGCGGTGAGGCCGCCGAGCATGTTGTAGACCCGCGTGTAACCGTTGCGCTTGAGTATGCTCACCGCCACGCCCGAACGATGGCCGACACTGCAGTGCACGACCATTTCGCTATCTTTCGGCATTTGCGGGAGGTTTTCTTCGAGGTCTCCCACGAACTGGTGCATCGCACCCGGAATGTGCTTTTCATTCCATTCGTACTCGTCGCGCACGTCGAGGACATGAACGCGGCCCGACTGCATCCAGTTCGCCGTCTCGACCGCACTCGTCGTCGCGATCGTGTCTATCGGCAGGCCTTGCTCGCGCCAGCTTTCTACGCCGCTGGTGAGGACCCCTTCGACCGTGTCGATGCCGATGCGCGCCAGCGAATTGACTGCCTGATCGATCTGATCCGGGCTTTCGACCACGAGAAAAATCCGCGTGTTCTCATTGGCGACCCAGCCTCCGAAAGCCGGCAGGCCTTCCAGCCAGATGTTGTACGAGGACGGAATATGAGCCCCGGCGAAAGACTCCGGGGGCCGGATGTCGATGACCAGCCCTTCCTTCATCCGCTTCTGGAATTCCTTGGGCTGCAGCACGTGGAAGGTGGACGGCCACTTCATCGGCCGCCCGGGAAGAAGATTGACTTCCTCCATGTGTGAAAAATAGGGCGGTCTGGCCATTTTCTCGGCCACCTTGTGCTGCACGAACTCCTTGCGGCTTTTCTTGAATGCGGGGTTCGTCCCTTTCTCGATACCCAAGGTCGAATCGTCGCGATCGGAAATATTCCCGCCGCACGCAGAACCGGAGCCATGGGCCGGGAAAAGCAAGGTCTGGTCACCGAGGGGGCCGATCTTGCTGTGTATCGAGTCGTAAAGTATCCCGGCATTCTCGCCGGTCTTTTCCGGGTCGGGCAGATCGGTGCGGCCGGTATCGCCGACGAACAGTGAATCGCCGGTGAAGACGCCCCAGCACTTTTCGCCGGCATCTTTCACGTATACCGCATAAGTGACGCTCTCCGGCGTATGGCCCGGCGTCTCCAGCGCGACGATGCGCGTGGTTCCCACCTTGAGTTCTTCCTCGTCCTTGAGCTTTACGTCGGTATTGCCGAAAAGCTCGTGGCACCCGCTGACGATTTTCGCGCCGGTCATCTGGGCAAGCGTGCTCGAACCGAACTCGAAATCTTCCTGCCGATGCGTCTCGAGCACGTACGCGATCGACAGATCGTTCTCGCGCGCAAGGCGTAAATACTCGCTGACGTCGCGTCGCGGATCGATGACCACCGCGAGTCCCTCGCCGCACCCGAGAACGTAGGAGTTCTGCCCCAGACCGGGCGTCTTCAGACGATGAAAGAACATGGCAATATCTCCAGTCGATTTGCGCAGGTGTCGGGTGACAAAAAGGCCTTGAGCAAAAGTCGTTCCCCCCATCCCTGGGCATCCACATTGCATTCGAAAACGGCGAACGGTTCCCCGGACGCGCATCCGGCAGGCTGCGCCTCCGTGCAGGGATGCGGGTATCTGCGGGTGTCCATTTCACATCGCTGGCCAGTCGTGTACCGTGCGGGCATCAGCCTCATTCTTAGAAAGACTTCGGCATGCCATCGCATCAATGGAAGTTCATCCGCGCCGGCGGCGTCGACCAGGTCGTCATTCGTAACGGCGCCGACGTCGTCAACCTCGATCAGCTCGACCAGAAACTGTGGGTTGCGCTGGCCTGCCCGACCCGCGGGATCGATTTCGACACCCGCACCCTCGATCTCATCGACACCGACGATGATGGCAGGATCAGGCCGCCCGAGCTGATCGCAGCCACCCATTGGGTGCGAGACTATCTCAAAGATCCCGACGTGCTGCTCGAAGCGCGGGACAGCATCGCCCTCGAGTCGATCGACGACACCTCCGCCGAGGGGGCCGCGCTCGCGCGCGAAGCTCGCCACTCGCTACAGGTGCTCGG
>JBKJKJ010000580.1:0-14908 GCA_046597455.1 Burkholderiales bacterium
ATGAAGGCACGATCACGTCGCACGTGAAGCGCATCCGCAGAAAGCTCGCGGCGATCGACGCACGGTTCGAAGCGATCGAGTCGGTTTACGGTATGGGTTACCGCTGGCGCAGCGGCCCCCAAGCGCCGTCCTGATGCTCGCCCAGCGCCCGTCGACGTGAGCACCCGGCCTCGCTTCGCGCCCGGAATCCGCGCGAAGGTCCTGCTCGTATCGAGCACGCTGCTCCTCATCCCCTGGATCGGCTACGCCTTCGTCGCCGAAATGGTGCGCTTTCTCGACGAAGGGCAGACCCGCATGCTCGCCGACAGCGCCCGCGCCGTCGCCGCACTGGTCCAGGAACGCGCCAAGGTCGTCATGGCGGAACCGGGCGGCGCGCAGGATCTGGCCCCGACACTCGCGCGACCGATCGAGCTCGACGGCGTCATAGAACAGGACTGGCTCGGCCAGGGCGCGGAAGTTCACGGCTACGGCGGCGAGCGGCTCGTCGAAACGCACGGCGTGTGGACGGCAGAATCGCTTTCCTTCAGCCATGCGATCGGCCGCCACGGCGACGCGTACTACGCGTTTTTCGACGTGACCGACGACCACGTCGTCTACTGCGCGGCCGAGCGCACCACGACGTGCGATCACCTGCGCATCACGCTCAGGACGGCCGGCGGCACGATGCAGCGATACAGCGTGAGCGCGCCGCGCCCCGGTCCGATCAAAGTCGCGCCTACCGGGCCGGGGGCCGTGCCGACAGCCCTCCCGGCCATCGAAGGCGCGTGGCGCGAGCGTGATCGCGGCTATACGGTCGAGCTCCGGATCCCGGCAGCGGGAATCGAGACGCTCGCCTTTTCGGTCGCCGATGTCGATGACGCGCAGTCGGGCGCGGTGAGCGCAGTCATCGTGACCGAGGAGCGCTCCGCCGCGCCGTCGCGCAGCGCACTGGCCGTAGGCGAGGAAGTCGCGGCGGTTCTCGACGCGATGGCGCGGGCCAATCTGCGCATTTGGGTGGTCGATCGCAATGGGGTCGTCGTACGCCGCACCGGGACGATACGCCCGCCCGAGCCGACCGGCACGGCGACCGCAGCCGTGTGGCGCGCCATGGAGCCGCTGCGCGCGCGCTTCGGTCTCGCGCAGCCTCGCAGCCTCGTCGATCCGCTCGCTCACGCGAGCCGGCTCGATACCTTCGAAATCGCGAGCGCGCTCACGGGGACGCCGTCTTCGCGCGTGCACGAGCGAGGCTCCGCCCTGTCCCGCATCAACGGTGCCGCCTACCCGATCGAGATCGCGGGTGTGATCGCGGGCGCCGCGCTCGTCGAGCAGACCACCGAGTCGATCGCTCGCATGCGCGAGATCGCGCTCGAACGCCTGCTGCTCGCGACGCTCGGCGCTTTCGCGGTGAGCGCGCTGATCCTCGTCTTCTACGTGTCGCGCGTTTCGAGCCGGTTACGCCGGCTGCGCGATGAGGCGGAGCAGGCGATCGACAGCGCCGGACGGGTGCGCGGACTGGTCGCGGGCTCGACCAGCGGGGACGAGATCGGCGACCTGTCGCGAAGCTATTCGGCCGTCCTGCAACGGCTCGCGCAATACACGGACTATCTCGAGAACCTCGCCCGCCGGTTGAATCACGAGCTGCGCACGCCGATCGCCGTGGTGCGCTCGTCGCTGGACAACCTGCGCAGCGAAGTCCTGACCGGCGGCACGACCGTCTACATCGACCGCGCCGAAGCGGGGCTGAACCGGCTGTCCGCAATCCTGTCGCGCATGAGCGAGGCGACGCGGCTCGAAGACATCATGCGCCGCTCCGAACGCGAAATGTTCGACGTCGACGAAGTCGTCGCGGGCTGCGTCGAAGGCTATCGCAACGCTTACGCGCCGCGCGAAATCCGCTATCGGGGACCGGGCCACCCGGCGCGCGTGAGCGGCGTTCCCGATCTCGTTGCGCAGATGCTCGACAAGCTCATCGAAAACGCGGAAGAGTATGCGACATCCGGCAGCGCGATCGACGTGAGCCTGGAGGAAGAAAGCGCGGAGCTCGTATTGCGCGTGCGTAACGAAGGACCGCCGTTGCCGCAGGCCATGGAAGGCGGCTTATTCGATTCCATGGTCTCGGTCCCGGGCAAAGCCTCGGGCATACCGCATCTGGGCCTCGGGCTGTACATCGTGAAGCTCATCGCGCGTTTCCATCACGGCTCGGCGAGCGCGGCAAACGTCGCGGAGCCTCCCGGCGTGGAAATGACCGTGCGGCTCGCGCGCTACGTGAGCGATCCCGCGTGACGCCGGCCGCATCGCGGCAGAAAACGGTTGCCATCGTCGCGCTGCTGGCCGGCGCAGCGGCGATCGGCACCTCGGCGCTTTTCGTCAAGGTGAGCGAAGTCGGACCGGTGTCGAGCGCATTCTGGCGGGTGTTCCTGGCTTTGCCGGTGCTGTTTGCATGGGACCGCTACACCCGCTCGAGCGCCCGCCCCCCGATGGATCGCCGCACGTTCGGCATCGTGGTGCTCGCCGGCGTGTTCTTCGCGGGCGACCTCGCGGTGTGGCACTGGTCGATCGTGCTCACCAGTGTCGCGAACGCGACGCTGCTTGCGAACTGCGCACCGATCTTCGTCGCCGTTGCCGCGTGGCTGATTTACCGGCGCAGGCCGCGCGGGCTTTTCGTGATCGGCCTCGCGACCGCGATTGCCGGCATGGCCTTGCTGCTGCGAGGCGACTTCCAGCATCGCGGCGCGGCCCTCCTGGGCGATGCGCTCGGCATCGTCACGGCGATGTTCTACGCGGCGTATCAACTCACCGTCACCCGCGCCCGCAGAACGGTGTCTACCGCGCGCATCATGGCCGTCAGCGGTGCGGTGATGGCGCTGTGCCTGCTGCCGATCGCCCTCGTGTCGGGAGAACGCTTTCTGCCCCTGACCGCACACGGGTGGCTGCTGCTGGCGGGCCTCGCGCTCATCGCACAGGCAGGCGGGCAGAGCCTCATCGCCTACGCGATGGCGCATCTGCCGGCGACGTTCTCGTCAGTCGGTCTGCTGCTGCAGCCGGTCATCGCCGGCGCGCTGGCGTGGACGCTGCTCGGCGAAGCGCTGGGCGCGCTCGCGATCGGCGGCGCGGTGCTGGTGCTCATCGGCATCCGCATCGCGCACGCCGCCCACAGTGCCGTCGAGCGCGTGCCCCTGCAGGCGTGAGGCAGGCCGGGGGTTAGAATCGTGTGCGAATCAGACCGCACACTGGAAACCGACATGGGCAGGCAGATCGAAACCCTGGCGCACTTCGTCGCGCACACGCAGTGGGAGCAAATCCCCGAAGACGTCAGGGAATACGCGAAGCTCGTGATGCTCGATACACTCGGCGTCATCCTGGCGGGCGCAGGGCGCCCCGAGGTGTGCCAGATACGATCGCGTCTGGGCGGCAGCGGCGCGACCGTATACGCGCCGGGATGGCCCGTGAACGATCCGCGCACCGCGGCGCTGCTCAACGGCATCGCGGGGCGCTCGCTCGAGCTCGGCGAAGGCCACCGTTATGTGTCCTATCAGGGAGCGATGCAGATCCTTCCCGGGCTCTTGAGCGTCGGAGAATGGGCGCACAGCAGCGGGCGCGACATGGTCACGGCCCTGATCCTGGGCTACGACGCCGGCGCGCGCATCGCCGCGGCGATGAAGACCCGCCCGCTCGCCCATCAGAATGGGCAGGCGGCACTGCTCGGGGCCGCCGCTGCGGGGTCGCGCCTGCGAGGGCTGAGCGCCGCAGAGACGAGCCTCGCCATGCGTATCGCGGCGACGCTGGTGCTCACGCCGAGTTACAACAATGCGGTCAACGGCGCGACGACGCTGAACGTGGCCGGCGGCATGAGCGGCCACACGGTGGGTCTCGCGCCCGAGCTCGCGCTTTCGGGCTTCACCGCGCAGGACGACGCCATCGAGGAAGCACTCGGCAGCCTGGTCGGAGACGGCTTCGCGCCTGAAGGCCTGCTCGACGAGCTCGGAACCCGCTGGGAGATCACGCGCAACTGGTTGCGTCTACGCGCGTGCTGCAATCCGATTTATGCGGCGCTCGATGCGCTCGAAGACGCGCTCACGGCGCTGCATCCGCGCGCTGACGAGATCGAGCGCATCGACGTGGCGACTTTCGGATTCGCCGCCGTGATGCGCAACCCCGATCCGCCGAATTATTTCGCGTCGAAGTATTCCCTGCCTCACGCCGCAGCGTGCCTGATCGTGAACGGGAATGCGGGTTATGAGTCCCTGAACGACGCGGCGCTGGACGATCCGGCCATTGCAGCGCTGCGGCATCGCGTTCGCGTTACGGAAGATCCCGCGATGAGCGCCTCGGTGCCGCAGCTCAAGCCCGCGCGCGTGACACTTACGCTCAAGGACGGACGGCAAAGCACGCATAGCTGCGACAGCCCGCGGGGCGATTGCCTGCGTCCGTACGAAGAATCGGAAATCCGTGAGAAATTCCGGGCGCTCGCCGGATTCGCGTTGACCTCGGCGGGCGTGGCGGAAATCGAAGGCGAGGTAGACCGCTGCGATCAGTGGCGCAGCGTCGGAGAGCTCGCAACGCTGTTGCGCCGCCACGGACGCCCCGCTCCGCGCGCCGAGCTCACTCCAGCTTGATTCCCGCATCGTGAATGATGCGCGTCCACTTGGCGATCTCCGTGCGCACGAAGCGCTCGAACTGCAGCGACGTGTTGCCCACGGGCGTGGCCCCTTCGTTCAGCGCACGGTCGCGGATCGCGGGGCTCGCCATCGCCTTGGCGACCTCACCGCTCAACTGCGCGACGATGGCGGGCGGGGTGGCCGCCGGGGCCATCATGCCGAACCACCCGATCGCCTCGTAATTTTTCACGCCCGCTTCCATCGCGGTGGGAACGTCGGGCAGCGCGGGTGTGCGCTCGCGAGTCGACACGGCCAGCGCCCGCAGCCTTTTGGCGCGGATGAGCGGGAGCACCGTCTCGATCGTATTGAACGCCGTCGTGGCCTCGCCGCCGAGCACGGCAGTCGCGGTCGCCGCGCCGCCTTTGTATGGCACGTGCGTAAGCTGGGTGTGGGTGACCGTGGCGAAAAGCGCGCCGGCCAGGTGCATCGCACTTCCCGCGCCTGAGGAGGCGTAGAGCACCTCGCCAGGTCTGGCGCGCGCGAGCCTGACCAGGTCCTGCAGATTCTTCGCTGGCAGCGAAGGCAGCACCACGATGACGTGCGGCACGCTTACCACCATCGATATCGGTGCGAAATCCTTGACCGGATCGTAGCGCAGCTTCGGGTACAGGCCCGGGCTGAAAGCGAACGACGCCGAGGTCATCAGCAGCGTGTAACCGTCGGCCGGCGCTTTGGCCACGTATTCGGTGCCGAGCGTGGACCCCGCGCCAGGGCGATTCTCGACGAACACCTGCTGGCCGAGTGTTTCAGTGAGACGCTGGGCGATGATGCGGGCGAAAATGTCGGTGCCGCCGCCGGGTCCGAAAGGCGTGACGATGCGCACCGTTTTCTCGGGGTATTTCTGGGCTGAGGCCCCACCGGCTGCGGCAATGGCGGCAGCGATCAGCGCGCAGCCCAGCGCGCGCTTCACCATCCGAAAGCTCTGAACGCGATTCATGTGTGTCCTCGATACGATTGCGACGTTCGAACCATGCCGGGTCGGGGCGCGGGTCCCTTCGACCATTCGGCGTTTAACATGCGATACCGCCTCGAACCCAGTTTACTGCACGCGCTGCGGCATGCGCGGCGCGCACCGGCGTCGTGCATCAAGGCGCCGGGTTGGTGCGCGCGTCCGCGGAGCCTTGGCATGCGCGACAATGGTGTAGGCTGGCGGATTGATGCCTGATTCAGGTGCGATGCAGCGCACGATGGGCATCACCTCCGGATTTCCGAAAAACCAAATCGACAGGACGCGCCATGCTTCGGGATCAAGTCGGCACTGCAATACGCATCACCCTCGGCATCACCCTCGGCTCGCTCGGCATTTTCAGCGCGCAACCGGCGCCTGCGGCGAGCGCGCAAGCCTATCCCGGAAAATCGATACGACTGATCGTTCCGTTCGCACCCGGCGGATCGAACGACATCATGGCGCGCCTGATCGGCCAGAAATTGACTGAAAGCATCGGCCAGCAGGTCGTGGTCGACAACCGCGGCGGCGCGAGCGGCATCATCGGCACGGATATCGCAGCCAAGGCGCCGCCTGACGGCTACACGCTGCTCATGATGAGCCTCACGATCGCCGTCAATCCGAGCCTTCACAGCAGGTTGCCTTACGACACGCGCCGGGACCTCACGCCGGTGACGCTCGTGGCTGCGGCGCCGCTCATGCTGGTGGTCTCCCCATCGCTGCCGGCGAAATCGGTTCAGGAACTGATCGCATACGCGAAAGCGAATCCAGGCAAGCTCAACTTCGGCTCCGGCGGCCCGGGAACGACACCCCACCTCGCGGGCGAAATGTTCAAGATGATGGCCGGCGTGCAGATGACGCACATTCCGTACAAGGGCGGCGGCCCCGCGCTCGCCGACCTGGTCGGCGGTCAAATCCAGCTCATGCTCGAGAACATCCCGAGCACGCTGCCTTTCGCCAAGTCGGGCAAGCTACGTGCGCTCGCGGTAAGCGGGCTGAGGCGCTCTGCACTCGTTCCGGACCTTCCAACCCTCGACGAAGCAGGACTCAAAGGCTATGAGATCGTCGGCTGGAACGGGCTGTTCGTCCCCGCAGGCACGCCGCAGCCGATCGTGACGCGGCTGCATCAGGAGACGGTGAAAGCGCTCGCGCAGCGCGACATGCAGGAGCGCCTCGCGGCGCTCGGCGCGGAAGGAGTGGGAAGCAGTCCGCAGTCGTTCAGGGCTTTCCTGGAAACCGAGATCGCGAAATGGGCGCGCGTGGTGAAAACGGCGGGATTGAAAGTCGAATGAGGCGTGCGCACGGCGGTTCGCGTACACATCGCCCGTCGACACGTTGTCGCGGCCGATGAACGAAACGCGAGCGCTCGCGCGCTTCGTCGCGCAGTCCCGGTGGCGCGACGTGCCGCCGGCCATCCGCCACGAAGGCAAACGCGCGCTGCTCAACTGGCTGGGCTGCGCGATCGGCGGCTGCAGGGACGAGACCGTCGAGCGCGCGCTGGAGGCGATCACGCCTTTCGCCGGGCCGCGAAACGTGACGCTGCTCGGTCGCACCGAGAAGCTCGATGCGCTCAGCGCGGCAATGATCAACGCGCTCGCTTCGAACATTCTCGACTTCGACGACACGCACATGAAAACGGTCATCCACCCGACCGTGCCGGTTGCGGCCGCGGTGCTGGCGCTCGCCGGGCACCGGCGCACGACCGGTGCACAACTCCTGCATGCCTTCATACTCGGCGTCGAAGCCGAATGCCGGATCGGCAACGCGGTCTCGCCCGGCCACTACGCGGCCGGCTGGCATATCACGTCGACGTGCGGTGTCATCGGCGCCGCCGCAGCCGCAGGCAAGCTACTGGGGCTGAGCGCGCAGCGCATGACGTGGGCGCTCGGGATCGCAGCGACGCAGGCGAGCGGGCTTACGGCGATGATGGGCAGCATGTCGAAAAGCTACAACATGGGCCACGCCGCACACAGCGGACTGGCTGCCGCCTTGCTCGCCGAGCGTGACTTCACGAGCTCGGAGCAGGCGCTCGAAGCGCCCCGCGGATTCGCCGCCGTCCTGGGCCGCGATGCAAATCCGGGCGAGATCACCGACAGGCTCGGCGAAACGTGGGAATTGAGCTGGAACGCGTACAAGCCTTATCCCTGCGGAATCGTGCTGCATGCGGCAATCGACGGCTGCCTGCATCTACGTGCAGCCCGCGCGCTCTCGCCGAGCGACATCCGCCGCATCGAGATTCGCATGCACCCACTCGCGCTCGAGCTTGCCGGCAACCCTGCTCCGGCGACGAGCCTCGAAGGCAAGCTGAGTGTCCATCACGCGGCGGCAATTGCGCTGATTCGCGGCAGGGCCGGCGTAGCGGAATTTTCAGATGCGTGCGTGCTCGATCCCGCCGTTATCGAGCTCAGGCAGAAAGTCGTTGCGACGGGCGATGCGGCACTGGACCCGGCCGAGGCACATGTGCGTCTGATTTTGAACGACCACGACGTGCTCGATCGGCACGTGCGGCACGCGCTCGGGTCGCTGGAGCAGCCGATGAGCGACGCCGACATCGAGCACAAGGTTCGCGATCTCGCCGCAGCTACAATGTCCACCCCGCAGGCGGAGGAATTGATCCGGGCTGCGTGGTCCATCGACCGCATGGAGGACGCTTCGATGCTGGCGCAGGCCACGGTCCCGGAGAAGACTTCCCGCGGACGCGGCGGCGCCTCGAACGCCTGAGTGCTGCTTTGCACGATTCTTTTAGACAACGGTTGAAAAGGGGAAAAGCGACTCATGCCATACGTCACGTCCAACGGGGTGCGCCTGTATTACGAGGAAAGCGGCAAGGGAACGCCGATCGTTTTCGTGCACGAGTTCGCCGACGATCTGCACGGATGGGACCCGCAGATACGCTATTTCAGCCGGCGCTACCGCTGCATCGCCTATAACGCGCGCGGCTATCCGCCTTCCGACGTCCCGAAAGCGCGGTCGCTCTATTCACAGGCTATCGCGACCGACGACATCAGTCGCGTCATGCGCGAGCTCGGCGTCTCGAAAGCACACGTCATCGGCTGCTCGATGGGCGGTTACGCAACCCTGCATTTCGGCCTGCGCTACCCGCGAATGGCGCTTTCACTCACTGCGGTCGGTGTCGGCTATGGCTCCGACCCGGACAAGCGCAAGCAGTTTCTGAAAGACAACGACGTCATGGCGCGGCGTTTCGAGGAGCAAGGCACATCCGAGGCGGTCAAGCCCTATCAGATCGGGCCTTCGCGCGTGCAGCTCCAGAACAAGGATCCGCGCGGTTTCGCGCAGTTCTGTGCGGCGTTTGCGAAGCATTCGGACCTCGGCTCGGCGAATACGCTGCGCGGCATCCAGGGCCGCCGGCCGACGGTCTATTCGATGAAGCGCGGACTTTCGCAGCTCAGGGTTCCGCTGCACATGATGACGGGGGACGAGGACAACAACTGTCTCGAACCCGGGCTGTTCATCAAGCGCGTGTGTCCTTCGGCGTGGCTGAGCGTCGTGCCGAACACCGGCCACGCGGTAAATGTGGAGGAACCGGATCTCTTCAACCGGCTCACCGCCGAGTTCCTGGCACAGGTCGATTCCGGCCGCTGGCGCCCGCGCGACCCGCGATCGCTGAACAGGTCGACGATGGAAAAACGCTGATCGGTCAGCGCCACGGGGAGGACGGCCCTAGCCGTTGACCTTCTTGCGCAGCTTCGCCGTGTATTTGTCGAGGTCGACCACGAAGCGCTCGTGGATCACGTCGCCGAGTTGCTCGACGTCGTCGAAGATTTCGACGTGAAACGTGAGCTTGCGCCGATCGATCGCCGTGAGCTCGACTTCGGCGCGCACCATCTTCCCCATCGGTGTGGCCGCCATGTGCCGTATGTTGACCATGAGCCCGACCTGACCCTGCCCGGGTTTGAGGTGAGGCGCCACCAGCCTGGAAGACGCTGCCTCAGCGAACTGCACCATGAAAGGCGTCGCGAACACCTTGAATTCGCCGCGCGTGGTGGTGCGACTCTCGGTCACTTCCCAATCCAGCCGGTCTTTCATTCCAACCTGCAAAGTATCCATTTCTTCTTTCGTGAACGTTGATGGGCGAGCGCACCGACGCGGCTCACCACGTTGATTGAAGCACGTCCCAGAGCAGGTCGCGCTCGCGTACAAATTCGCGCCTGGGGTCCGCATTGAAGTTCTTGAGCGAATGCTCGAGGATGGTCGGCAGGCTCTCCTGGGGAATGTTGAGCTGCGAAATCCGCGTCGGCGTGCCGATCGATTCGAAGACACGCTCAAGCGCCGCGGCCGCGCGCTCTGGGGCAGAATCCACCGGATCGCCTTCGTGCCACGCGTCCAGCGCCTCGGCGATGTGGCACATCGCTTCGGGGTCGCGTGAGCCGAGCCGGCGCATGACGCCCGGGGTGAGCGCGTTGTTCGCCTCGCCCTGAGTCACGTGTTCGTGCTGGTTGAAAAGCGCCGCGGCGAACGCATACACCGCGCGCCCCACCCAGTGCTTCTCGACGAGCATCCCGCCATCGTCGGCGTCGCGGTTCTGCAGAAAAGCCGCTGCGCAAAGCTCGATGCGGGGCGCGGCGTCACTGGCATCGGCAAGGCGCGGCAACGCGCCGCGCGCGAGCCGCAGCGCCTGCAGGCGGTCACCTTCGACGAGCGGCGTCATGCTCGTGGCGCCCATGTTCATCGCCGAGCGCCAGAACACCGCGGCGCCGGTATTGCGCGCAAGCGAATGTGGTGCGGTGAGGAGAGCCTCGCTGTCCCAGAACACGGCGACCGGCCGGGTCTTCGGATCGAAGAACTCCATGCGATGATCGAGGTGCTCGCCTTTCACCGCCGAGCCCGCGCGATTCTGCGCGGAGGTCGCCGCGGTCAACACGTTGACGATCGGCAGCTTGGGCGCGAGGAGCTTGGGGCTGATCGCGGGACCGTGCTCGGGATATTGGGTGATGAGCTCATCGACGGGACGGGTTTCGGCGAGCAGGATCGCGACGACGCGAGTCGCCTGGACCACGCTTCCGGCGCCAATCGCGATGAGCAGGTCGGCGTCGGCCGCGCGCGCGGCATCACGCGCTGCCACCACGGCCGAAAGTGGCGACTCCTTGGCCATGCCGTCGAAGACGCCGGCGAGCGCATCGCCCAGGATGCCGCGTATACGCGAGACGAGCGGTGTCTTCTGCGCGACCGAGCGGCCGCATACGATGAATGCACGCTTTGCGCCGTGGCGTTTCAGCTCGGCGGGCAGGTTCTCCAGCGCGTCCGTGCCGCTGTAGAGCCGCAGCGGATAACCGACTGCACGAAAGTCATTTCGATACATGGATGGCCTCGGATAGGGTAACCGTCAGTGACCGATCGGGATCCGTCGTTCCGGCAATCGACGAAACCCATTTTAAAGCGACGGACGACGCGTTCCGGATCAAATCCGGAATCACGAGCTTTCGGGTCTTTCACGTCGCCTGGAAATGAGGAAAGCCGTTACCGCCGCACTTCGTCACCCCATCACTGCATCACTACATTACCGTCACTGCATCACGGCATCACCGCATCACTTCCTCACTTCGTCATTCTCTTGTGCACGAACCGCTCGTACTGCTGCATGGCGGCCAGCGCATGGCCCGCATTCGACATTTCGTCGTACACCGGCACCCCGAGCGCCACCGCCTTCTCGCGGAATTCGCGCTTGCGCTGCTCGAGCGGGGGGTCGCCGTCCGAGCGCAGCACCAGTACGAAGTGCGCCTGCCCCGGATAGTGCTCCTGAACGCGCATCGCGGCCTGCACCAGGTTGTCGAGCACTTCGGGTTTGCTGCGCCCGACGAACGCCGACAGGTTCAGATGCATGACGAGCGCGTCGGGCTTGCCCGAGCGATAGATGATGTCCAGTATGGTCTGCGCAACGCCGCCGTCCTGCTGCTGCAGGGTCCCCACCGGGCAATCGACGGGATTGGTGATGCTCGTCCCGGGCGGAAGCTTCAGCGCGGCGAGCGCGTCGATCGTCGTTTGTTCGAAAGGCGTCACATCCAGGCCCAGGCGCGCGTAGAAATCGGTGGCCAGCACGCTGGTACCGCCGCCGTTGCCGAAGAGTGCGACACGCTGAGTCGGATGTTGCGGTTGCGGCGTGAGCGACTGGAAAGCGAGCAGGGTATCGATGAACTGGTCGAGCGTGTCGACGAGGATGCAGCCGGTTTGCCGCGAAAGCGCGAGCCACACCCGCTCGTCTCCCGCGAGCGATCCGGTATGCGACGCCGCAGCGGCGCGTCCCTGCCGGGTCAGACCGCCTTTCAATATGATCACCGGCTTGCCCGCTTTCGCGCCGCGCAGGATGTCGAACAGGCGCCGTCCGTCTTTCGCGGTCTCGATGTACATGCCGACGACGCGCGTTTGCGGGTCAGCGAAGTAAAACTCCAGCAGGTCGCTCGGCGTCACATCCGCACAGTTGCCCACGGTGATCAGGCCCGAGAACTTCAGCCCGCGTGCGAAACCGCGCCGGATGATGTCGGTACCCAGACCGCCGCTTTGCGAAACGACGCCGACCGTGCCGACCTCTCTCGACCCGATTTCGGCGAAAGTCACTTTCCCGCGCGGGGTGTAAATGCCCAGGCAATTGGGCCCGATCAGGCGCGCCCCGCCTTCGCGCGCGGCCGCGACGAGCTGCGCCTGCAGGTCGCGGCCCTCTTCTACTTCACCGAAACCGCTTGAAATCACCTGGGCGAAGCGCAGCCGTCCGTTGGCCGAAGACAGGAGCGGCGCGATCTGCGCGGCGGCGATGGCGATATACGCGTAATCCGTCGGCTGCGGCGTATCCGCGAGACTTTTATACGCAGGCAGCCCGTCGATCTCGGTCGCGCTCGGGTGTATCGGATAGATCGCGCCGTCGAAACCGAACTCGCGAATGCGGCGTATGAAAACGTTCGGCAGTGCGGTGCCTTTCGTCGACGCGCCGACGACCGCGACGGTCTTCGGTGCGAACAGCGGCGTGAACAGCGCCAGGGGATCTTCCTGTTTCATTGCGTCTCGCTTCTCATAACCACATCACCTTGATCACTGCATCACCCGATCGCCTCATCACCACGTCACCACGTCACCACGTCACTCCATCACTTCATCACTTCATCACTTCATCACTTCGCCGTCAGTATGAATCGCGCATCCACCGCCACGGCCGAAGTCTCGGAAACGATCAGCGGATTGATGTCCGCTTCCTCGATGTTGTCGGCGTGCTGCATGAGGAGCCCGTTGTCGCCGCCGACCTTGAGCAATACATCGATGATGGCCTCGCGAGAAGCGGGTTTCCGGCCTCGCGCGCCGTTGAGGATGGCCGCGCCTTTGAGCTCGTCGATCATCTCCTCGGCGTCCAGCCGCGTGATCGGACAGATTCTGAAAGACACGTCGGCGAGGACCTCGACGAAAATCCCGCCGAGCCCGACCATCACCAGCGGACCGAAATCGGGATCGCGCAATCCGCCGATCACCATCTCCTGACCGGAAGGCGCCATTTCTTCGACCAGCCACCCGTCGACGCGCGCGCTGCTGATTTTCGGCAGCATCGCCATTTCGCGTATCGCCTCGCGCACGTCGTGTGGCGTCTTCAAACCGACTCTGACCCCGCCGGCGTCGCTCTTGTGCAGGATGTCCGGTGAGACCACTTTGACGACCACCGGCAGCGCGAGACCCTTCAATGCGGCGTCAACGTCATCGGGGCTTTTCACCACCACGGTCTTCGGCACTGCGACGCCGTGCTGCGCGAGCAGCGCCTTGCCAGCCGCTTCGTCCAGCGCGGTGCGGCGCTGCTTCCTGGCTTCCTCAATCAGCATCGTCGTTTCCATGTCCGCTGGCGTGCCCTTCGTGTCGAATCCCGTCGCATCGCGCCTCACCCCTCACGTTTTCTTCTTCCCCAGCACTTCAGGGATCAGCCCGGTGTGCACTTCACCTGCGCGGAAGGCTTCGGACTTCAGGATCGCGAGCACTGCGGGAATGTTGTTCTTGAGCCCCTGGATCTCGAACGCTTCGAGTGCTTCGACCAGGCGGTCGATCGCGTGCACGCGCGTATCGGCATGAACGATCACCTTTGCGATCATCGGATCGTAATGCGGGGTCACGATGCGGCCTTCGGCGAAACCGGTCTCGACTCTGATGCCGTTACCCTGCGGCGGACGAAACACCGATAGCGTGCCCGGAGACGGATAGAAATTCTTCGGGTCCTCGGCATAGACGCGTGCCTGTATCGCGTGGCCGTGCACTTCGATCTTCGGCGGCAGTATGTCGCTGAGCCTGTCCCCGGCGGCGGATCGGATCTGCGCTTTCACCAGATCGACGCCGGTCACTTCTTCCGTCACCCCGTGCTCGACCTGCAAGCGGGTGTTCATCTCGAGAAAGTTGAACGAGCCGTCGGCGCCGCGCAGCATCTCGACGGTTCCGATGTTGTCGTAACCCATCTCGCGCATGATGTGGGCGATCCGGTCGGCGACCGCATCGATCTCTCCCCGCGCAATGCCCGGGGCAACCGCCTCCTCGATCACTTTCTGGTTGCGCCGCTGCGTCGAGCAGTCGCGCTCGAAGAGATGCACGGCGTTGCCGTGCTGGTCGCCGAGCACCTGGAACTCGATGTGACGCGGCCGCTCGAGCAATCGTTCGAGATAGACTTCGGCGTTGCCGAACCCGCGGCTCGCCATCGAGCGCGAGCGCTCCACGACGTCGAGCAGCTGGGACTCGTCGTTCGCGGGCAGCATGCCGATTCCGCCGCCCCCGCCCGCCGGCTTCACGAGCACCGGAAAGCCGATCGCACGGGCAGCCGCGAGGATCGCTTCAGGCTCTGCCGGCAGCACGTCCGAGCCTTTCGACATCGGCATCCCGTGTCTGGCCGCGATGTCGCGGGCACGGGTCTTGTGACCCATGGCATCGATCCATTTCGGTGAAGGACCGATGAAGCGCGAGCCCGCGTCGATCACACGCTGCGCGAAATCCGCATTCTCGGAAAGAAAGCCGTAGCCGGGATGCAATCCATCCGCGTGCGATTTCTTCATGACTTCCAGAATCGTGTCCGGGTTCAGATAGCTCTCGCGCGCCGGCGCCGGCCCGATCGCATACGTCTCGCTCGCGAGCTGCAGGTAAGGCGCACCTGCGTCGGCTTCGGAATAGACGGCGACGGAGGCGATTCCCATCTCGTTGAGCGCGCGCAGGACGCGTGAGGCGACAGCGCCGCGGTTTGCCACCAGTACTTTGTCGAACATCGGATTCCGGGTTGGTTTCGCTGCAAATCGGTTCTTCGGTCTTCCCACCGAATGGGGCGGTCCCGGGGAGACAGGCTGTTTTCCCTGCGCCCGCG
>JBKJKJ010000039.1:0-12951 GCA_046597455.1 Burkholderiales bacterium
CTTCAGGCTCGTCACGCCGAGCGCGCGCACACGCCCGGCCCGCACGTGGGGGAGCATCGAGGCGAGGTTGTCGAAGACCAGGTGCACGCGGCCTGCAATGACTTCTGTGGTCGCCAGCTGGATCGCCTTGAACGGCACGTGGATCATGTGCGTGCCGCTCATGAGCTTGAACATTTCCATGCCCAGATGCTGGCTCGAGCCGCTGCCTGATGAGCCGTATGTCAGCTTGTCCGGATTGGCTTTCGCGTAGTCGATCAACTCCTGCACCGACTTGATCGGAAGCAGCGGCGTCACGGTCAGGATGTGCAGCCCGAACACGAGCTGCACCACCATCTGCACGTCTTTGCGCGCGTCGTAAGGCACCCGGGTGAAGATCGGATTGATCGCAACGGCCGATACCGGACCATAGCCGATCGTGTAGCCGTCGGGCGTCGATTTCACGAGCATCTGCATGCCGATGCCGCCGTTCGCGCCAGCCCGATTGTCGACCACGACCTGCTGTCCCATCTGCTTGCTGAGCTCGGCCCCGATCACCCGCGTGATGATGTCGGGCGTGCCGCCCGGCGCGGAGGGCACGAGAAAGCGTATCGGACGCGAGGGATACTCGGGGGTTGCACCGTAAGCGGATGCGCACGCGCCACCGGCAGTCAGCGCGAGAACGACGGCCCGGGTCACGATGCTGATCATGGCAGCTTCTCCTGTGCAGGCGCCGTCGAACCCCACGACGCCCCGGCTCGAACGATGCGAACGAACATCCCGCCAAACGGAGCTATATTACCCATCCCCGCTTCTGTCCGAGCGCCTGTAACAAAACACAGACCTTCCCCGCACTCCGGGACAAGGCTCAGGGAGGAACCTCATGGATCTCATGTTGAAAGGCAAAGTGGCGATCGTCGGCGGCGCGAGCAAAGGCCTCGGGCGCGCGTGCGCGCAGGCGCTGGCCGAAGAAGGGATGAGCCTGGCGATATGCAGCCGCTCGCAGCCTGATCTCGACAAAGCCGCAACAGAGATTCGCGAGGGCACGGGCGTCGACGTCCTGGCATTCGCCGGCGACCTCGATCGTCACGACACGATCCGCAATCTCGTCGCTGCCGCCACCCAGCGCTTCGGCCGCCTCGACGTGCTGGTCAGCAACTCTGGCGGACCACCGCTGGCGGACGCTCGCGATGCGACCGAAGAACAATGGGCGACGGCGATCCAGCGCTCGCTGCTGTTTTTCGCCCGCATGGCGCGCGAGGCCCTGCCGCATCTGAAGCAAAGCGGCAGCGGCCGGATCATCAACATCCTCGCAAGCACGGTGTATCAGCCGATCCCCAAGCTCGCGCTTTCGGGTGCGACGCGCATGGGTGTGGTGGCGTGGGCCAAAAGCCTCGCCGACGAAGTGGGCCGCGACGGCATCCTCGTCAACAACGTCTGTCCAGGCTCCATCCTGTCCGAGCGCATGCTCTCCAACGTCACCGCGCGGGCGAAAGAGCTCGGTGTGCCTCTGGACGACGCGCTGAAGGAACGCGCAAAAGAGACCGCGCTGGGCCGGATCGGCGAGCCCAAAGAGCTCGCACACCTGGTGGCGTTTCTTGCGTCCGCGAAGTCGAGCTACATCACCGGCACGACGATGCGGGTCGACGGCGGGCTCGTGCGCTCGGTGATGTGAGCGTTCAGTCGGCGTAGCCGGGAAGTTCGCGGTCCAGCACCCGCATCATCGCCTCGAAATACAGGCGCTCGCGATCGTCGCGGTGCGGGTCGTTCGGCGAAGGCGCCTGCAGTTTGCGCACGATCTCGTCGGCGATGATCTCGAGCGGCTCGCCGGTGCCCATCGCAAGAACCTGCGCGCGGCACACGCGCTCGAGCATGTACAGCCGGCGATACGCCTGCGCGATCGTCTCCCCAGTCACCAGCACGCCGTGATTCTTCATGAACATGACCGGCTTGTCGCCGATCAGGCGCGCCAGGCGCTCGCCCTCTTCGAGAGTATCGGCGCTCCCGGCGTAGTCGTCGTCGTAGCAGATGTGTCCGTGAAAATACGCCGCGGTCTGGCTCGCGGGAACGAGCCGGTTGTTCTTGAGCATGTTGAGCGCCACCGCCCACGTCTGGTGGGTGTGCAGCACGACCCGCGCACCGCTGATGCGATGGATCGGCGCATGGATGCACAGCGCGGACAGCTCGACGTCGCCTTCACCCTCGAGCGTTTTGCCGGACTCGTCGAACACGATCATGTCGCACGCCCGCGCTTCCGACCAGTGCAGGCCGAAAGGCAGGATCAGGTACTGGTCGTCCCGGCCGGGAACGGTGACGGTGAAGTGATTGTCGATCCCTTGTTCGAGGTCGTGGAAAACCGCGAGGCGGTGCGCCGCGGCGAGATGGATTTTCGCCTGCGTGACGGGGTCGCTCGCGCGTGTGGCCGATAGCGGATGCACGGACATGAGGCTCTCCAAAAAGGATGAATCGCTGGGCGCATTATGGGCCCGGCCGTATACTGGATGCCAGAGGAGGATGACTATGAGGACAAATATGCAAACCAGAAAACTGTTGACCGCTATTGCAATCCCTGTGGCCCTGACGCTGTCTGCCGGGCACGCCGCCGAGCCGGCCTTTCCCGACAAGCCCGTGCGGCTGATCATCGGCAGCGCGCCCGGGTCAGGACCGGACATCATTTCCCGCCTCGTATCCGAGCGCCTCTACAAGGCCTGGGGACAGCGCATCGTCGTCGATTCCAGACCGGGCGCAGCGGGTGTGATCAGCGCGGAGCTCGCGCTACGCTCGGCGCCTGACGGCTACACCTGGATGATGCTCACCTCGCAGCTCCTCGTCGCCACGTCGGTATTCCCCGACGTCAAGTTCGATCTCGGAAAAGATTTTTCGTCGGTCGCGCTCATCGGCTCCACGCCTTTCGTGCTCGTGGTCAATCCGCAGGTGCCGGCGAAGTCCGTCGCCGAGTTGATCGATCTTGCCAAGAAGCAGCCGGGGCAACTGCGCTACGGCTCGGCCGGCACGGGCGCCTCCGAGCATCTGTGCGGACTGATGCTCACGCAGCTCACCGGCACCAAGATGCTGCACGTGCCTTACAAAGGTGTCGCGCAGGCGCTCGGGGACACGGCAGCGAAAGAAGTCCATATGACCTATGGCGTGGTCGCCGCGGTCAACCCGATGATCCAGGGCGGCCGCGTTCGGGCGCTCGGCGTCACGAGCAAGAAGCGCTCTTTCCTGCTGCCCGACGTGCCATCGATTTCCGAAACCGTCCCCGGCTATGACCTCTTCGGTTGGTACAGCATCGTTGCACCCGCCGGAACGCCGCGCGCGATACTCGACAAGGTGAGCGCCGAAGTCGTGAAAGCGGTGAAGGAGCCCGAGTTCGGTGAGCAGCTCAAGGTGCTGGGAATAGAGATCATCGGCGCCCCGCGCGGGGAGCTCGACGTTTTCCGGCGCGAGCAGACCAAGCGCGTGCAAGGGCTGGTCAAGGCGGCAGGGCTGGAGCTGAAGTAGGGGCGACGCAGGCGTGGGTTGCGGTCCCGCTACGGCGCATGAGCGGCGCGGGACCTCGACCTTCAGCAGCGGTGTGTCGTGCGGTCAAGCCGCGATGTAACCGTCGCCGGGCTGCGGCGCGTGGAGCACGCGATGGATCGTCGACGCGAGCGTCTCACGGTGCTGTCGTAAGCGCTCCACCCGGCCCTCCACCCGGCACGCCGCTGTGCCACACCCCTACGCGGACATCGAAAGGCGACGGCCATGGCGATTCAATACACAACACCCGGCGTATACATCGCCGAAGAGAACGCCTTCCCCAACTCGGTTGTAGCCGTTGCGTCTGCCGTTCCGGCTTTCATCGGTCATACCGAAAGAGCCGAATACCAGGGCAAGTCGCTGCACCGGCAGCCCTGCCGGATCACCAGCCTGAACGAATTCCACATCTTCTTTGGCCATGCCCCGCGCCATAGATTTTCACTCGATGACAAAGGTCTGCCCGTCGCGCCGGACCCCTTGTATCGCCTCTACTTTGCGATGCAGATGTTTTACGAGAAT
The DNA here is from genome assembly GCA_046597455.1 of Burkholderiales bacterium. Lineage (GTDB taxonomy): Bacteria > Pseudomonadota > Gammaproteobacteria > Burkholderiales > SG8-41 > JAQGMV01. The sequence continues at coordinate 4,018 of JBKJKJ010000039.1, forward strand.
GGCGGCGGCGCGTGCTACGTCGTTTCGGCGGGCAGCTATGCCGATGCGTTGAGCGCGAGCGTTCTCACGGAGGCGATGGGCACGCTCGAGAAAGAACAGGAACCGACTCTGGTGGTGGTGCCCGATGCCGTTTCGCTCACGAGCGTCGCCGAATGTGCGAAAGTGCAGAATGCGTCGTTGAAGCATTGCGCGAGCACTCAGAACCGCTTCGCCATTCTCGACGTTTACGACGGATTCAAGAGTCCCGGCGATTGCATCGCACCCTTCAGGGAATCGATCACGAATCACCTGAGCCTGGGCGCCGCCTATTACCCCTGGCTGAAAAGCACCGTGGTACAGGATAGCGATCTGAGCATCGCCAACTTCCTGGATACCGGCGCCCTGAAAAAGCAGTTAACCGATGAGGTGTCTTCCCAGCCGGAGAACCGGCGAGCGCCGCTCCAGGCGGAAATCGCGAAGCTCGCAACCATCGATGCGGCATCCGACGCGCAGCGGGCGGCGCTGCATGAGACGCTGTCGGTGATTTCGCCGGCGTATGTGCGGCTGCTGCACGACATCAAGGCGCAACTGAACCTGCAGCCGCCTTCCGGTGCGATGGCAGGCATCTACACCCTGATGGACGACTCCCGAGGCGTCTGGGCGGCGCCGGCCAATGTGGGTGTGAGCGCCGTTACGGCGCCCGCTGTCGATATTACGCATGAAGAGCAGGAAGATCTGAACGTCCCCCTCGATGGCAAAGCGGTCAACGTCATTCGCGCTTTTGCGGGGCGGGGAACCCTGGTGTGGGGTGCGCGCACGCTCGATGGCAACAGTCAGGATTGGCGCTACGTGAACGTGCGCCGCACCGTGCTGATGCTCGAGGCATCCATCCGACAGGCTGTGGAGGCATACGTATTCGCGCCGAATGTCGCGAATACGTGGGTGACGGTCAAGAGCATGTTGCAGAACTTCCTGACCGGGATCTGGAAACAGGGCGGCCTGGCGGGGGCGCGTCCGGAGGACGCTTTCAGCGTCGAAGCGGGCCTGGGCGTAACGATGACCGCTGACGACATCCTCGACGGTCTTTTGCGCGTCACCGTCCGGCTTGCAGTGACGCATCCCGCGGAATTCATCGAAATCACTTTCGCGCAACAGCAGCAAAGCTCGTAAATGGGGAGACATGCGTGATGCGGTGCCTATTCGCGACTTTTCGTACTGCGTTTCTGTCGCTGGTTGTTTCCATGCCGGCTATCGGCGCCGCCCCACCCGAGTATCCCGCCCGGCCCATCCGCCTGCTGCTGCCGTTCGCCCCCGGTGGCAGCGTGGACGCGCTCGCGCGCATCATGACGCCGAAGGTGTCGGAGGCGATGGGCCAGCAATGGGTCATCGACAATAGAGGCGGCGCCGGCGGCAACATCGCCGCGGAAATCGTCGCTCGCGCCGCACCCGACGGTTACACGGTGTTCATGGGCCTGAGCTCCGTAGTGACGGCGAACCCCTCGCTCTACAAGCTCTCGTTCAGCATGGCGAAAGACCTGCAGCCCGTCACGCAGCTCGCGACCTCGCAATACGTGGTCGTGCTGCATCCGGGCGTGCCGGCCAACACCGTGCAGGAGCTCGTGGCACTGGCCAGGGCGAAGCCGCGTGCGCTCAACTACGCTTCCGGCGGCGTCGGCACCCCTTTGCATCTCGCGGCCGAGCTTTTCCAGAAGCGCGCGGGTATCCGCATGGTGCATATCCCGTACAAGGGCGGCGCCGGTGCTGCAGCGGCAACGCTTTCGGGCGAAGCCCAGGTGCTGTTCGGCAGCTTCGCGTCGTCCCTGCCGCAGGTGAAAGCGGGACGGCTCAAGGCTATTGCCACGACCGGCTCGCGACGCTCGCACCTCGCGCCCGACGTGCCGACGATCATGGAGTCAGGATTCCCCGGGTTCGAGCTGACGTCGTGGTTCGGCTTCCTGGTGCCCGCAGGCACTTCGGCCCCTATCGTTCAACGCATCAGGGATGAGGCGATAAAAGCCGTTCAGGCGCCGGACGTGCAGCAAGCGACGGCGCGCGAGGGCCTGACGATCGAAACCAGCACGCCCCAGGCGCTCGCGGCGCGCATCGGTACCGAGACGAAGACGTGGGCGGAAGTGATCAGGTCGGCGGGGATCAAAGCGGAGTGAAACCCCACCTGATCCAATCGGAGACAGAACCCAGATGTCCAACGACAACCAAGCCCTGATCACCCGTCTCTACACCGAAGGCATCAACCGTCGCGATGCCGTCGCCGCTGCGAACTTCTATTCAACCGACGCGAAGAATCACGGCCGCACCGTCGGGCGCGAGGGCATGCAGAAAGTCTTCGAAGCGCTGTTCAGCACCTTCCCGGATTTTCATTACCGCATCGACGAGGCGACCGCGGAAGACGACCGCGTGGTCTGCAAAGTCACCATGACCGGCACGCATCGGGGTGAGCCCACGATGGCGCAGGCCTTCGGCGGCATGCTCGCAGGCGTCGCTCCGACGGGTAGGACGGTGGAGGTGCTGCAGTTTCACAGCTTTCGCGTGCGCGACGGTCTGATCCTGGCGCACTCGGCAGTGCGCGATGATCTGGGCATGCTCAAACAGCTGGGCTTGATACGCCCACCATCGCTTTGATCACCGCGAATCGTATTGCCGAATCGGTCCTGGTGGCGTTACGCGCAGCGATCGTGCTGTTGACCATCGGCGCCTGCGCCGTGCCGCCACCTACCGATGGCCCCGCCGAAACCCGATCCGACTTCGTCGCGTGCGCTTCGCCACGGCCGGAAATGTGCACTGAGGAATTCCGGCCGGTGTGCGCGTAGCGCGACACGGGGATTCGCTGCATCAAGGCGCCGTGCCCGTCATCGGAAACGGTGACACTGCCCAATGCGTGTGCGGCGTGCCAGGATGCCAAGGTTTCAGGCTACCAACCAAGGCCCTGCTCGTAAATGCGCCCTAATCAGCCTTGATTCCCGCTGCCTTGATCACCTTGCTCCACTTCGTCAGCTCTTCGCGCAGGAACGTCGAGAACTGGGCAGGGGTGGAACCGATGGCCTCGATGCCCAGGCCCGAAAGACGTTCTTTCATTTCGCGCGTGCTGAGCGCTTTCACGATGTCGCCGTGCAGTTTGGTTAGAACGGCCGCAGGCGTGCCGCGCGGCGCGACGAAGCCGTACCAGCCCGACGTATCGTAGGTAAGCCCGCTTTCCGCAATTGCCGGCAGGTCCGGCAGCAGCGCACTGCGCTTCGCGCCGGCGACCGCCAGCGCACGCAGCTTGCCGGCGCGCACCTGCGGCAGCGCCGAAGACACGCCGTTGAACATCATGTCCACTTCGCCCGACATGAGCGCGGTCATGCCGGGCCCTGCGCCTTTGTAAGGTACATGCGTGAGCTTTACACCGGCCACGAGGTTGAAAAGCTCGGCCGCCATGTGTATCCCGGTGCCCGGCCCGCCTGACGCGTAATTGAGCGTGCCCGGCCGCGCTTTGGCGAGCGCGATCAACTCTTTCACCGATTTCGCCGGCACGCCGGGCTTCACCAGCAGCAGGTACGGCGACGAGGCGACGAGCGAGATCGGCGCGAAATCCTTCGCCGGGTCGTAGGTGGCTTTGGCGTGCAGCAGCGGCTCGATGGCGAGCGGGCCGGAGTGGCTGATCATGAGCGTGTAGCCGTCGGGCACGGCGCGCACGAGCAACTCGGCGCCGATGCTGCCGCCGGCCCCCGAGCGGTTGTCGACCACGACCTGCTGGCCAAGCATGTCGGACAGGCCCTGCCCCACGGCCCGACCGACGATGTCAGCGGGGCCCCCGGGCGCGGAGGGCACGATCAGGCGTACCGGACGATTTGGGTAGCTGCCGGACTGCGCCTGCGCCATCGATAGCGGGGTCAGCACCGCCAGCGCCGCAAGCAACCCCCCTAGGAGCTTGTCGGACTTGCGATGCGACAAGCTCCTTATGCAAAACCGGCCGGCCGAATTGAAGTCGAAAACATGTTCTTGAGGGTTTTTGAAATGATATTTTGTGGACACCCGGCCGGTTTTGCTTTTAGCAGCCTGTCTCGACTGGTAAGTCCGACAGGCTGCTAATGCTGAGCTTTTTTTCTGCACTACTTCTCCTCATCCTGCCGCTACATCAGGCGGCGAGGTTTTTCTTGAAAAAATCGACGGTGAGCGCGAGCGCGCGGTCCGCTTCGGGCTTGCTGTACGTCCTGCCGCCGTGACGCGCGAACGCATGATCGGCGCCGGGATATTTGTGTATCGTGACCAGCGGGTTCGGTGCAAGCCTGCGCTCGAGCAGCTCGTTCACTTCGGCCTGCACCCAGCGGTCTTTCATCGCCATGTGCAGCATGAAAGGTCGGTGAAGATTCGGCGCTTCGCGTATGTTGTGCTCGATGTAGGTGCCGTAATAGGCGACGGCGCAGTCGATTTCGGTGCGACAGCACATGAGATAACAAAGCTTGCCGCCCAGACAATAGCCGACCGCGCCCACACGGCCGTTGCACTCGGGGATCATCTCGAGGAATTTCGCCGTGTCCTCCATGTCCCGCACGCCGAGGTCGTAATCGAAATCGTAGTAGAGATCGAAAGCCTTCTTCACATCTTCGGGCTTGCCGTCGGAAAGCTCGACACCCGGCTCCTGGCGCCAGAACAGGTCGGGCACGAGGCATACGAAACCGGCTTTGGCGAATTCATGCGCGTGCTCGCGCATGGTGTCGTTCACACCCCAGATTTCCATGATCGCGATAACAGCGCCCGCCGGTGGGCGATCGGGAATCGCAAGATAGGCGCTCATGGTGCCGTCGCGCAGCGGCACGGTGATGGTCTTCGTTTTCACGCGCGAATGCTACCATGCGCGCACAAAATCATCAGGAGGAGACATCGATGTGCCGTCACACTTTTTCGCTCACAACCATTGCGCTTTGCCTCGCCGTATTCACGAGCGCAGCACTGGCGCAGGCACAGAGCTATCCGACGCGAGCCGTTCGCATCATCGCGCCGTTTCCGGCAGGCGGGGGTTACGATTTCATGGCACGCAACATCGGACAGCGGCTGCATGAAACTCTCGGCCAGCCCTTCATCGTCGAGAATCGCGCGGGCGCCAACGGCAACATCGGCAGCGAGCTCGTGGCGAAAGCCCAGCCCGATGGCCACACCCTGCTGCTGGGCGGCATCGGGCCCCAGGCGCTTTCGGTCGCGCTGTATCCGAAGCTTGTCTACGACCCGCTGAAGGATTTCGAGCCGGTCTCGCTGGTCGCGGCCCAGCCGAATCTGCTGGTCGTGCATCCTTCGCTGCCGGTGAAGTCCCTCAAAGAGCTGATCGCACTCGCCAGGTCGCAGCCGGGCCAAGTCACGTTCGGCTCGCCCAGCACCGGCAGCGGGCAGCACTTCGGACTCGAACAGCTCAAGCTCATGACGGGGACCAACTTCACGCACGTGCCTTACAAAGGCGCAGCGCCGCTGCACAGCGCACTGCTAGCAGGCGAAGTCACGGTCGGTTTCAACATCATCCAGCTCCCGCTGCCTTACGTGCGCAATGGGCGGCTGCGCGCGCTGGCGACTGCCAGCACCAAGCGTGCCGCGCTCGCGACCGACATCCCGACGATGATCGAGCTCGGCTACCCGATCGATTTCGACACCTGGTACGCGGTTTATGCGCCCGCCGGAACGCCGAAAGATATCGTCGCGAAGCTCAATACCGAAATCAACAAGGCATTGGCCAATCCGGATTTCAGGGAGAAAGCCGGCGTGCTGGGCCTCGAGCTCATCGGCACGCCACCCGAGAAGCTCACCGCGCACATGAAAGCGGAAATCGCGCGCTGGGTGAAAGTGGCGAGAGCGGCGAACATCAAGCTGGAGTAGATCCTCAGCTCGCTGCGTCGGCGCACTAAAGCTTCAGCAGCTTGATCGCGTTCCCCCCGAGGATCATCTGCTTCTGCTCGTCCGACAGCGTTTTCATTTCCGTCACGATTTTCACGGGTTCCTCGTACGCGATGTCGAAGCAGTAGTCGCTGCCCATCAGGATGCGGTCGGCGCCGACGAGATCGACGAGATCCTGCAGGAGCTTCGCGTCATAGCTGATCGTGTCGTAAGTGAAGCGCTTGAGGTATTCGCTCGGCGGGCGCGGGATGGTCTTGCACTCGCTGCGCGTGTGGAATCCCCGATCGAGGCGTCCGCGCAGGATCGGCAGCACACCGCCGGCGTGCGGCAACGAGATCTCGAACTTCGGGAACGCGTCCAGCACGCCGCCGTAAATGAGGTGTGAAGCCGCCAGCGCGGTCTCGAACGGGTTGCCGCAGAGGTTGATGAGGTAGTACTGCTTCATGCGCTCGTTGTTGATCATCATCGGATGCAAAAAGAGCGGCAGCCCGAGCTCTTCCATGCGCGCATACACCGGGAAGAAGCTGCGGTCCGACAGATCCCGGTCGCGCACGACCGTCGCAATATAAACGCCACGGATTCCCGGCAGCTTCGCCGCGCGCTCGAGCTCTTCGAGCGCGAGCTGCGGATTCTGAAAAGGCAGGCACGCGAAACCGAACAGGCGGTCAGGATGCTTCAGGTGCGCGGCGCTGATCGCATCGTTGAATGCGACACAAAGCTGCATGCCCAGGTCGTCATCGGCCCAGTAGACCATGGGCTGTGTGAGCGACAGGATGTGAACTTTCACGCCTTGGCGGTCCATCTCTTTAAGGCGCGCGTCAATGTCGATGAACAGCGGCACGATCGGCCCGGTACGCAACATGAGGCCGACCTGGATGAACGTTCTGCCTGTCGCATCCTTCGAAATCGTCGTGCCGCAGCGCTGGCCGTGCTTGGCGATGAGGTCGAGGTAGGACTCGGGAAAATAATGGGCGTGCGTATCGATAGTCGGGGCCTGGGCCACGGCAGCTCTCCTCAATGTGATCGCGCATTATATTCGCGGGCCGCGCCGGCGTTCGATCACGTGGCGCGCCCCTTCGGTGATCGTCCCGAACGACCCGGCACCAGCATTCGACCCTCAGGACGATCGCGTGCGCACGGCTGTCCAGTTCCCCGGCATTTTCCCTTCGATCTGACCCGTGATGACGTCGCCATCCACGCGCCCCGCATACCGGGCGCCGCGCACGCTGAAGCTGATGTCATCGTCGCGCAGCCGGCCGTTCTCGATCGGCGTGGTCTCACCATCCTGCGTTAACGTCCCGGCAAGCATCTGAAACGTCTGCGCGAGCACGAGCTCGGAGTCAGGGAGACGCCAGACACCCGCGACCGCGGCCGGCACGACATAGAGCAGTGCCGTGCAAAAGCTGGCCGACTCACCGCCCACCCGGCTGAGCTCATCAGGGTCCCATCCCCTGATGGCGAATCGATTGGTGACGATGCGCGTGCCGGGCTTCATCGCGAGAAACTTCGCACTCAGCGTGTCCAGATTGTCAGGCAGCAGAAACAGGGCGAGGACCGTCGCCTGTGAAATCTCGGCCTCATACAGATCGCCTTCGTCGAAGGTCGCTCTGTCCGCAACGCCTTCTGCCGCCGCGGTCCGACGCGACATCTCGACCATTTTCGGGTTGTATTCCACGCCGTGTGCGCGTGCCCCGCGCTTCGCCGCCGCGATGACGCTGCGCCCGTCCCCCGACCCCAGATCGATGACGTAATCCTGCGGCGTCACCTTCGCCAGATCGAGCATTCTCTCGACCAGTTCGGGCGGGGTCGGTACCCACACCACGTCGCTGCCGGCCTGCCCCTCTGTGGGCTCGAACGTTTTCTCGCGGCGCTGTATGGCCGCGATGGCCGCGGCGGCCGAGACCCCGCAGAACACCAACAATGTGTGATACGCCTCTGGAGACATGCTCCCGATCATGCCTCCTTCGGGCTTAGCGTGCCGCAGCGCAACTGCCTCAACACGAACCGCGCGGGATCCAGGGCATCGGCAAGATCACCTTCGAGCGGCAGGGGTTCGCCTTCGAGCAGGCCGCCGACCATCTCCCCCGCCAGCGCCGCCCACACCAGTCCCCGGGAAGCAAAACCCGACACCCCATAAAGCCCCGCACGCCGGGGCAAATCGCCGAGGTGTGCCCCCGTGAGTTGGGCTTTGTGTTCGCGTGCATCGTCGATGTCCGGCAGGGCGCCGATGAGCGGCATCCGGTCGGGGGCCGCGCAGCGAAATCCCACCGCGCCTTCGAGCGTCGAGGCGTCGACTGCGACCGGCGCATTCACCAGCAGTCGGGACAGGCGCAGCAGATTCGCCTCGTGTCCCGCGATCGTCGGTTGCGGGTCGTCATCGCGGTCGTACGTGCTCCCGGTCATGATCACCCCGTCGATAGCCGGCAGCACGTAGCCCGCACCGGCGACCACCGCGCGCGGCGCGGCCACAGCACCGGCCGGCAGATACGTCACCTGCCCGCGCACGCGATTGAGCGGCTGGCCGATCGAAGCCAGGCGCGTCATATCGTTCGCGTTCGCGAGCACCACGACCGGGGCTGTCGCGATCACGCTGCCGTCGGCGGCACACGCTCGCCATCCTTCGCCTGCACGCCTGAGCGCGTGCACAGTCGTACCCGCGTGGACGGTGAGCAGGTCAGCGGCTCCATAGCGACCCGCCGCCTCGAGTTGCGCAGTGATGAGACTCGACGGACGCATCCAGCCGCCGCCCGGGTACCACCAGGCTTCGCATTTCAGCCGGCACCCTGCCAGCGCCTCGGCCCGCTCGCGCCCCACGTGCTGTGCATAGTCGCGCGGATAATCGAGGCTTTCGATCGCGCCCCCCAGCCACCTGCCCGCCTCCCCGCCGCTGAGCAACTGCAGCACGCCGCAGCGATCCCACTCGAGCGCATGACCCGCGCGATCGAGTGCACGCCAACGCGACAGGGCGTAGAGAAAACCATTGCGCGACACTCTCGACCGGATGCAGTCGTCGCGCGAAACGTGGGGGTGAAAGACGCCTGCGAGCCGATCCGGCGCCGAACCTGCGCCCGGGGG
>JBKJKJ010000115.1:0-28507 GCA_046597455.1 Burkholderiales bacterium
TGACGACGTGCGAGCCGTGACGCTCGGCGCGGGGGGTGCTTTTCACGGCATGCAGCGCGGCGCCGTGTTCGTCGATCACACGACGGCCTCTGCCGCGGTTGCGGTCGAGCTCGATCGCGCGGCGCGCGAGCGCGGGCTCGCGTTCCTGGACGCACCGGTCTCGGGCGGCCAGTCGGGCGCAGAGCAGGGGATACTCACGGTGATGGCGGGTGGCGACGAGCACGCTTTTGCCGCCGCACAGCCGGTGATTGCGCATTACGCGCGTGCCGTCACGCTCATGGGCGCGTCGGGCGCGGGACAGAAAACCAAGATGGTCAATCAGATCTGCGTTGCCGGCGTGGTACAGGGACTTGCCGAAGGCATTGCGTTCGCCATCGAAGCAGGGCTCGACGCTAAGCGCGTGCTGGGCGTGATTTCCAAAGGCGCGGCGACCTCGTGGCAGATGGAGAACCGCGGCGAGACCATGGTCGACGGAAAATTCGATTTCGGCTTCGCCGTGGACCTCATGCGCAAAGATTTGCGTATCGCGATGGAGGAAGCACGCGCGAACGGCGCCGGGCTTCCCGCAACGGCGCTGATTGACCAGTTCTACGCGAAGCTCCAGAAGCAGGGTCACGGGAGGCTCGACACGTCGAGCCTCGTCAAATTGCTGAGCGATCGCTGATGGCACCCGTACCGGCTTTACCCGCGGCGACGGTGACGCTCGTGCGCGATACCGCTTCCGGCCTCGAAGTGCTGCTGCTCCAGCGCAATTTCCAGTCGGGCTTCATGCCGGGCATGTTTCTGTTCCCGGGCGGCGGTCTCGATTCCGGCGATCAGGTCGATGCGGTGCTGTCGCGCTGCGCCGGGCTCGATGATGCACTCGCCAGCGCCGCGCTCGGCGTATCCCGTGGCGGCCTGGGTTACTGGGCGGCGGCATTACGCGAGTCGTTCGAGGAAGCCAGCGTGCTGCTGGCCTACGGCGAGGACGGCGAGCTCGTGCATCCCGGGCACCCCGAGCGGATCGAGCGCTTCACCGAATACCGGCGCAGACTCAATGCGGGCGAGGACATACTCGCCGAGATACTCGAGCGCGAGCGCCTTCGACTCGCTGTCGACCGCCTCACGTATTTCAGTCACTGGATTACGCCGGTCACCGCGCCGCGCCGCTACGACACGCGTTTTTTCGCCGCCGTTGCGCCCGAAGGCCAGGAGGCGCTGCCGGATAATGTCGAAGCGATACACCACGTGTGGCTGCATCCGCGCGTCGCGGTGGAGCGCCACCGCGCCGGCGAATACAATATGCGGACGCCGACGATACGCACGCTCGAGCAGTTCGCGGCTTTCGACACGACCGACGCGCTGATCGCGCATTTGCGCGCGCGTCCGGTGGCACCCGCGATTCTGCCGCGCATCGGCCCCGCAGGGGAGCGTCTGCTTCCGGGCGATCCCGGTTACGACGAGGTTGCTTCAGCCGAGGCTCAAGGACTATGGAAAACATAATTCCAGGTGTCGCAGTCACGATCGCCCCTGGCATCGTGCGCATCACCGCACCGAATCCCGGCGTCATGACCGGCCCCGGCACCAACAGCTACATCATCGGGGAGCGTGAGCTGGTGGTGGTCGATCCCGGTCCGGCCATCGATTCACACGTCGCGGCGCTGCGCGAAGCGGTGGGCGAGCGCCTCAAGTGGATCGTCTGTACTCACACCCATCTCGATCACTCGCCGGCGGCCGCGGCACTGAAAGCCGCCACCGGTGCGCGAGTGGCGGGTCGCCTTGCCGAGCAGGACGGGCGGCAGGACGGCGACTTCGCGCCGGATCTGCTTTTGCAGGACAGCGATACGGTTGCCGTCGACGGGATGACGCTGCGGGCGGTTCACACGCCGGGACATGCGTCCAACCACCTGTGCTACCTGCTCGAGGAGCAGAAGCTGCTCTTCACCGGCGACCATGTCATGCAGGGCTCGACGGTGGTCATTTCCCCGCCGGGCGGGGAGATGCAGGCTTATCTTGCATCGCTGGAGAAGCTGCTCGCGCTCGACCTGGCCGCGCTCGCGCCCGGCCACGGCCACCGGATCGACACGCCGCACGAGGAAGCGCGGCGCCTGATCGCGCATCGTCTGAAGCGCGAAAGCAAGATCGTCGCTGCGCTTGCGCACAGGCATCCCGCAACGCTCGACGAGCTCGTGGTGGTTGCGTACGATGACGTGTCGGCGAAACTGCACCCGGTGGCGCGCCGCTCGCTGCACGCGCATCTCATCAAGCTCGAACGCGAAGGCCGTGCGCGCGTAACCGAAGAGCGCTGGCACCCCGCCTGAACCGGCCGCAATGGCCGGAGCCGGAGATCGCTAACCGAAGGCCCGGGCGCTCATGCAGGGAAAACCTGGGCTCCCTGTGTTCTTTCACTCAAGCGGCAGGTTGACGCTCACCACCGCGTTCGACGCGGCGCGCGTTCAACTCTGGACCGTGATCTTCGCCTGCTTGACGACCTTCTTCCATTTTTCGACGTCGCGCTTGATCGCGGCGCGGAACTGCTCGGGGGGGCCGCCTGCCGGCTCGATGCCTTCTCCGGCCATGCGCTCCTGCAGTTCTTTTGCCTGCAGCGCCTGCACGATGCCTTTGTTCCAGACGTTCACGATGTCTTTGGGCAAGCCTTTCGGTCCCCACACCCCGTACCAAAGCACCACTTCATAGCCTTTGACCGTTTCGTTCACGGTGGGTACGCCCGGCAGGGCATTCGTGCGCTTATCCATCGAGACCGCAATTCCCCGAAGGCGGTTTCCTTTGACGTGGGGAATCGCCGCCGGCAGCGAAGCGAACAGCAGCTGGATCTGATTGCCCAGCAGCGAGGTGATCGCAGGCCCGGTTCCCTTGTACGGAATGTGAGTCATCCTGGTGCCCGCGACGAGCTCGAAAAGCTCGGTGGCCAGATGCGTGATGCCGCCGGTGCCGGTCGAGCCGTAGTTGAGCGCGCCGGGCTTGGCTTTCGCGAGGCTCACGAGCTCGCTCACATTCTTCGCTGGAACCGAAGGGTTTAGCGACAGGACGAAACCCGATTCCCCGATCATTGCGATCGGCTGGATGTCCGCAATCGGATCATATGGCAGGTTATAGAGCGCGGCATTGGTGCCGTAGCTGCCGGACACCATGACCAGGGTGTAGCCGTCGGGCACTGCGCGCACGGCCATTTCAGCCCCGATCGTGCCGCCCGCGCCCGCGCGGTTGTCCACCACGACGGTCTGCCCCAGTGTTTCCGACATTTTCTGCGCAATCGTTCTGCCCACGATGTCGGTGCCGCCGCCCGGCGCGAACGGAACGATCATGCGTATCGGCTTGTTCGGATATTTGTTTGCCTGCGCGGCCGCAGGTCCTGCCGCGAAGCAGACGGTTGCGATCAGCGTGATACCCAGCGCGTGTGCGACGACGCTCATTTATTTTCCTCCAGGTTGAATCTGCACCAGCGGCGACGTTCGTCACCACGTCACCACGTCACCACATCACCACATCACCACGAATGGGGCGGCAATGTTCTGGCAGCTATGTCTCATTTTTTCACGACCAGCAACGCGAGCAGGTCACGGATCGTATGCTTCTCGATGTCGAGCGCGGTCTCGGCGATGCGATCGACCGGCAGGTGTCCATTGATGCCGCGGAATTTCTCGGTGATCCCGCGCGCATCGATCGGCGCAGCGGGCGAGCCCGACGGATCGAGCTTGTCCACGCGGATCCATTTGCCGTCGGCTTCGGCTGCGACCCAGCCTGCGAAGTTCTTCGGATACAGCGCGTCGAGCTTCGGATCGTGGACGAGCTCGAGCGACTCCGCCAGCGCAACCAGCCCCGGATCGAACAGTTTCTGATCGCTGAATTGCGGCGGCAGCGCCTGGCCTTCCATCAGCGCGGCGGCGACGATGTAGCGCAGGCTCATCTGTGCGTTGAGCACGTTGGTCGGGCGATAATCGAAACCGCATTGCACGTCGACGACTTTGCTCAAACCGACTTTCACGGGTCGCTTCGGGTCCCACGGCGCACCGATCTTCTGCCGCAGCGCGAGCGCCGCGTCGACGTAGGAGTGGGTGCTGCCGCAACACGAGTAAGGTTTTATGGAGGTCGTGTCGAGCCGATAGACGCTGCCGAGCTCGTCCGTCAGCGGCGCGGGATCGGACGCATCGGAAAACGCTTTCAGCACCCCGCCGTCTTCGAACTCGTAAATCTGTGTCGGGCCGGTGAACCCGATTTGCGCGAGCTCGGCCGCGAGCACGCCCGAGTGGGCTGCCTTACCTGCGTGCAGACGCTTGCTCATCGCGCCGTCCGCATTGAAAGCCCACAGACCCGCGCCCTGCGTTCCGGCAAGGCCCAGCGCCCACGCCGTACGCTCCGCGTCGAGGCCCATCAGCACGGCGCACGCTGCGGCCGCGCCGAAAGGACCGCATACGCCCGTGAGATGCCAGCCGCGCAGGCGCGCAGCCGAAGGGTTGAGGGCGAGGCTCGAGCGAATCATGACTTCGTATCCGGCCGCGATCGCGGTCACGAGCTGTTTGCCGTCGGCGCCGAGCCTTTCCGCCGTCGCGATGGCAGCCGGAACGACGACCGCGCCCGGATGGAGTTTGGCGTTGTGATAATCGTCGAGCTCGAAAGCGTGCGACGAGGTTGCGTTCACGAGTGCCGCATCGGCCGTTCTCAGCGAGGCCTTCGCATCACCCCATACGGTGGCATCGGCTTTTGCGCCGCCATTGCGTGCCCACGCGAGCAGCATCTGCGCCCACGGTGTGTTGTAACCGTACACCCCGCAGCCCAGCGTATCGAGTATCGCGCATCGAACGACTTCGCGGGTGCGCTCGGGAAGCGCGTCGTAACGCAATTGCGCGATCCATGCGGCGACCTCGCGGGTTGCTGCGGGAACGGACTGGCGATCCATGTTCATGTGGAGCTCCTCTCGGGGTCGCGGCCGGGTCGGTGGAGTTCGGCTGCAGGTTGTGGATTCATTGTAGTGAGGCGCACCTCGCGTGTCATGCGCGCCATGGATCGATCACGTTCGCGGTGGGCAAACGTCGATCGGTCGTCCCCCCGGTCAGCGACGCGACAGAAAGCTGATCCACGCGAGGTTGAGCGCGTTCAGCCAGAACACGGGCGAGGCGCCGAACGCCGCACCGAGCGCCCCGGAGAGCAGCGGCATCACCACGCGCGCCACGTTGTTTGCGGTGAGCCGCAGGCCCGTCACCTCTCCCGTGCGCCCGGGCGGGGATTTCTCGTATGCCGTACTCATGAGCAGCGGCTGCGTGCAGCCCACGCCAATGCCGATCATGAAAGCGGCGGCCATGAGCGCGTAGGCGCTGCGGAAGAACGGAAAAACGGCAAACGCGCAGGCGGCCACGAGCAGGAAGCTGAACATGATCTGGTCGGGACGCAGCCGGCGCGTGAGCGCCCCCAGCATGAATCGGGTGAGCAGGATCGCCACCGCGTACGAGCCCAGGATCAGGCCGGTCGTGGTGGCCGTCATGCCGAGCTGGTGTGTGAACACCGGAACGTAAAACGCGAAGAGCTCGGACGATGCCACCGACAGCCCGCTGATGATGATGAGCCTGCGCAGCGGCGGATCGCGCAGCAGTTCCATCGGGCTGCCTTTCCTGGCGCCGGGCGCAGAGGCTGTGACGTGCGCGAGCTCGGGCCTGAGCCGCAGCAGGGCGATCGGGAGCAGCGGGAAGAACGAGAAGAACAGGAACGTGAGCGTGTGCCCGGCGTGATCGATAGACAGGCCGGCGAACACGGGGCCGATCAGGCTCGACAGCGAATACCCGATCGCGAGCCACGCAAAATTGCGCGGACGATGCTCCGGTCGGCCGATCGCACCTACCAGCGTCTGTATCGAGACGTTGAAAAAAACGAAGCCGCTGCCCATGAGCAGCGCCACCGCGAATAATCCTGCAAGGTCGCGCCAGACGAAGCCGGTGAGCATCGCCACTGCGGTGACAACCGCGCCGAGCATGAGCGGCATACGCACGCCGTGGGTGTCGGTGAGGCGGCCGGTGTAAACACCGAGGACGAGGGGGACGACCGCGTAGCCGGCGGCGAGCATGCCGACCGTCGCCTGGCTTGCCCCGAGCTCGAGCGCGAACAGCGAAACGACCACTTTGCTGCCGATGTAGCAGGCGTGGATCGACATGCTGAGCAGTACGACTAGAACCATGAAGCGTCAGCCCGGTTTGCGGCTGAGATAGCCACTCGCCGCCAGCAGCACGGCGCACGTCCAGAAGACCGGCGCGACACCCAATACTGCCGCCAGGGCACCGGATGCGAGGGGTACGGCGACGTGCGTGATGTTGTTGATCGTGAGCCGCAGTCCGGTCACTTCCCCCGCGCGGCCCTCCGGCGAGTAGTTGTACGCGAGGTTGAGCGTCAGCGGCTGGCTGCAGCCCAGGGCGAGTCCGATGCCGAACGAAAGCAGAAAGAGCAGGGGAACGTATTCGACGAGAGCGAACGGTATGAAAAGCGCCGCCCCCGCGAGCGCGGCCGTCCTGAGCACGGGCTCGATGCCGAAGCGGTGGGTGATTTTCGCCACCACTGCGCGTACCACGAAGGTCGCGAGGGCGAAGACGCCGAGGATGTTCCCGATGGTCGAGGCGCTGAGCCCGATCGAGTGACCGTAGATCGGCACATAGAAGCCGTAGAGATCCCACCCCGTCGTAATGAGACCGCTCACGATGACGGCTCGACGCAGCAGCGGCAGGCGCAGCAGCCCCAGCGTGTTGCCTGCGACGCGAGCGGCCTGCGCGCGCCGGATATCGAATCGCCTGTCGAGGGCGAATATCGCGGCAGGCACCAGGGCCACCACAGCGAAGATCAGATAGCCGTAGATGTGACCCAGATAATCGATCGCGTAACCTGCGAGCACGGGCCCGAAGAGATGGCCTGCCGCATAGCCCAGACCGAGCGTTGCAAAATTGTGCGTGCGCTCCGCGGCCGTTCCCAGTGCTCCGCCGAGCGTCTGATTCGACACATTGAAGAATACGAAGCCGCTGCCGATCAGGATGCACGAGAGATAAAGCGCGGGCAGCGTGGGGTGGAAATAAGGCAGCGCCAGCCCCACGGCGACCACCAGCGTGCCGGCGAGCATCGGACGGCGTGGCCCCAGTCGATCCGAGATGCGTCCGGAATACACGCCGAGAAAAAGGGGGAAGACCGCATACACGCTGATCAGGGCGCCGACCTCGAACGGATTGGCGCCGAGCTTGATTGCAAACAGCGTGGCCACGACGCGGCTGCCCATGTGGCAGCCTTGTACGAGCATCGTGGTGAGTGCGACTAGATAAATTGGGCGCAAGACGTGTTCATAGGGCGTTCACATTCCGCCTATTCATATCATGGACTTTACTGCAGGCCGACTGGTGCGGAGGAGGAAGGCGCGTGCGGATGAGCGGGCGGCGCCAAAATCGCGAGACATAGCGAGTACAGTAGAATACCGCATCGGCGCTCAAACTGGAATGGCCAACTACTTGCCACGATGGGACAGCACCATCTCGAGTCCAGATAGTGATTCTTCCGGCTCCGCGGGACACGTTCGAGGCGCACAGCGTCGCTGAGGGTGCGCAAGCGTCGTGGCGTCCCTGCGTCGTGACCGGCGCGGACGGTTGAAGATCACGCAAATCACGCCTAGCTCCGGGCAGGGGATACGCCTGCTATGTAAAATATCGGGGACAAGGAGAGACCATGAAGCAGATCAGGATGCCGGCAGTGTTCATGCGCGGCGGCACGAGCAACGCAATCGTTTTCAATGCGCAAGACCTGCCGCGCGACCGCGCGTTGTGGGACGAGATTTTCATCGCGGCAATCGGCAGCCCGGACCCGTATGGGCGCCAGCTCGACGGCATGGGCGGGGGCATTTCATCGCTGTCCAAAGTGTGCGTGGTCGGCCCTTCGACCCGGCCCGACGCGGACATCGATTACACCTTCGCCCAGGTCGCCGTGAAAGAAGCGAAAGTCGATTACAGCGGCAACTGCGGCAACATGTCGTCTGCGATGGGTCCCTATGCGCTCGATGAAGGCCTGGTGAAGGCCAACGGTAAAGAGGCGCTGGTGAGGGTGCACAACACCAATACCCGCAAGATCATCTGGTCGCGGTTCGCGCTCGACGACGGGCTTGCAGCCGTGGACGGCGATCTCGCGATCCCCGGTGTCTCGGGTACGGGTTCACCGGTCCGGCTCGAGTTTCGCGAGCCGGGGGGCGCGACCACCGGCAAGCTCCTGCCCACGGGGCGCGTGGCCGAAGTGCTCGACGTGCCGGGACACGGAAAATTCAACGTCTCGATGGTCGATGCGGCCAATGCGTGCTGCTTCGTGCGCGCCGACGAGCTCGGCCTCACGGGAATCGAAATGCCCGAAGCGCTGGATGCGAACGTCGATCTGCTCGAACGCCTTCAGGCCATACGCCTCGCGGCGTCGGTTGCGATGGGCATCGCCGCCACACCGGAAGCGGCCAAAGCGAAGCGCGTGGTGCCGTTCATCGGTTTCGTGTCGGGTCCGCAGGACGCGCTGACGCTTACGGGCGAGAAAATCGCAGCGGGGGGCATCGATCTGACCGGCCGCATCATTTCGAACGGCCAGCCGCATCGCGCGCTGCCTTTGACCGCGTCGCTGTGCATGGCGGTCGCTGCGAGGCTCGGAGGCAGCGTGGTCCACGCCGTCACCCGCAAGTCGGATGATCTCGAGGCGCCGATCAGGATTGCGATGCCCTCGGGCCTCCTGACGGTTGCAGCCACGGTGCGCAATGACGGCGGCGTCTGGTTCGCGGAGCAGGGTGCTTTCTATCGCACGCAGCGCAGGCTGTTCGACGGCTACGTGTATGTCCGCGCTTCACGTCTTTCGGGTGCGAAGCAGCTGGGCACGCCCGCAGCGGTCGCGGCGTAGGCGACCTCTGAGCAGGAACCAGCTGATCAGCAGTGCCGGTAAGAAAGCTTTGAATAAGCCCAGGTGCGCTAGTCAGCGTCATTCTGGCGAAGCAGGCTGTGTAAAAACCCCGAGTTTTCGACGGTGCGACAAAAACTTTCCCACGCAAGAGTCCGAAGTGCATCGATACTCAGCATTGAGTACCACCGCGCAGTTCGAAAGCCAGAGAAACGTGTGTGGTCGTACCACCGACAATTTTCTGAGCGAGTTTTTACACAGCCTCGAAGGCCAGAATCCATTTCGATCGACACGTTAACCATGGATGCCGGCGTACGCCAGCATGACGATGAGGTTGATCAGAGCGTCCCTAGGATCAAGCCCGGCCGGGGGCGGCCAGGTGCGCCCCGCTTCACGGCGAGGCTCAGGCGGCGTTTTTCGGGCGCGCCGCCTGTTTCGCCCAGTAGTCCGGTGACGCTTTCGCCTTTGCGAGCGCTTCAGCGTCTTCGAATCCGGGCGCCATCGAGCCTGCGGTTCCGCCCATTACCTGGTGATGCTCGATATTGAGGAGTCGTAGCCAGCTTTGCTGACCCATCGTAAGCGCGATGAAGCAGCCGAGCTCGACGAGCTCGGGTTCGCTGAAATGCGCGTGCAGTCTCGCCCAGAATGCGTCGTCGGTCTCGAGCCGCCAGGTGATCGCCTCGGCGTAGGCGAGCGCGGCTTTCTGCCGATTGCTGTACTTGTCCGATTTCTCGAAATTGATCAGGTCGTCGGCCTGCGCTTCGTCGAGCTTGCCGCTGAAAGCCTTGATCGAGCGCTGGTTCCCGCAAAACTCGCACTTCACCGAACGCGACACGTAAAGCCGGGCGAGCTCCTTGATCGCGTGATCGCAAACACCGGTGTGGAAGATGTCGCGCCACGAGTTTGCGAACGCCCAGAACGCGCCGGGAACGTGCGCGCGCACTGCTGAGCTTTCAGGCCGCGGCGTGCCTTCGCGCGCGCAGCGGTCCATCTCGGCGCGCATCGCACCGTCCATCTTGTCGAGCGGAAAATAACTGATGCGCTGTCGAGCCATGACGCCTCCGGTTCAGTGGGGTTGAGGTTGTTGTGTTCAAACGACGATGGGTTTGGTCGTATCGATCGCCGGCCTCAGCATCGCCGTGAGTGGCAGCGTGAGCAATACCGCGATGCCCACTGCCGCGATCGCGGTGTGCACGCCCGCGGCATCGCCCAGTAAACCGTAGCCGAGCGGCGCGGCGATGCCGCATATCGAGCCCAGGGTATAGAAAAGACCGAACGCGCGCGGCAGCCGGTCCTTGTCCACGAGGTCGCCGATCGTGGCGTACAGCACCGACGAGGTGCCCTGAAGCGCCACGCCGAGCAGCGGCAGCAGAATCATCGCGCCGATTCCCGGAAGGGCCAATGTCGCCAGGATGCCGAGGCCCGTCGCCACTTCGGTGATCACGATGGTGCGGATGATGCCCAGGCGCTCGGCGATGAATCCGCAGGCGAGCTTGCCGGCCATGCCGCCGGTGAGGATGAGCGGCACGGCGAGTGCCGCCCAGCCTTCAGGAATGCCTTTTTGGATGAGCAGGAATGCAATGAAGGTGAGCAGGCCGGTGCGCGTGCTGGAGTCGAGGATTTCGATCAGACACAACGCGGTAAAGCCGCTGCGATTGCGGATTCCCCATCCTGAAATTCGGGGTGCCGCAGCGGCATCGGCCCCGGTGCTCACGCCCGGCGCCGTATTGGCGACGTAAAAGAAAATGGCAACGGCCGTCACGATGCCGAGCACGCCGAAGGCGGTCACGGGCACCTGCCACGAAATGCCGACCAACAGACACAGGCTCACGGCGCCGCCGAATGCGAATTTGCCGACATCGCCGAAGAAGTTATACGTGCCGAGCGCCGCCCGCCGTCCGGCATCCGGATAGGCGTGCGAGATGATCGTCGAGGCGAGCGGGTGCTGGACGGCCGAGCCCAGGCCCGCGAAGAACAGCGTGACGATGATCATCCAGAAGCCGTTGGCACTGCCCAGAGCGACGAAAGCCAGTCCGGCGACGAGCGTTCCCAGCGCGAGCAGATTGCGCTCGCCGAAGCGCTCGGCGAAAAGACCCGCCGGAATCTGGAAAGCAGCCATCGCCGTGCGATGGGCGGCGCGCACGACACCCACCTGTGCGAGCGACAGCCCGAAGGTCTGGGCGAGCAGCGGCAGCAGCACATAGGTGACGTCGGAAAGGCCGTCGTGCAGCGTGTGTGCGGCGCAGCACGAGCCGAGCGCGCGGCGGGGTTTGTGGACAGCCAAGAGAGCGAGCCTCAGGGTGGTCTGCGTTTGTGCTCGCGGAATGTTAACAGAGGTGTGTGGGCGAGCGCATACCGCGGCCTCGCGTCTACAATCCCCCGGTGCAAATCATTCTCTACCTCTTTTCCGGGCTGTTCATCGTCCTCGCGCTGGGGCTGGCGTTCTCCTACCTGCGCAGGCGGCATCGCGGCCTGCTGCTGATGGCGGCGGCGTATGGCGGTGCTGCAGGCGCTGCGATTGCTCTCAATCAAGGATGGCCGCTGCTCGCGGGACTGGTGGTCGCCTGGCTCATCCGCCTTGCGGGGCTCGACCCCGATGTCACCGAGCGTTAACCGGAAAGGTTCGAGACCTGCGATGCACGATGCGTGAACATGATGTGGTACGCCGTCGTCTCGGGCGCTTCGCCTGGCTGCTCGACAATTCGATCCGATTGCCGGGTCTGAAGTATCGCATCGGCATCGACGCGATAGTGGGCCTCATTCCCGGGTTCGGCGATCTGTTCGGTGTGTTGCTCTCGAGCTATCTCGTGCGCGAAGCCGCCCGGGTGGGGGCCCCGCGCAGCATGCTCGTACGCATGGCACTCAACGTGGCAGTCGAAGGTGTCATCGGGATGATCCCGATCCTGGGCGACGTGTTCGACGCGGTCTGGAAAGCGAACCAGCGCAATTTCGCTCTCCTCGAGACCTATCTGGACAATCCCGGGCGCGCGAGGCGGTCGACCCGCTGGTTCGTGATTCTGCTGATGCTCGGCCTGAGCGCTTTCATGATCCTTGTCGGCGCGGCCGGTTTCTTCATCCTGCGCGCCCTGGTGCACGCGTTCCAGGGGTGAGGTGAGAGGGGCTGCGTCGCCCGGCTGGGCGTATCCGCCCCCTTAGCCCCGCATCAGACGGCTTCGTGGGAAGCACCTACTTGCTGCCTTCCGCCCCGACCCGCACGGGAATGTAGAGTGCCGCATCACCGCGGCGTACGAGGAGCGCGACGACGTTTCCTGCGGGTTGTCGCTGCACCAGCCGGTTGAATTCGTCGAGGCTTTTGAAGTAGACGTTGTTGACCGCGATGATGATATCGCCGCGTTGCACCTGCATGTTCGGCCCCGGACTGGCGAGACCTTCGACGACGAGGCCGTATTCGATACCGAGCCCTTTGCGTTGCGCGGGCGCGAGCTCGCGCACGACCAACCCCAGCCGATTCGACCTCGTGCGCACGTCGGGTGCTTGCTGCTGTGCGACCTTCTCGCTCGGAAATTCACCCAGCGTGGCTTTGACCTGAAGCTTCTTGCCGCCGCGCCACGTGTCGAGGGTCACGCTGGTTCCGGGTTTCGTGGCCGCGACGACGCGGGGGAGCTCGTTGGCGTTTTTCACCGGCTTGCCGTTGAAGCTCAGGATGACGTCGCCGGGCTGCAGGCCTGCCTGCTCTGCCGGGCTGCGCGGTTCGACGAGGGCAACGAGTACTCCGTTGGTGTCGGTGAGGCCGAATGATTTCGCCAGCTCGGGTGTAAGCGCCTGGATCTGCACGCCGAGACGGCCACGAGTCACCCGGCCCGTCGCCTGCAGCTGCTTGCCGACGTCCAGAGCCACCTCGATCGGAATCGCGAACGACACGCCCATGTAGCCGCCGGTGCGGCTGTAGATTGCCGAGTTGCCGGGATTCACTGCGACGTCGGTCTGGATGAACGGCACGAAATTCTCGTCGGGAAGCGAGCGCCCCTTCGCGCTGACGATGCCGGCGGTGATGGTGTTGACGAAACCGAAAGGCGACCCGATCGCGGCGACCCACTCCCCCACCTTCAGGGTTTCCGAGTTGCCCAGCTTGACGGTCGGGAGCCCGGTGGCATTGACCTTCAGGAGCGCCACGTCGGTGCGCACATCCACGCCGACGATCTTGCCTTTGAACTCGCGTGAGTCGGCGAGCCGTACTGTGACCTCGTCCGAATCAGCGACGACATGGGCGTTGGTGAGCACGTAGCCGTCGGCGCTGATGATGAAACCTGAACCAAGCCCCTGACCGCGGCCTTCGGGTCCCGGACCGGCATCCGGCGGGTTCGGCATGAAGCGGCGAAAGAAGTCGAAGAGCGGATCGTCGGGCGCTTCAGTTCCGCCTGCACGGGCGCTGCGGGTGGTCACGACATTGACGACCGCAGGGCCTTGCGTTTCGACAAGGACGGTGAAATCGGGAAGACCGCTCGGCTGGGCGCGCGGCGTAGCCGTTGCGTCGGCCTGCTGTTGCGGGCCGGGGAAAGCCTGTTGCGGACTGTCTGCGCCCGGGGCCGGTGCGGGGGCGATCGTGCTTTGATCACACCCCGCGAGGCTGAGCGCCAGAAACAGGGCGATAGACAACGGCGCCATTGCGGGACGAGAACGAGTGGAGGAAGAAAGGCGCATGCGGGGGCCGGGGGCTTGTTAACGGGGGCGTCGAGCGCCCGGAGCAAGCATTGTGCCGCATTGCGGCAAAGAAAACCTGGCCTGGATGCGCGACTGCAGCCGAATGTGAGGGATCAGCTCCGCGGTGGCTTCGTTGTCGAGCTCGAGCTCGTGCTCTGGCCGGCAAGGCCGCGGGCGCTACCCGGGCCGCCCGACGGCGCATTGCCGCGCTCATCCTGGGTGGCGCTGGACTCGTCCGAGAGGCGGGTGGTCGCGCCGCCGTAGCTCGCGCCGCCCGAAGCGCCGGTCGCTGTGTCGGCGGAGTGCGTGCCGCCGCCGGTGTGCGAGCTCGTCGTGCCGGGCCCACTTCGCTCGGTCGGGCGTCCTTCGGTACTGGAGGCGTCATCCCGTGAATCGAGCGGGTCACCGGGCCGGGCGGCGTGCATGGAGGTGTCCTTATCCTTCACGGCTGGTGCACCTGGCGTGATGTCCTCGACCGCTTCATAGTTGGCGCGCCCGCTTTGCGTTCCGCCGCTCGTCTGAGTGCCGTAACCCTGCGATCTCAAACCACTGCGTGGCGCGCTTTCATCGCGGGCTGATTTCTCGCGCCGGCTATCCTGCTCATCGTCGTAGCCCGTTCCTGATTGATTTCGATCGGCCATTTCGAGTGCTCCCTGAAGTCATTGTCGAAGAGCCCCACCGCTTCCGGATCAAGTGCGCGTGTAGGCTTCCGCACTGGCGCGGTGCAAGGCACATGCCCCGGGCAGACGAACGACGCGCAGGATCGTGGGTCTCTCAACGAGGACTACGCTTCAGTCAGCGCGCCGGCGACGTAAGGGAGGAGGGCGCGTAGCACAGTGGGGACTGTGGATCAGGGAGCATGGCGATCACGATGCGCAATTGACGCGCAGCAAAAAAAACCGGGGCATGGCCCCGGCCGGTATTCACCGCGAATGCGTGTTGCTAAGTTACCTCCACACCCTCCTCCTCAGGAGATGTCTGGCAGCCAGAGTCGAACGTGTAATTCGGTCATGCGCTCCGGCGAGCGGGGCAAACTTTACCATGATCTTCGGCGGGATCTGGCAAAAGTTTTGAACGTTCGAAATAGTTTGGTTGATTCTTTTGCGGCCCCCTGTGGGGCGTGCATCCCGATCTGCCGCTCGATCATGCTACTTGCGGTATAAATGCCGCTCCTTGGCATATTCATTGCTGCGTAGAGCACGATAAATTAATACGCACATGGAGGCGGTCATGGTGGTAGCCAGAACGCCGCTCGCGGTACCCGCGCAAAGCGATCAGCAAATCGGAAAGCAGTGGGCCGCGGAGGATTTCGCAATCGCTATCGGACTCCTGCGTGAGTGCCCCTATCACGGTCAGCCTTACAGGGCGCACACGTCGAGCCTCACCCGCAAAGCGCTGGCTGCCGGTCTGATCGATCCGCAGGATCCCATCGTCCAGATATTCAAAGGCGATACGCACGAGCTGCTTGCGGCGGTCAAACGGGTGACCGGAGCTTACGGTGAGTCGTGCCCGCTCTGTGCGTTGAGCGACGGGGATGAAGTCGATTAGGGTCGGGACGGCACAACCCGCGCTGAGGTTGTACGTGCGGATAGGCCTGAGCGTCTGGCGGGAAGACGGCGGTAAGCTTTCTTTCTGAAAGTCTCCGCTATGAGCGGCGGCAGACACACTGGACACACTCTCCGCCGCGAACTACTTCACAGGCCGCGTAGCGCCGACACCGCCTCCCTGCGGCATGGCGGATGTCCCTCGATCTTCGCTGTCCATTTCCGCCGCTGTCCATTCCGTTACGGCAGAGAAAGGCGCAGACTATTTCCGGCCGTCTGCCAGGGCGATTCGACCGCAATCCCTTGCTCGGCCGGCCTGCACTCTTGACGAGGAGGCAGGCGTCGTTTTTTCAGCAACAGCCGTGCCCATGGAGGACTCATGTCGAATACCTATGCAATTTTTTATGGGTGGCTGACTTCGGATACTCGGGGGCAGCCGATCGCAAGCACGCGCGCCATCGCCGCAACGGGCGTGCCCCTGCTGATCGCCAACTACTGGACGAGCTCGAAAGAGCATCGCAACATCAGCGCGCCTGTGCTAGCGCTGATGCACGGCGCGGGCATTCAGGTATACGCCTATGTCAAAACCGGTTGGGGTAACGCCGATGGCGATGCTGCCGTAACTGAAGTGAACGAATACCTGCAGGGCGGCGTGGATGGCATTTTCTTCGACGAGTCGGATGCCCTGGTGAACCAGGGCAATTTGCCTTATTACGAAAAGCTCGCGCAAGCGGTCAGGGCTCGAGGCAAGAAAGTCATACTCAATCCCGGCGTTGCGGCCTGCGGCGAATGCATCATGGAGGTGGCAGACCTCGTCATGCTGGAGCATCAGTGGCGTGACTTCGCAACCAGAAGTCCGTGGTGTCGCAGATATCGGAGCGATCAATTCATGGGCGTCTCGAGCAACGAGCTCAATGCGATGGGCTATGTGGTCGACGAACAGCGCGCGATCGCAGACACCCGCGAAGCGTGGGGGGCGGGACTAGGCTGGCACACGAGTACGAATCATTACACCGAGATTCCCGAGTGGTTCGGACGTTACGTGACCGCAGTGAAAACACCGGTGTAGGCGCCCGAAAATATCGGCCGCGCTGTTTCTCTCCTCTGCGCTGTCTATCTCGAGGCTTCCGATCCAGCACTCGCTCAACCCCCGTGCGTGCACCGTCCGGACGAGTGTGACGAGGCCCCGCACCCGGGAGCAACCTCACCGGCCGTGCGGAGGCCTTTGATGCGCTGTCGCCAAACCGGTATGCTCGCTTCCCAACAAGAAGCCGGAGACTTTTCGATGAACAAAAACGATCTGCCGATGCCGAGCTCTGAAAGAATGCGATCCGCCCCGGGAGGCCGGCATTAAACGCTCGAGCTGGCTCGATGTACTCGCGAGTGCCGGCGGGAGCGATCAGCCGCTGACCTCTGCGGTGCGCCGGGCGCTGGCGGAGTTGGACGACACCCTGTTCGAGCTTTGGAATCTGGGCGAAAACGTGATTCTGGCGTGGACGCGCGAGCGCCAGGATTTGCGTTTCCTCCTGGTGCGCCACTACGCCATCGCCGAATCGTTCACGGCCGATACGACCGTTGCGGAAGAACGGATTGCAGCCGAGCAGTTCATGAACAAGATACTCGCCGGTTCAAAGTTCGCGCCCCCTGAGGAATTCGAGCGGATCAGCCGGGCCTTGGAGAACTCCTCGCGTGTGGTCGCGGCGAGATTCCGGATCGACGAGGCCGTGGGCATCGAGCTGATCAACGGCCTCGTGACGCGCTACGGCGTCACGCTGTTTCGCGAAAGAGCCGTTGTGCTGCTGGACGCCGTGGGGTTTTCACTGCATTCGCCGCTCGAGCAGGTTGCGATGCTCAACAGCCTGACCTACTCGGTGAACTCCGCGTATCGGCAGCTTCTGTCGAAGGACATCCAGATCAATTTCGCGCGCACGACGACGGGAGACGGTTTTTATATCTGGAATCGGACCCGCACACCCGAGGCCAACATTGCCCTGTACAAGCTGATGATGCTGATACTTGCGGACAACGCGGTCGCACAAAGCAAGGCGCAGCGCTTCCCGGTGCCGCGGCTGCGCGCGGCGTTTCACATCGGCGAGCACTACGAGTTCTATCAGGTCGAAGCGTTGAATCCGACAACCTTCGGTTACATCGTCGGCCAGGTCACCATAGAGCTTGCGCGAATGATCGACAAGGCCTTGCCCGGCCAGATCATTCTGGGTGATTTCAAGGTCGATCTGAAAGACGATGAGACCGGTGAGATGGTCTCGCACAGCACGCTCGATTTCGTCGACCGGACCGCGTCGACCCTCGAGCAGCTCAAGGGCCTCGTCATCTCCGGCGACGAGATCGAGGATTTTCGCTGCTACCTGACCGGTGAGAGCCGCGACGACGGCACGTTTGCAGTGACCCACTACACGGTTCGCGACAAGCACGGCCTGACGCGTTCGGTCTACAACGCCAAGATCAACATCCACCGCCGCGAGGCCGAGCCGATTTTCCTCGGGATCCAGCATAAGGATCTCGATCTGGCATGAGGCGGCAATCCGCGTGTCATTCCGATCGCGGGGCGTTCCGGTGCGAGTCCATCGAGGGGCGTGAGGTATGGCAGAGCGGATGGGCAGGATCGGACGCGATTTCCGCCGCCAGTTTCGGCGTCACCTGCGCCTGCGCTCTAAATCTTGGCTCCGCCCGGCCGTTATGAGCTGCACGAGCATCGAAGAATTAGTGCGGCATCATGATTGAATCCAAGTCGTTCGCCCTGGCAGGATTGATACTCACGCGGCAAACGCTGATCTGCCGAGGCATCGAGTTGGAGATTCGATTCGAGGTTTTGTCGGTGCTCCAGTCCACGCGTCTGGCTCGGCGGACGCCGCTTAGGTCGTCCGGCGAGGCGGATGAAATCGCGAGTCTGGAACGAAATTGCCTGATGGCGGAAATCGCCCTCATGCCGTCGCTGATCGAGGACATGGATCGTCAGATTGCGCGCGCGTGGCGCGGCCTCGGGAAACTGTCAGGGGACCTCCCCAAGTAGAAAAGGACTCGGGTTGCAGCATTTGCTGCGCGCAGGTCGATCCTTCCAGCCCTCGCTTGCTCGATCCCTGTCCCGATCTTCCGCTGCGCCGCTCGCTGCCGGAATGCGGTGCCGGAATGAAGTGCCCCATCCGGACCGGAACTTTTCCCTCGTCTCGAATGACTGGAACATCGCGTAGAGGCTATGGCCCCCGCGGCGTCGCGAGAACCCCGCCGTAAGTTCCAGCCGCTACAGCCGGTCTCCAGACAATGGCGCGGCAAAAGTCGCGCGGGTTTGGAATTCGGAGGTGCTGATGCGAGAGTTGTACGAAAAACTGAGATCGAGCGCGGCTGCGCGCGAGGTGCTGAGCACGCTGCTCTGGATCGGCGCTGCGGCCGTGGCGCTCGGACTGGTTTTGACGCTTGCCGACTGGATTTGAGTCCAGGTGCCCTATCCCGACGTCGTGGCGTAGTTGAAGGCGCGGCGCGGGCGAGGAGAACTGACGTATTCTTCCGATTGCGGCCGAAGTCGTTCGCGTCCGCACCCGGGCCGATCGAACCGAAAGTCCGGCGCGTGCCAGTTCGATTCTTCATAAAGCAGGCGTTTTCATGACGGGCAATCATTACCATCGATGAGCAGACCTGACGGTCATCCCCACCGGCTCCTCGATCCCCGGGGCGCGCTCGCGCTCACACGTCTGAAGCTCGCCGCACGCCCGGATCCGGCGGCACTCGCGGCGGGCACGGTCCTGTTCTACGACAACGCCAAAATGGATGTGGGCCATTACGGCCTGATCTTCGAGCGCATCAAGGCGGGGCTGCAGGCGCGCGGTGTCGCGCGGTTCTGCGATCATCGCGAGTCCATACGCGGCAAGACCGGAAGCGACATCGCCGCAATCGCCCGACGGTTTTGCGAGCTCGATGTGACCGCCGCCGTGATCGGGCTGGCCGACATGGGGGTGAGCCCGGCGATGGTCACGCTGGCCGTCGAGATGGAAAAGCTCGGCATCCCGACGGTGTGCCTGACGGCCGATCCCGGCGCACAGCTTTGCGTCGCCCACGCCCATTACCGCGCCGGCGCGCTGTGCCTGGTGGCTTTCGACATCTATCCGCCGAGCGATGCGGACGCGGTCGGCAGCCAGGCAGCGGCTTGCGTGCCTCGCATCGTGGCTATGCTGAGCACCAACGGCCCGGCCCTCGATGCACTGGCCCGCATCGACTACGAGGTCGATCCGGAACCGGCGGCGGAAGACGGCCTGCTGCCTATCGATCCAGGGGCCGGCAGCGATTTCGTTGATCGTGAATTCGAGCGCCTGCACATCGGCGACGGCCTGCCTGTGGTCGCGCCGACGCAGCTTCGCTACGAGGCGATGCGGGCCTACTGTCCTTTCGATCCCGACGAAGTCATCGTGCAGGGTGTGGGACCAAGCGGCACCCCGATGCGCATTCGCGAGGCGCTCATCGCGGCGGTCATGGCCGGCTGCAAACCTGAATACGTGCCGATTCTACTCACCATATTGCGAGCCATCTCGCGGCCGCAATACGGCCTGCTGCAGGCGGTGACGACCTCGTTCAGCGGCGGGCACTTCGTGCTTGCAAGCGGGCCGATCGCACTGGAGACGGGTCTGTACGGCGGGCAGGGCTGTCTCGGTCCGGGCTTTCGAGCCAACGCCACGCTCGGCCGCGCCGTCAATCTGGCGCTGCTCAATGTCTGTCGTGCGGTACCCGGGCATGCCGATCTCGCGTGCATTTCCTCGCCGGCGGAATACACCTACTGCATGGCCGAGTCGCCGTCCCTCAGCGCATGGCCGCTCATGCACGCAGAGCGCTACGACGCGTCGACGACGTGTGTCATGGTGCTCAAGGCCGAACCCCCGCACGCGGTGATGGACCTGGTGAGCACGACTGCCGCGGACCTCATGGAGACCATCATCGACTGCTGCACCACGATGGGCAGCAACAATGCCTACGTCGCGGGGTGCCTCGTGCTTGTGTTGAACCCGGACCACGCGCGGCTGCTCGCCGACGGCGGTTACGACAAGGCGCGGCTGCGTCGCGAGATTCACGCGCGTGCGCGTATCCCACACGCGCAAGTGGCTCGCCGCGGGATCGTCGGGGTTGCCCCGACCCAGGGCGAGGCTGGTTTCCACGCGGTCACCCGATCGCCGGCGGATGTCGAAATCGTCGTGGCCGGGGGCAGGGGCGGGCACTCCGGCGTCATCCTGCCGTGGGCACTCTACAGCGATCCTGTTTATGAACCGCTACGATTGCCGGACGGGCGGCTCGCTGAATCGCTCGAACAATTCACAACGAGGAAATAGCGCATGAAGAGACGTACATCAACGCCGACCCTGGGCTGGATTGCGCTTGCAGCGCTCGGCCTTGCAACTTGCGCAGGCGCGCACGGCTATCCGGCGAAGAACATCACGATGGTCGTGCCCTATCCGCCAGGCGGCGGCACCGATCTCTTCGGTCGGGCCATCGCGCAGGACATGGCGCGCCAGTTCGACCGGCAGATCGTCATCGACAATCGCAGCGGCGCGGGAGGCAACATCGGGTCGGAATTCGTCGCCAGATCAGCGCCGGACGGTTACACGCTGCTCTACACCGCATCGCAGATCGCTGTGAGCAAGGTGCTCTCCAGGAACGCGCGCTTCGATGCGCAGCGCGATCTGCGTCCGGTCTCGATGACGATCTCGATACCGCTGGTGCTCGCCGTGCACCCCTCGCTGCCGGTGAGAAACATCAAAGAGCTCGTGGCGCTCGCGAAGGCGAAGCCCGGATCGCTGAGCTACAGCTCCTCGGGTGCGGGCGCGAGCGGGCACTTCACGATGGAGCTCCTGAATTCAAAGCTCGGCATCAATACGCAGCACGTCCCTTATCGCGGCGCCGCGCCGAGCCTCACGTCGGTGCTCTCGGGCGAGACGCAGATGGCTTTCCTCGTGCCGCCGATCGTTCAGCCGCACGTGGCGAGCGGCAAGCTGCGCGTGATCGCCGTATCGAGCCGGGAGCGTTCGAGTGTGTTTCCCGAGGTGCGCACCGTCCAGGAACAGGGCGTGCGTGAGTACGAGGCGCTCCAATGGCACGGCGTCTTCGCTCCGGCCGCGACGCCCGACGCCGTGATCAATCAGCTCAATGCGTCGGTGATCAAGGCACTGGCGAGGCCCGAGCTCAAGGCAAGGCTGACGGCCGAGGGTGCGCGTCCTGTCGGCAGCTCACCGGCGGAGTTCACTGCGTTCTTCCAGCAGGAACTCGTGAAGTGGGCGGACGTGGCGAAGCGCGCAGGGATACAGGGCGAGTAGGGGCGGGAGCGTCGTGGATGAAGACCCCTGCAGTGCCGGCGCGTCTCACGAGACCAGCGTCATGATCGGCCGCACCTTGGCGCACAAGAATGTCAGCACGAGGGCAATCTACGCGCGGCTCAACCTGAACCCGGTGAAGGAATCGATGCCGAAGGCGGCGACGGCGATGTGGGCGGCCGGTGGGCTGCTGCCAAGCGCCGACTTGCCCTCTATGGACCAGGTCCGCGAGCAGCGGAGGAGAAAATAATGATATTCGCACTTGCCCTTTTGTAACTTAAATACTACAGTGACGTACGAGCTCCGTTATTACAAATCGGACGAGCGTCAGCCGCTGATCGAATGGCTCGAGGCTCTGAAGGACCGTCAGGCGCGAGCGCGGATTCAGGTTCGGCTCGACCGCCTGTCGCTCGGCAACTTTGGCGATCATCGTGTGCTGAGCGGTGGGCTATACGAGCTGAAGATCGACTGGGGACCGGGTTACCGGGTCTATTTTGCCCGCACTGGTGACGTGATCCTTCTCCTCCTGTGTGGTGGAGACAAGACAACGCAACAGCAGGATATTGAACGTGCAAAAACGTATCTCAAAGACCACCAAGCGCGCACGGCGCAGCCCAAAGGTCGCAAGCGCCCCATACGATGAATGGCTGATCGAGCGGCTCAAGGATCCGGCGGAAGCGGCGGCATACCTGGAGGCCGCGCTCGAGGATGCCGATCAGCCAGGGCTCATGCTCGCATTGCGCAACGTCGCTCAGGCGCAGGGCGGCGTCGCCGAGATCGCGCGCAAATCTCGGCTCACCCGCGAGGCGACTTATCGGATGCTGTCCAAGACCGGCAACCCCGAGCTCAGGAACTTGACGGCGGTGCTCGCTGCCGCCGGCTTGCGGCTCTCGGTAACACCGATCGAGCGCACCAAGCGGGCCGCATGATGCCCGAGAAAGGACGAAAGCAGCCGCTGCGAGTGGGGACGATCAGGATGCGTTCAGGCGCGCTTAGGTGTAGGTTAGAACGCTGTGCGCGCCACTCCCTTTCATTCGCGACGGAGCGCTTATTCACCCGTCGCTTGATCTATTTCAGCTCGCCGCGTTGCATAGGCACTATGCCGCGCACGTGCGGGCTCGCCCCATCGGCTTCATTTATTCTTTGGCGCCCCGAAGACGAATCGAACGTCCGACCTACCCCTTAGGAGGGGGTTGCTCTATCCACTGAGCTACCGGGGCGTGGGGCGCTATTGTACATGAGCACGTCTCGTTTATAGTTGCGCCGTAAGCCTGTCACTCAACCCATCGGAGGACTCTATGCTCGCGAGTGTGGATCACATCGTGCTCACGACGCGCGACCTGGATCGCTGTCTCGATTTCTATACGCGCGTGCTCGGCATGACGCTCGAGCGCTACGGGCAGGGCCGCATCGCGCTCAGGTTCGGGCCGCACAAGTTCAACGTGCATCCGCCCGGTTTCGATGCGTCGATCAAGGCGCGCGCGCCGACACCGGGCTCGCTGGACCTGTGTTTTCTCGCCGACCGGCCGATCGACGCGGTGATCGCCCGGCTCGCGGAATGCAACGTGCCGATCGAGGAGGGGCCCGTCGAGCGCTCGGGGGCGCGATTTCCGATACGGTCGGTCTACGTACGCGATCCGGATGACAATCTGATCGAGATAGCGGAGCCGGTCGGAGGCAAGGCGCCGGGGTGAAGCGCGCGATATGCTCAGTCGTAGTGGTGGGTGTGGTAGGCGTGGTATTACTGTCCTCATCCTTCATCACCGAACCGCCGACTCATTCCGATGACTGACTTCTGGTCCACGTGTGGTTACGACGTGCTCGAGCGCGCCGAGGATGGCCGGCTCATCGTCACCGACGATTACCTGCGCCTGTACTTCAGCCGTCCCGAGCTCGAGCTCGTCGCAGAATCGTGCAGCGCCGAGCGCGCGCTGCACCAGCGCCTGCTGGATGACCCGCGTCATGCGGTCGCCGACGCTGACCTGGCCCGGCTCGCCGACGAAGATGCTCGGGAAAACTATCGCGTCATGCTGCGGTTTCGGTCGCAGCTCCTCGCCGCACCCACACTGGAAAGCTTTTACTTCGATGTTTTTCGCAGCGACGTCGCCGTGCCGCCGGATTTCATCCATCACACCGCACAGGTGATCCTGCGAGGCATGCTCGACGGTGTAGAACAGGGACTGGAGCTTCGGGCTGCCGAAATATTTTTCAGGCCGCAGTCGGTGAGCACCGAAGGCGGGTCGGTGATGCTTGCCGACCGGGAAACGGTAAACCGCCATGTGAGCCACGCGGGCCTTGGCAACGTCGGGCGTTTGCTCAAGGAGCTGCAGGCCCCTTTGAGAAGCGCCGAGCTCGACGTGCTCGACGAGCGTAACCACCTCGACTACTTCACGCGCGACGAGCGGCACGATCTCGTCCTGCGGATGAGCCCCGGGAGCGAGGGCGCAAAAGCTTACGCACGGGTGCTCGAGCGCTGGATTGCCCGCTTTCACGGCGTTCAGACCACGATCGAGCCCATCCGGGAGATTCCCGACGAGCAGTGGCGGTGGCACGTCGGGCTCGACGCCGAGGCGACGACCATGCTCAACGACATTTATAATGGTGGTGAGGTCGAGGAGGATCGAATGAAACGGGTGGTCGGCCTCTTTCGGCTGGAGTTCCACGATTCCCACGCAGTGCGCCCGGAGCTCGCCGGCGCGCCCGTATTTCTGGGCCTGGCAATGACGCCTGAAGCTACCCTGCATATGAAACCCCAGAATCTGCTCATGAACCTGCCCCTCGCGAGGCGCGGTTGATGCCCGACATCGCATCGCCGGCCCCCACCGAGCGCTGGCAGCGCATTGCCGCTGCGGCACCGCAGGACGTGAGCCTCGCCGAAGGCGCACTGCTCATCGCAGCCGATGAATATGCCGATCTCGACGTCGATGGCTACCTGCAGCGCATCGACGAAATGGGGGCGACGCTGCACCGCAGGTTGCGCTCCGACATCAGCGCCACCGAAGCGCTGATCGCGCTCAACCGCTACGTATTCGAAGAGCTTGGATTCAGTGGCAATGCGCAGGATTTCTACGATCCGCGCAACAGCTATCTCAACGACGTCGTCGACCGCCGGCTCGGCATCCCCATCACGCTCGCCGTGCTTTACATCGCAATCGGCCGTCGTATCGGTCTTCCCCTGCACGGTGTGTCGTTCCCGAGCCACTTTCTCGTCAAGTGCTCGCTGCGCGACGGCGCGATCATCCTCGACCCTTATTCGCGCGGCGCATCCCTCGGGCTGGACGACCTGAAGCAGCGCCTGCGATCGGTTGCAGGGGACATCGAGCTCGACGAAAAACGTCTCAAGGCAATGCTCACGACTGCAACGCCCCACGACATTTTCGCTCGCATACTTCGCAATCTGCGTGCAATCTACCTGAGCAAGGGCGAGCAGCTGAAAGCCCTCGGCGCGTCCAGCCGCATCCTGAGCCTGCAACCGTACGTGGCGGAAGAGTATCGCGATCGCGCCCGGCTCTATCTCGATCTCGAATGTTTCAGGGCGGCGCTGGCGGATTTCAGAAGCTACCTGCGTCTGAAGCCCGAAGCGACCGACGGCGAGAGCGTATTGCGCCAGATTGCAGAGCTCGAGCCGCTCGCCGCGCGGCTCAATTAGGCGTGACGCCGCGCTGCGCCCGCCCGGCATGAGCGGCGACCCACGGCAGAACAACTCGGCCGCTTACACGTTTCTCGTCTTGACGGCGCTCTTCTGGGCGGGCAACTGGGTCATCGCGCGCGGCATCCAGGGTTACATGTCGCCGATTGCGATGGCGTTCTGGCGCTGGCTGACGGCACTGCTCATTCTTCTGCCTTTCGTCACCCGGCCCCTGATCCGGGAGTGGCCCGTCGTGCGTCGCTCGTGGAGGATACTCGTTGCGCTCGGCGTGATCGGGGTCGGTGCCTTCAACACACTGACTTACACCGGGCTCAAATACACGACCGCAACCAACGGTGTGCTGCTCAATTCGGTGATCCCCATCCTCGTGATCGCGATAAATATCCTCGTCTTTCGTCATCGACTGAACGGCCGCCAGGCCGCAGGGGTGCTCACTTCGCTTGCGGGCGTCGTCGTGATCGTCGCGCACGGGGACTTCGAGACCCTGCGCCACTTGCGCGTGAACCCGGGCGATCTTTGGGTGCTGGTCGCGATGCTGGTCTGGGCGACCTACACCGTGTGCCTGCGCTGGCGGCCCCGGGAGTTGTCCTCGAGCGCCTTCACCGGCAGCCTGATCGCGGTCGGCGTTGCCGTGTTGCTCCCGGTATTCGCCTGGGACTACGACGCCGGGAACCGGACGCAGTGGGGACCGGTGACGTGGGGGGCAGTCGCCTATTTCGCGATCTTTCCGTCGGTCCTGGCCTATTATTTCTGGAACACTGCGGTGGCGCGAGTGGGCGCCGAGCGGGCGAGCACTTTCCTGCATCTGATGCCGCTCTTCGGTGCAGTGCTGTCGGCGATCTTTCTCGGCGAATCGCTGCTGTGGTATCACTATGCCGGCGCGTTGCTCATCTTCTCCGGCCTTTTCGTCGCAACGCGCGCTGCAAGATGGCCGCAATCGTCGGCCTCGATCCATCGATCCACATGACCGCCCCGCTCAAGGAGCCAGACCGATGACGCTCGAAATCCTCTCGCGCTCGCCGACCGAGCCTGCGCGCGGCGCGCCGCTCCTGTTCGTCCACGGCGCTTATGCGGGTGCGTGGTGCTGGGACGAGTATTTCCTGCCGTGGTTTGCCGAGCGCGGTTACGACGCGCACGCCGTGAGCCTGAGAGGGCACGGGGGCAGCGCCGCTCACGGCCCGCTCGATCTCGCGGGGCTCGACGATTACGTGGCCGATCTCATGCTTGCGGCAGGCCGGCTCGCGCGTCCTCCCGTGCTCATCGGCCACTCGATGGGCGCCATCGTCGCGCAGCGCGCGGCGCGCAGGTGCAATGCGCAGGGACTGGTCCTGATGGCGCCGGTGCCGCCGCACGGGCTTGCAGGCAGTCTTTTCACGCTTGCGACGCGCGATCCGCCGCTTTTTCTCGCGCTCAACGCGCTGCAGCTTGGCAATGACGACGACTCGCCCGGACTGCGCGGGATGCGTGATTTTCTGTTTTCGCAAAGCGTGACCGAGGCCGATGCCCGGCGCCATCTCGTGCGCATGCAACGCGAATCGACTCGCGCGCTGGCCGATCTCGCGTGGCCACAGCAGTTATGGATGCGTCAGTCGGTCGGTATTCCGGCGATGGTGCTCGGGGCGGGACGCGATGCTTTTTTCCCCGATTTCATGCTCGAGGAAGCCGCGCGATTTCACAACGTCGCGCCGACCATTTTTCCGGACATGGCGCACGCGATGATGCTCGAGTCGGGGTGGCGCGACGTGGCGAGCGCCATCGCGCAATGGCTGGAGACGCAGGCTCAGCAGTAGGGCAGTTGCGGACGCAGGGGAGGGCGGTGCGTGCTTTTCCGCACCCGGAATTATCGGGCCAGAGAGCGGCGCACCCCGACAAGCAAAGCCGGCTGCAGCGGCATGTCCTGCTGCGGCAGCGCTCTGACGATGGTCTGCCCGCGTTCGAGCATTTCCAACTGGGCGGGCGTAAGCGGCTCTGCGCTGGCCCACGTCGGTATTAACGCGTTTGACGGTATTGACCGCGACACGCTGCCTGATTTCTGCCCGGCTGCCGGTTTGTTCGATGTCGCGGCCGTGGTGGGGAGGGTGCCGAATGTGGACATCACTGGGGCGCGGGCCTCTCCGCTGACCAGGACCGCGCCTTCCCCAGCGGCCTCGGTGGAGCCGGGAAACGGGGATGCGGGCCTCATCGTGGCTTTGGGGACCGGCGCCGGGTCCATGAACTCGCGGTCGGGCGGCGGCGTGCCGTCGTGTATCAGGTTGCGTCTGCGCTGGAGATACGCGTCACGAACGAATTCGTACGGATCGAGTGCGGCGGTTTGCAGGACTGTGCTGGCGTCGAGCAACTCGGCGCGGCGGTTCACCCCCCGGGCAACCCACAACTGGTTGCGGCTGCGCGACGGGTCGACATAGGTCACCAGGTCCGCTTTGTAGTCGACGAATCGCCCCGCGGTGTCGCGCGCCGTGCTGGGCCCGAAAAGGGGCAGCATGAGGAAGGGCCCGTCGCCGACACCCCAGTAACCCAGGGTCTGGCCGAAGTCTTCTTCGTGTTTTTCGATGCCGGCTTCCGTCGCCACATCGAAGAGGCCGAGCACGCCAAGCGTGCTGTTGATCGCGATGCGTCCCAGATCGGTGTACGCGGCGGTGAACTTGCCCTGCAGCAGGTTGTTCAGCGCAACGACCACGTCGTTGATGTTCGAGAAGAAGTTGCTGACGCTCGAACGCACGAACTGAGGCAGGATTGCCCGATAGGCCTGAGCGGCCGGCTTGAGCAGGGCCTTGTCGAGTGTTTCGTTGAATTCATAGATGCCGCGATTGACCGGCTCGAAGGGATCGGTCGGGTTGCCCGCGGTCGCGCAACCACCCAACAACGATGCGGTGAGCGCGAGACAGGCGAGCCGGGCGCTCAGGCGCTTGCGGGCAGAAGACATGGTCATTTCCGTGTTTTTATTGATGTCAGAGTGCTGGCCAAGATTATCCATTATATCAAGGGTTTTACGGTCGCGGTGCCGCTGCTTGCGTGCGGCGCGGCGGCCTTTCCCCCCAAAGGCGAATGGCGGTCGCGCTTATGCCTATGTACTACCGGGCGGCTCCTATTCCAGCGGAGACGACGCGGCCGGGCCACTCGCCCTGGTTTGTTATACTGGATGACTCTGCGGCAAAGCGCCGCTCCCTTCCCTATTTACGGCAGGATGACAGCAATGCTTACCAAAGTTAAAGCCACGGTGCAGTTGAAGGACATGAGCCTATTCCGCCAGCAGTGCTATATCGACGGGGCCTGGGTCGACGCCGACGACAAGTCGACGCTGGCAGTGCTTAACCCGGCGGACGGGCAGCAGATCGGCACCGTTCCGAAAATGGGCCAGGCCGAAACCCGGCGGGCGATCGAGACTGCGCATGCGGCGCTGCCGGCGTGGCGCTCGAAAACCGCCAAGGAGCGTTCGGCCATCCTGCGCAAATGGTTCGACCTGA
>JBKJKJ010000273.1:0-4474 GCA_046597455.1 Burkholderiales bacterium
TCCCGCCTGATCGAACCGGGAACCGGGTTCAGCCGGAAAAAGCCCTGTTTCGTGACAGGGCTTTTTTTGTTTCGGCACCGCGCATGATGCGAAATCAGCGCCCCTGCTCCGGTCCACCTCGCGTCGTTGTTTGATACTCTCTGCAAGATCCGTTAACCCTCCATCCAGATCCACCAGCTAAACAATGAAATTCGTCGACGAAGCCGTGATCGAAATCCACGCCGGAAAAGGCGGGGACGGCGTCGCCAGCTTTCGTCGCGAAAAGTTCGTGCCGCGAGGCGGGCCTGACGGCGGCGACGGGGGCCGCGGCGGGAGCATTTTCGGTGTGGCCGACCGCAACATCAATACGCTCATCGACTACCGCTACGCGCGCATCCATCGTGCGAAGAACGGCCAGAAAGGCCAGGGCGCCGACTGCTATGGCCGGGGCGCGGCCGATATCGTCCTGCGCTTCCCGGTGGGCACCGTCATTACGGACGCCGAGACCGGCGAGCTCGTCGCCGATCTCGCTCACCATGAAGAGCGTGCCCTTTTGGGCAAAGGCGGGAAAGGCGGCATCGGCAATCTACACTTCAAGTCGAGCACCAACCGGGCACCGCGCCAGTTCACCCGCGGTGAGGAAGGGGTAACTCGCAAGCTGAAGCTCGAGCTCAAAGTGCTTGCTGATCTGGGCCTGCTCGGTATGCCCAACGCGGGCAAATCGACATTCATCCGCGCGGTGTCGGCCGCGCGCCCGAAAGTCGCCGATTATCCCTTTACGACACTCCATCCGAATCTCGGCGTGGTGCGCGTCGACGAGAGCCGCAGCTTCGTCATCGCAGACATCCCGGGGCTGATCGAAGGCGCTGCCGAAGGTGCGGGCCTCGGTCACCAGTTTTTGCGGCATCTCGCGCGCACGCGCCTGCTGCTGCACCTGGTGGACATCTCGCCACTCGAAGAAGGCGCGGACCCGGTGAAGGACGCCCGGTCGATCGTTCGCGAGTTGAAAAAATACGACGTGGAGCTCTTTCGCAAACCGCGTTGGCTAGTGCTCAACAAATCGGACCTGCTGCCCGAGGACAAACGCGAGAAGACGCTGCGCGCGTTTGTGCGCAAGTTGGGCTGGAAAGGGAAAACCTTTATTATTTCGGCGCTCACCGGAGAAGGTTGCCGCGCCCTCGTCTACGCGATCATGGAGCACTTAGACGAGCAGCGTGCAGCCGCCGATGCAGCGACTGATGCAACCGATATCCCTGAAGAAGCAAAGGAACCCGGCACCGACCGCACTATCAGCGAGAGCAGTCGCGCATAAAGCGACAGTGAAAACCCTCGCGCACAACGCGGCAGCCGTGCCGATTGATATGCCGTCCATCGTCAAATACGCCAAGCGCCTCGTCGTCAAAGTCGGAAGCAGCCTCGTTACCAATGAAGGTCAGGGGCTCGATCGCGCTGCGCTCGCACGCTGGGCCGAGCAAATAGCTTCCCTGCGCCTCGAAGGTCGGGAGATCGTTCTGGTCTCCAGCGGTGCCATCGCCGAAGGCATGCAGCGGCTCGGCTGGAAACGCCGCCCTCACGCTCTGCACGAGTTGCAGGCTGCAGCAGCGGTAGGACAGATGGGTCTCATCCAGGTCTATGAATCATGTTTTCGCGAGTACGGCCTCATCACTTCCCAGGTGCTGCTCACGCACGAAGATCTCGCGGACCGAAAACGTTATCTCAACGCACGCTCGACGTTGCGCACGCTGCTTGGCCTCGGCGTGATTCCCATCATCAATGAAAACGATACGGTCGCAATAGACGAAATTCGCTTCGGCGACAATGACACGTTAGGCGCACTGGTGACCAACCTCATCGAAGCCGACGTCCTGATCATCCTGACCGATCAGGCCGGCTTGTACGACCGCGACCCTCGCAAGCATCCCGACGCACGCCTCGTTGCCGAGGGTCGCGCCGACGATACCGCGCTCCAGGCGATGGCGGGCGGCGCAGGCAGCTCGATCGGCCTGGGCGGCATGCTCACGAAAATCCTCGCCGCAAACCGTGCTGCACGCAGCGGCGCGCACACCGTCATCGCATCGGGGCGGGAGCCCGGCGTGCTGCTGCGGCTCGCCGCAGGGGAAGCGATCGGCACACAGCTCATTGCAGAGCGCGCGACGCTGGCCGCGCGCAAACAGTGGCTCGCAGATCACCTTCAGGTGCGCGGCCGCCTCGTCCTCGATGCCGGTGCCGTGAAAGCGCTCACCGTCGACGGCAAAAGTCTATTGTCGATCGGCGTGTTCGATGCAACCGGCGATTTCGAGCGAGGCGAAGTGGTGAGCTGCCTCGACGAGAAGCAGCACGAGATCGCACGCGGCCTCGTCAATTACAACGCGGCGGAAACGCGTCGTATCCTGCGCGCGCCCACCACGGAAATCGAGGCGCGCCTCGGTTACGTCGACGAACCCGAGCTTATCCACCGGGACAATCTCGTACTGCTTTAACGTCCCGCGGCGACAATCGCGCTTCTTCAGCCGCCCGTATTTGGCCTTCCGCCGATCCCGTAGCCGCGCTTGAGCGCATCCACCGCGCGCGCAGGCGGTGTGGGTCGTGCGGGCGAAGGGCAGAAGTAGTCGTGGTAGAGCGTGTGATGGTGAGGCGTCAGGTCTTTGAGGACGATGCGCTGCCATTTCGGATCCCGCGCACGCACCCAGCTTTTGTCCCGATGCGCTATCGCGTAAAGCTTCTGCTCGCGCGTCTCGCAGCGCATGCCTTCGAAGGTCACGTTGGTTGCGCCCCCCGCTGCCTTGACGACCACTGTATAGCGCACGACGCCGTCCTCCGACAACGAAATGGACTGGGTGTCCACGAAGAACTGGTGCGGGCTTGCACTGCCGGTTTGCACCCTCACGAGGTTCTCCGGGTTCGGATACGCAGGTATCTGAGCCTGCATTTCCAGCCACGGTTTTTTTTCTTCGTCGTAATCAGCGTCCCAGTCGCGCCATTGGGCTGCAGCCGGCAGGGCGCTAAGGAACAACGCAAGTAAGCAGGCCGCGCGACTAAGGCGCATAAATATAGTCCCGGGTTGACGGCAACCCGAGTCGGCCAGTGGAATCCTGCCTGCCGGCAAGCACCTGATAGACCGACATCCAGCCGCGCTCAAATGCGTGCGCCGAGCCGGCCATATAAATGCGCCAGACACGGTACGCCTTCTCCCCGACGGCCGCGAGTGCCGCCTCGCGGCCGGTTTCGAGCCGGCCCACCCAGTGCCACAACGTACGGGCGTAGTGCGGGCGCAGGCTTTCCACGTCCCAGCTTTCAAGACCCTGCAATGACATCTGCTCCAATACCCGTGAAATGTGACTCAGCTCGCCGCCCGGGAAAACATACTCGTCGATGAACGAGCCGATATCGCTACCGAGTTCTTCGTCACCGACCGAATTCAGCGTGATGCCGTGGTTGAGCACCAGCCCGCCCGGCCTCAGCAGGCGAAAGATTTTACCGAAATACGGGCCGAGATTCTTGCGTCCGACGTGCTCGAACATGCCCACGCTCGCAATCTTGTCGTACGGCTGATCCTCGGACACGTCCCGATAGTCGACGAGCTTGACCTCGCATACGTCCTGCAGTCCCTGCTCGGCGATACGCTTGCACGCGTAATCGTACTGATTTTGCGACAGCGTGATGCCCGTTGCGCGGACTTTGTAGTGCTCCGCGGCCCACATGACGAGTGCGCCCCATCCGCAGCCGATATCAAGAAAACGCTCGTCGGGCCTCAAGGCGAGCTTGCGGCAGATGTGATCCAGCTTCTGCTCCTGCGCGAGCTCGAGTGTCTCGTCCCCGTGCTTGAAGTACGCACACGAGTACACGCGCCTGCGATCAAGCCACAGGCCGAAAAAATCGTCGCTGACGTCGTAGTGATGGCGGATTGCCTTGCTGTCGAAAAGACGCGAATGACCTATCCATTTGCGTAGTCGCGCACTGCTGCCGTAGGGGGCCTCCGCCACGCCCGAAAGCGCTTCGCTGATCCGGATGACCTGTCTCGCCTCACCTTCGACATCGAGGTCCTCTTCGACGTAGTAGCGCGCGAGCTTGCCCATCGTGGGCCGCACCAGGGACGCGAGGACCTTCGGTGAACGCACGGTGAGGTTGACCTGGGGCTCATCGGTAGGCGTTAGCCGCATGCCGTTCCACAGAGTGATCGCAAGCGGAACGTCGAGATCTCGTATCCGTTGCTCGATACGTCCCAGAAGCCCGGTGTCGTGCGCCATGGATATCTCCGAAAGATGAAACGGCGGGAGCCCTATTGTGCCTTACCCGTCGCCCGGACTCGTCACGGATCCGGAAGCGGCGCTGCCCCTAGGATCTTGTCGGACTTGGGATGCGACAAGATCCTTATGCAAAACCGGCCGGCCGAATTGCAGTCGAAAACATGTTCTTGAGGCTTTTTGAAAGGATATTTTGTGGACACCCGGCCTGTTTTGCTTTTAGCAGCCTGTCCCGACTGCTAAGTCCGACA
>JBKJKJ010000309.1:0-3552 GCA_046597455.1 Burkholderiales bacterium
CGATCACCAGCATTATCGACAAAGCACCGGGCAATGGCGCGGCCATTGGCGGCATCAAGGTGATCACGAAAAACGGATGGTTCGCCGCCAGGCCGTCGGGTACCGAAGACATTTATAAGATCTATGCCGAGAGTTTTAGCGGCGCTGATCACTTGCAGCGCATCTTGAAGGAAGCACAAGTGATCGTCGATCGGGCGATTGTGTCGCCCTCTCCCGCTCCCTCGCTCGATGAATAGATCGAGGACAAGTGTTTCTTCAACTGCTGCGCCGGTGGAAGCCGCAGAACCGTTATCCGACGACGCGCTGCTCGAGCGCCTACAGCGCGCCGCCTTCGACTATTTCTTGCAGAACGCGAATCCGCACAACGGGTTGATCGCCGACACTACGCGTGACAGCGCACCATCGAGCATCGCGGTGGTCGGTTTCGCGCTGTCCGCGTATCCGGTCGGCGTCGAACACGGCTGGATCGAACGCGCCGGCGCGGTCCAGCGCACACTCTTGACGTTGCGATTCTTAATGGACAGCGACCAGTCCGGTGAGCCAGGCGCCACGGGCTACCGCGGCTTCTACTTCCACTTTCTCGACATGCACAGCGGTACGCGCGTTTGGCTGTCCGAACTGTCGCTGATCGACACCGCGTTCCTGATGGCCGGCGTGCTGACTGCAGCGGCATATTTCAGCGCCGAGACGCCGGCCGAGACCGAGTTGCGCCGCCTTGCCGACGCGCTTTACCACCGGGTCGATTGGCGCTGGGCGCAGCGCGACGGTGCGGCTGTGATGCACGGCTGGAAACCCGAGTGCGGTTTCCTGCACTACGGCTGGGAAGGCTACAGCGAGGCGATCCTTCTCTACGTCCTGGGTCTCGGCTCGCCGACGCATCCGCTCACCGAACAGAGCTTTCACGCCTGGACCGTGACCTACCAGTGGGAGAATCTGTACGGGCACGACTTCCTCTATGCCGGTCCGCTCTTCATCCACCAGTTCTCGCACGCATGGATCGATTTTCGCGGCATCCAAGACCGCTTCATGCGCGAGAAAGGCTGCGATTATTTCGAGAACAGCCGCCGCGCAACCTACGTTCAGCGCGAGTACGCGACGCGCAACCCGCGCAGCTTCACCGGCTACGCCGCCGACTGCTGGGGCCTTTCGGCGGGCGACGGCCCGAGCGCTGCGCCGCGGCTGGTCGCCGGGCAAAGCCAGGCGTTCTACGGCTATGCCGCACGCGGCGTTCCGTACGGGCCCGACGATGGCACCCTCAGCGGCTCGTCGATGCTCTCGTCGCTGGTATTCGCACCCGAGATCGTTCTGCCGGCGCTGCGCAACATGGTGGCCCACGGGACTGGAAACGCAGGCGAATTCGTTCACGCCAGCGGCTTCAACCCGACGGTCAGCGAAGCCGGGCCGAACGGCTGGATCTCGCAAGGCGCCTTCGGCCTCGATCAGGGCATGATCGTGCTGATCATCGAGAACTACCGCACCGGGTTGCTGTGGCGGCTGGGACGAGACAATCCCTGCATCCGCAGCGGCCTGCGCCGCGCCGGCTTCGGCGGCGGCTGGCTGTAGGCGCGACTGCACGGCCACGGCGATGCTGCAAGCTCACGCGCCTATCAACGCTGCCGGAACCGGCCCGCACGACCGCGAACTTCTCGACAACGCCCGGCCGCCCGCCTGGCGCAACCCGCAGCCCCGCGAGCCATACCACCTGCTCGTGATTGGCGCCGGGACGGCGGGGCTGGTGGCGGCACGCGGTGCCGCCGCGCTCGGCGCCAGGGTCGCACTGGTCGAACGCCACCTGCTCGGCGGCGACTGCCTGAACCACGGCTGCGTGCCGTCAAAGACCCTCATCCGCACCTCGCGCCTGTACGCCGAGATGCGCAATGCTGCAAACTTCGGCGCCCGGCCTCCGAACGATATTCAAGTTGATTTTCCGATGGCGATGGAACGCATGCGGCGCATCCGTACGCGCATCAGCCGGGTCGATTCGGCCGCGCGCCTCGCTGCCGACGGCATCGACGTTTTTTTCGGCACGGCGCGCTTCACGAGCGGCGACGCGGTCGACGTCGACGGCACCCGGTTGCGCTTCAAGAAGGCGATGATCGCCACCGGATCGCGCTCGATGCTGCCGGCGATTCCA
This sequence comes from Burkholderiales bacterium, assembly GCA_046597455.1. Classification (GTDB taxonomy): domain Bacteria; phylum Pseudomonadota; class Gammaproteobacteria; order Burkholderiales; family SG8-41; genus JAQGMV01. The sequence continues at coordinate 2,135 of JBKJKJ010000309.1, forward strand.
GGGCTGGCTGACGCCGGCTACCTGACGAACGAGACCGTGTTCGACCTGACCGCGCTGCCGGCCAGCTTACTCGTGATCGGTGGTGGACCGCTCGGCTGCGAACTGGCGCAGGCCTTTTGCCGTTTTGGTTCACGTACCGTGATCGTGCATGCTGAGCCGCTGTTTTTGCCGAAGGAAGAACGCGATGCTGCGCAGATACTCGCTGAAGCTCTGGCGCGCGATGGCGTCGAAATCCACCTCAATACGACGGCAGTTAATGTGCGTGTCGAAGGCGGCAAGAAGATCGTCGAAACAAGCAACGCTGGCAACGTCGCGACGATCGCTGTCGACCAGATCCTGACCGGCATCGGCCGCGTGCCGGCGGTCGAGGGCTTGGGCCTTGAAGCCGCTGGCGTCGCCTACGATACGGAGTCCGGAATCCGGGTCGACGATTTTCTGCGCACCACGAATTCGCGCATCTACGCCGGGGGCGACGTTTGCCTGGAGCACAAGTTCACCGATAGCGCCGACGCGTCGGCGCGGATCGTCGTGCGCAACGCGCTCTTCCTCGGGCGCCAACGCGTCAGTGCGTTGACGATTCCGTGGTGCACCTACACCGACCCGGAAATCGCCCACGTCGGCTTGTACGTTAAAGAAGCACGTGAGCGCGGCATTCCGGTGAAGACCTTCACGGTGCCCATGCACGACGTCGACCGAGCGATCGCCGATGGCGAGGAAAATGGCTTTGTAAAGATTCACGTTCGCGAAGGCACCGATAAAATTCTCGGCGCGACCGTGGTGGCGCGCCACGCTGGCGAAATGATCAACGGCATTTCGCTGGCGATAGTCGCGGGCATCGGGCTGCGCACCGTCACGCGCGTAATCCACACCTACCCGACGCAGGCTGAAGCGATCAGGCTAGCGGCGAATGCCTACACGCGAACGCGCCTGACGCCGTTCATCGGTTGGTTGCTCCGGAAATGGGTCAACCGGTGAGCGGCAAACAGTGCCGTTGGCATGCGATGGCCGACGAGCAAGCGTTGCAGTTGGCGGCGCTCGATAGCATTCTTACCAGCGCCGCGCGGGCGATCGACGAGCGCGGTCAATTTCATCTGGTGCTCGCCGGTGGACATACGCCGCGCGCAATCTATCAAAGGTTATGTGCCGCCGAAACCGATTGGTCCGCTTGGCGCATTTACTACGGTGACGAGCGCTGCCTGCCGCCGGAGGATTTAGCGCGCAACTCGCGCATGGCCGCTGCCGCTTGGCTCGACCATGTGCCCATTACACCGCTGCACCTGCACGCTATACCGGCAGAGTTGGGAGCGCTTCAAGCGGCGTCCATTTATGCCGCAACGCTGAAGACAGTCGGCGAGTTCGATTTGGTGCTGTTGGGCCTGGGCGAAGACGGTCACACCGCCAGCCTGTTTCCCGATCAC
>JBKJKJ010000348.1:0-28408 GCA_046597455.1 Burkholderiales bacterium
AACACCCGCAGGCACCACGATGCCACCCCACGAAACACTTTCGAAGCCAGGCACCGTTTCAGCCACCGTCGGCATGTCCGGAAAAGCGTTGACCCGCTTCGGCGTCGTTACGGCGAGCCCGCGCAGCCGGCCCGACTTCACGTGCGGCGCGACCGAGTTGATGTTTTCGAACATGAGGTGCACGCGCCCGGCAGTGAGATCCGCCAGTGCAGGTGTGGCCTGCTTGAACGGTACGTGGTCGATCTGGATTGCGGTCATGAACTTGAAGAGCTCACCGGTCAGATGCTGGCTCGCGCCGGTTCCCGTGGAGGCGAACAGCAGCTTGCCCGGGTTGGCGCGCGCGTAATCAATCAGCTCTTTCACGCTCGTCGCCGGGAGCGATGGTGTCACCGCGAGCATGTTCGGCGTCTGGGTCACCAGCACGACGGCTCTCAAGTCCTTGTCCGCGTCGTAGGGCAGATTGCGCTGCAGGCTGCGCTGGATTGCGAGCGGCCCGATGGTCCCGTAGCCGATGGTGTACCCGTCCGGCGGGGCTTTCGCCATCATGTTGGTGCCGAGCGTCGATCCGGCACCCGGCCGGTTGTCGACCACGAACTGCTGCCCCATCTGCTTGCCAAGCTCGGCGGCGAGTATCCGCGCGTTGAAATCGGGCGCACCGCCCGCGCCGGATGAGACAAGGAAGCGAACCGGCCGGTCGGGATAGGCAGCGGACGCGGCTGCGGCGTGGACGAGCGCGAATGTGGTGACAGCGGCGGCAAACAATCCTTTCACGACTTCTCCTCATTAGGGTGTTGCAGACGCAGCGGATTACCGCATCTGTTCCGGCACAAAAACAATCCTCTCAAGACCATGCGTTGCACCAACGGACAAGAGCAAGCTGCAAAATTCAGACACGATACTGGTAAGATACATCACAACCCGGCAGCATAGGCCGTGACAAGAAGAAGATCATGACGACCCTGCGAATGCTCAGCGCAAGCTCACGCATATCCGCGGCATACATCGAAGGTGAGGAACCACATATGGCGAATGCATCGGGACCGGGTCTCGAAACCGGTTTTGATATCGTTCTGTTGCTCGTGGGTGGCGCCGTCGCTTACGTGTCGTGGGGGTACGGCTTCGGCACCCTGGCCCTCCCGGGGCCCGGCCTTTATCCTTTCTTCATCGGCATCGCGATCGGCGTATTCGCGCTCTTTACGCTGCTCGCTCATCTGAAGTCGCCGCCGGCGGAAGCGCTGCTCGACGCTGCAGGCACGAAAACGCTGATCCTCATGATCGCCACGTTCTGCCTGTGGATCGTGGCGATGCCGCTCCTCGGCTATGTCACCGTCACGCTGATCGCGACCTACGCCTTCTGCAAGGCGATGAAACTCGAAGGCTGGCGCAAACCCGTGATGGTCTCAGGGGGGACGGCACTGTTCACGTACCTGCTGTTCGACGTCTGGCTGTACATCGACCTGCCGCGCGGCATCTTCGGCTAGTGGAGCGTCACGTTAGAACCGGTCGCAACTTGCCGGTAAGCGACGAGCCCGCTCCCGAGCGGGCGGCCGTTGCGAACGTTACTCTCGAGATCAATGATGCCGGCCACTAGCGTGGGCGTCGCACTCGCGGTGAAGGCTGTTCGCACGGTTTTCTGCTTTGGGGGAGAAGTATGGAAGGGTTAAACCTTCTGCTGAACGGGTTCGCCAATTCATTCACGACGGTGAACCTCGTTGCCTGCTTCGTCGGCGCCCTGATCGGCACCGTCGTCGGCGTGCTGCCGGGGCTCGGTCCCACCGCGACGATGGCGTTGCTGCTGCCGTTCACGCTTGCTTACGGACCGACCACCGGTCTCATCATGATGACCGGCGTCTGGTACGGCGCCATGTACGGCGGCTCGACGACCTCGGTGCTGGTCAACATCCCGGGCGAGGCGGCAAGCGTCGTCACGTGCATCGACGGCTACCAGATGGCGAAGAAAGGCCGCGCCGGCGCCGCGCTCGCGCTGGTGGCGGTGGGCTCGTTCGTCGCAGGCACCATCGGCATCCTCGGCCTGCAGTTTCTCGCCCCCATGCTGGGCAATGCAGCGCTCTCCTTCGGGCCGCCGGAATTTCTGTGCTTCATGATCCTCGCTTTCGTGCTGCTCGCGAATCTCTCCGCCGAAGCCCCGCTCAAAGGCGCGCTGATGATCGCGCTGGGACTTTTCCTGAGCACCATCGGCGTCAATCCCATGGACAGCTATCCGCGCTTCACCTTCGGCACGGAAAAGCTGATGCTGGGTATCGATTTTCTGCCGATCGCGATGGGGCTTTTCGGCATCGCCGAAATACTGAGCATCGCCGTGGAGAAATACGTCAAACCGGAGCTCAACAGGATCCGCTTGAAAGATCTCTATCCCAACAGGGACGAGATGCGCCGCTCGGTCAAACCCATGCTGCGCGGTTCGGTCCTCGGTTTCTTCGTGGGCCTGCTCCCGGGGCCGTCCACGGTGATCTCGACTTTCGTCGCCTATTCGCTCGAGAAGCGGATTTCGAAGCGGCCGCAGGAATTCGGGCACGGCGCCGTGGAAGGCGTCGTCGCACCGGAAGCGGCCAACAACAGTGCGGTGATGGGTTCGATGATTCCGCTGCTCACACTGGGAATCCCGTTTGCGGCGCCGAGCGCGATCATGCTGGCGGGGCTGAGGATGCACAACGTCGAACCCGGCCCCATGCTGTTCATTACGAATCCGGATGTATTCTGGACGTTCATCGCAGCGATGTACCTGGGCAACCTCATGCTCCTCGTGCTCAACCTGCCGCTGGTCGGGGCTTTCGCGCGGATCGCGACGATCCGCCCCCAGATCCTGCTTCCCATCATCAGCGTGATCTGTCTGGTGGGCGTCTACAGCGTGCGAAACGCGTTTTTCGATGTCTGGGTGATGATCGCCGGGGGCGTGATCGGACTCTTCCTGCGCAAATGGCGCTATCCCACCGCGCCTTTCATCATCGGCGTGGTGCTGGGTCCCACCACCGAAAACAGCCTGCGCCAGACCCTGCTGATGTTCAAGGGCGACGCGGGCATGATCGTCGACCGGCCCATCGCAGTCACATTGCTGTGCTTCGCGCTGGCATTCATTGTGTATCGATTGACGGCGTCATTCCGGAGCAAGCCGCCGGCGTTCGCCGTCGAGGAAGGAAAAACGCTGTGACGTTCACCCGCTCTGCGTCCACAGGCGGGCTTCAGGGTATCGGGCAATCTTCAGCTATCCATTAAACGAGGGAGGACCATGAAACCGTTCATCATCAGTCTCACAGGCGTCGCGTGTCTCATCACGGCCGGCGCCGCACCGGCAGCCGAAAAGTATCCGGTAAAACCCATTACCGCGATCGTCGCGGTCGAGGCGGGTGCGGACGGCGACGTGCTGGTACGGCCCATCTTCACGAGGATGTCCAAGATGCTCGGCCAGCCGATCCTGGTCGTGAACAAGCCCGGCGGCGGCAGCTCCATCGGCTATCGCGAGCTGCATGCGGCGAAGCCCGACGGCTACACGATCGGCTGGGGATCGGCCACGATCATCACCAACAAGATCCAGGGCGTCTCGCCTTTCGATCATCACGACTTCACCCAGCTCGGCGCCTACGCGACCTACTTCCCGATCGTCGTCGGCTCGACCAAGAGCAAAGTGCAGTTCAACACGATCCAGGAAGCCATCGCGTATGCGAAAGCCAATCCCGGCAAGATCAACATGTCCACCGCCGGTGTCGGCCAGAGCTGGTGGATCGCGGCCATGTCGCTGATCGGCGGGACCGGGATCAGCGTCAACGCAATTCCCCAGCCGGGCGCCGGAGCGATGACCGTCGCGCAGGTCGCAGGCGGTCATGCCGAGCTGGGTGTGGCGGCGCTGGGATCGGCGAAAAGCATGATCGACGCAGGCCAGGTCAAATTCCTCGCGACCCTCGGAGACGCGCGCGCGCCCGCACCCTACGACAAGATCCCGACCGCGAAAGAGCTCGGCTACAACGTGAGCTGGGAATCGACCAACTTCCTGATGGCGCCGCCGAAGATGTCCAAGGACATCGTCTCGACGCTTGCTGATGCGGTGGAGAAAGCGGTCAAGGACCCCGAATTCATCAAGTTCGCGAACGAGCGCAACACGCGCTGGGAATACATCGCTCCGGACAAAGTGGTCGGGGTGTTCGACAAGCGCAGCGCCACGGTGCGCGAAATCATGAGCAAGGCGGGAATCGTCAAAGAAGCTAAATAGACGACTTCTGCGGGGGAGCGCGGGCAGAAAGCGCCCCCGCTCCCCTCTTCCGTTCAGCCCGGACCAGGCCGAAGGGTGAACGCCAGCAGGCCTGCCGTGATCGCCAGCAACGCCATCGCGCTCAGCGCGAGCGACCAGTGGATGCCGATCATGCTGCCCAGAATCCCGATCGTGACACCCGAAAACGCACGCAGGCCCAGGCTCGACATCGAGTAGAGTCCCAGGACGCGGCCGCGTATTTCCGCGGGCGCGCTCAGTTGCACCAGCGTCTGCCCCATCGCGGCGAAAGCGAGCTGCAGAAAGCCCGCGACGAGCAGCAGCCCGAACGCGATCGGATAGCTCGGCGCCGCGGCGAACCCGCCGATCGCCAGACACCACAGCATCGCCAGGATGAACGCCGTTCGCGGCCGCGGCGGCAGCAGGCCGCGGCTCTCGAGAACAAAACCTGCGATGAGCGCACCGGCCGCATCGGCGGCGAGCAGCATGCTGTAAGCCACGCCGGCATTGCCGTGCCCCAGGTCTTCGGCGAACTCCGGCATCTGCGCCTGGTACGCATTGCCGACGAAAAGTGACGCGCCCCCCGCAAGCAGCGTCATCGACACGATCGTGCGGTTGCCCGCGATCGCGCGCATCGTCGACCAGATGTCGGAGAAGCCGCGGACCGCACCGGGGCGTGCCGCCTTGCGCGGCTTGAAAGGCGCTTTCCATAGCCAGAGGAGCAGCGGCAGGTAGAACAGAACGTTGACCAGAATCCCGATCGACGGTCCGAACGCGAGCATGATGACACTGCCGATCGCCGGTCCCATCAGCAGCCCGAGCCAGCGCGCCGTAGCGCTGAGGCGCACCGCGCTCGGCAACTGCGCCGGCTCGACGATGTCCTGGATGAGCAGCTGGCTCGCAGGCCCCCACAGCACGCCGGCGAAACCGTGTATGACGAGCAGCACCATCGCGTGCCACATCTCGAGCGTATCGGTCACGAAGAAATAGCCCCAGCCCGCAGATGCGACGATGAAACACAGCATGCCGAGCTGGATGATGCGCCGCGGATCGAAGCGGTCGGCGAGCGCACCCGCATACACCGAGAAAAAAAGGAAAGGCACCCAGTGCGAGACGACCGCGAATCCGCCCAGCGTCTGCGAATGGAACTTCTGGTACATCATCCAGTAGCTGATGACGTGCTCGATGCTGTCGGCCATCATCGCCAGCGCGGACACGATGAAGTAGGCGCGAAACTGGGGATGGCGCAGAGCCGCAAAAGAAACGTCGTGGGAGGCAGCGGGTGTCACGTCGGGTCGCGCTTGGTTTTATTGGCAGGCCGCATTCTACGGCGAAGATCAAGCGCCGAGGTGATGCAGCGATGCGGTGCACAGTGACGCTGACGACGTGATGAGGTGATGAGGTGATGGCGGCCGTGTCGTGTAGGCGCGGCCGGGACACCCCGATATCGCCCCTCACAAATCCGTTCGCCCTGAGGAGGCGCAGCGCGCCTGCAGTCGAAGGGAACGGCTGTTGCTGATGCTTCGACGGGCTCGCAAGCCCGCGCGCCCCCTCACTTCACGGTCAGGAGATCGACGATCGTGCTCACGTCCGTGCAGCGATCCAGATCGATGAGCGCCTCGAACGCGCGCTGCGCAAGGGCGGGTTCGAGATGTCCGTGTGCCGCGCAGTCCACGAACTTCCGGCGGATCTCGTCCCAACCCAGCGGCTGCGTGGCATGACCCGGCGCCACGTCAACGCGGAGGGTTTCGATGCGGCCGTCGACCGTGTGGGCCTCCACTTCGACGAATCCCCGCGCGCCCGCAGGGCGTGTCGCCATCAGGGGATCATCGCCGCCGCAGCGCGGGTCCTCCGCAATGTCGATCTTCTTCAGCAGTGCCTGAATATCAGGGCGCCGGACCGCCGCATCGGAGAAGGTCGCGAGCGAGTAGCCGCCATCGAGCACACCGGCAGCGAGCGAATACGGCAGGCTGAATTTCCCCTCGAGCCCCGTCGTCGGCTCAGGATGGATCAGGACCTGCAGGCCGCCTGGCGGCATACGGCATACGAGGCGCGCGAGCGAATCGGCGGTGAAGCCAAGCTTCTGCCTCAATTGAAGCACACCGTGCATGGCGCGCTGCGAGCCGTGATAGCACGGAAATTTCTTGAGCGAGATGCCGGGGTCGACGATGGCATAGGGCTGGCCAAGGCTCGCGCACGCCACCTCGGGATCGGAGCGGTCCACGCCGTAGGCAGCGAAGAAACCCGAACGCGCTTCGAGGACATCGGACGCGGCCGTGAAGTCGCAGCGTGCAAGCTCGACGGCGACGACGGCATTGCGCGCCGCCCAGCCGGTGTGCAGCGGCTTGGTCATCGTGCCGAAATTGCGGCGCAGGCCGCTCGACATCGAGCTCGCGATGCCGAGTACGGTCCGGATGACCGGCGCTTCGAGTCCGTGGAGCTTCGCCAGGCCTGCCGCCGCCGAGAAGATGCCCAGCGTGCCCGTCCCGTGGAAACCGCGGTTGTAATGGCCGTTGGTGATACCGAGACCTATTTTCGCGCCGACCTCGATGCCGATCACATAAGTTTCGAGCAGCGTGAGCCCGGTTATCCGGCTGCGCCCGATGCTCGCGAGCGCCGCGGACACGACAATCGCGCTCGGATGTCCGGGCATCATCGGCAGCACGTCGTCGAAGTCCAGGCTGTGCCCGAAGGTGCCGTTGACCATCGCCGCGAGCTCGGGGGAAGTGCGCATCGGGGTGCCGAGCACGGCGCAATCGCCCGCGGCACCCGAGCGCTCGACGTAACGCATCAGCGGTTTGGCCACTTCGCTGCCCGCGCCGGCAATGATGCACCCGAACGTATCGGCGATGACCTTCTTCGCGTTGTCGATCGCGTGCTCGGGAAAATCGGTCGCGCCGGTATCGGCGACGAAGGAGGCGATGCTTTCAGTCAGTCCCGGCATGGGGAGGTTCCAGCTGCAGGCGCAGACGTGTAGCGGCGTGCAGTCATACGCTCAGCGCTTCGGTGTTGTACACGTTGGTCGGCTTGCCCGCTGCAAAGGCCAGTATGTTGTCGACGGCATTGCGATAGAAGCTTTCGTACTTCTCGTGCACCGCGTAGCCGAGGTGCGGCGTGCACAGCGCGTTCGGCATGTCGAGCAGCGGATGAGCGCCGCCGAGCACCGGCTCTTCTTCGTAGACGTCGACTGCGGCAAAACCCGGGCGGCCCCGTTTCAGCGCCGCGACGAGCGCGCCGTCCTCGATCAATCGCATGCGCCCGGTGTTGACGAGCAGGGATGTGGGCTTCATGTGCGCGAGATCGGCAGCGGTGACGATGCCGCGCGTGCCTTGGTCGGCAAAAAGATGCAGTGTGAGTACGTCCGCGCCGGCAAAGAATACCTCGCGGCTTTCGGGCACGTCGTAACCTTCCTCGCGCGCCTTTTCCTGCGAGCTCGTGCGTCCCCAGCACGAGACTTTCATCCCGAAAGCCCTGCCGACCTCCGCGACCATGGCGCCTATCTTGCCCAGACCGTAGACGCCGAGCGTCTTGCCATGAAGCTCGGTGCCGGCCGTGCTTTGCCAGTGGCCCTGCTTCAACCGCTGCACTTCGTACGGGAGATGGCGCAGGCTCGCGATGATCAGCCCCCACGTAAGCTCGGAGGTCGACCACGCCTTGCTGCCGCTGGGCGCCCCGACACAAACGAGGATACCTTTCTCGCGGCATGCCTCGCGATCGAAGTGATGACGGTGACTTCCGGTCTGCGCGATCAGCCTGAGCCGCGGGAGCTTCTCGAGCAGCGCGCGAGGGAATTCGGTGCGCTCCTGGGTGGCTATTACCGCATCGGCATCGCTCATCCGCGCAGCCAGCCGGTGGAGATCTTTTTCGGTGTCACGATAGACCACCACCTCGTGATCCCGGAGCCGCGAACAGTCGCTGCTGCTCAGGAACACGTTGGCATAATCGTCCAGCACGACGATTTTCATGGGCGCCTCTCGATCCCGATGCGGTAGGGAAACCCTTTACGCCGTGGCGGCGATTGTTTCGCGCGAGGCCCGCGCGGTTGCCTTCGGTACCGTCAGGCCGACCAGGCCGCTCACGTCGGCCAGCGACTCGAAGCGCTGGAGCGCATCGTGCAGCGCCTCCGCCCCGCGCGCGCCGAGCGCCCGCCCGGCCGTGTCGATGAACTTTTCCCTGAGCTCGGACGGGGTCATCGGCCATTGCGGCGATCCGGAGACGCGCTCGACGCGCACGCTGAAGCGGCCGCGCGTCGTCGTGATCGCCACATCGGTGTAGCCGAACTTGCTGGAATACAGCTTCTCATCGTCAACACGATAGCGCCGCACCTTTGCCGTCAGTGCGCGCGCATCGGGCCGCTGAACCATCGAATCGGTGAACGTCTCAAGCGTGAGCTTGCGGTCGAGCAGCGTTGCTGCGGCAACATACTCCATGCTGAATTTGCCTTCGAGTCCGGTCTGCGGATTCGGCCCGCCGAGCGCATCGTCCGAGCCGCGAACGAAACCGATCTCGACCGCCTCCACTTCGTCGGCGCGGATGTCGTGCTCGTCGATCAGTTGCAGGATTCCACCCACGGGGCGATGATTGCCGTAGCAACACGGCCAGCGCTTGACGTAAATCGCGGGCTCCAGCATCTCCCACGGCTTACCCAGCGCGTCCATGAGCGCCGCCGGCGGCGGACCATCGCCGCGGCCGTAAGTCGCCAGAAAACCCCCGTCGTCGAAGATTGCGGTATTCGCGGTGAACCCGTGCTTCGCCATCCACGCCGACACGACGCCGGTGCGTGCGGCATGACCGGCGTGAAAAGGCTTCGTCATCGTCCCGAAATTGCGAACGAGTCCCGAGGTCTGCGACGCGGCGATTCCCCACGCGGTTCGCAATTGGGCGACGTCGAGCTTCCATAATCGCGCCGCTACCGCTGTCGCGGAAAAGGCGCCTACCGTAGCTGTCGCGTGCCAGCCGTGGACGTAGTGTCCGGGCCCGACCGCGACACCGAGCTTGCCTGCGACCTCCAGACCCAGCGCGTAGGCCGCAAGCACGGCAGCGCCGGATGCGCCCGCCACTTCAGCGACCGCGAGCGCAGTGGGCACCATCGTCGTGCTCGGGTGACCGTGAAGGCTCGGCAAACTGTCGTCGAAATCGAGCGCGTGGCTCGCCACACCGTTGGCGAATGCCGCTTCCGCCGGTGAGCTGCGCAGATCGCGGCCCCACACCGTCGCCTGCGCGCGCGCGCCGGTCTGCTCCACCCACTCGGCTGCGAGCGCCCCGGCGGGCTCCATGCTTCCGGCGAGCGCGCAGCCGACGGTGTCGATGATGGCGTTACGCGCCCCGTCCAGCACTGCGGACGGGATATCGTCGGTGCGGGTGTCGACAACGAACTCGGCGAGGCGCTGCGTGATCATGATGGATCTCCCTGGCAGTCTGCCGAACTCGACGTCGTCGACAGGTCAATGAGGTTGAACAGTTCGGGGTTGGACAGCTCGGGGCCCGGGCACATTACAGCTTCGACAAAAGCCCTTCCTCGAGCGCCTTGATCTGCAGGGCCACGTGGCGCGAGTAGGTCCGGCAGTTCGCAAAGCTGCCGCCCACGAACCACAGGCCCGCCTGCGCGGTGCGCTTCCACATGTTGTTCATCTCGCCGTCGGGACCGAAACCCCATATCGGCCCCACCTTCTTCGCGACCTCATCGCCGAGCAGCTTGGCCACCAGCACCTCCTGCGTGACGAAGCCCGTCGCCAGCACGATGAGATCCGCCGCCTTGACCGATCCATCCCTGAGCAGCGCACCGCCGGCGACGAAGCGTTCGATCTCGTCGAAGTGGAGCAGGCCGACGTCGCCTTTGATGATGAGCTCGGCGCAACCCGCATCCAGGTAATAGCCGCCATAGCGGGTGCGCACCTTCCATTGGTGCCCGGCGCCCTCCTCGCCCGCGTCCCATTTGAATCCACGGGCAATCAGGCCCTCGATCATCTTCCTGTCGAGATCGACCATGCGTGCCGTGAGGAGCTGGAGGTTTCTTCTCACGATCGGCATCGTGTTGGTGCTCGCCAGCAGATCGCCATCTTCGACCGGGATCCCGTTATAGATGCCGTAGACGAGCTTCGCAGCGGGATCGATGCTCACCACCGTGCACGAACCCCGCTGGATGATGGTGGTCTCGCACCCGTTGCAGTGCAGGTCCTGCGCGACATCGTGCCCGCTCGTTCCGGTCCCGAGTACCAGCGCCTTCCTGCCCCGCCAGTTCGCGCCGTTGGTGAACTCCGTGGTGTGCATCACATCGCCCTCGAAGTCCTTCAGCCCGGGCAGGTCCGGAATGTGCGGGAAACCCACCAGTCCGCTGGCAAAAACCAGATGCCGCGGGTGCACGGTGCGCTCGGTTCCGTCGGCGTTGCGAACGACGGCGTTCCACGTCCCCGTGGATTCGTCGTAGGTTCCGCTCGCCAGCTCGGTGCTGGTCCAGAAATTGATCTCCATCGCCCAGGCGTAGGCCTCGAACCAGTCGGCGAGCATGTCCTTGGGCAGATAGCGGGGCCACGACGGCGGAAACGGCATGTAGGGCAGGTGGTTCACCTCGGTGCTGTTGTGCAGCGCCAGCGAGTGGTAGCGCGTGCGCCAGTTGTCGCCCACCCGTTCGTGCCGGTCGACGACCAGCGTGTCCACGCCTAACCGTCCCAGCGTGGCCGCAAGACTCAGTCCGGCCTGACCGCCGCCGACGACGAGCACCACGGGATCGCGGTCGGAATAAGCCTGGCTCGCCGCGCGCTGGTCTTTCCAGTTGGTCCCGCCGAAGTTGCGTGAATAGGCCTCTCCGGTCGGCCGGCGTTTGCTGATCGTTTCCTCGTAGCCTTTGAGCTCATGCAGGCCGGTCATGAGCTGAAAAGCCCTGGCGGGCTCTGCTGCCAGCAGCCTCACCACGCCGAAGCCGCGTCCCACTTCGGTCTCGAACTGGAAGATGCCTTCGATGACATCGATCCCGGCTCTCTGAACGCGACGCGGTGGCGTGCGTCCTTCTGCGACGGCAAACCCGCGCGCCCTGGCGGATCCCTGCCTGGCCGCCATCAAGGCTGCAATGGGTTCGGCGCCCTGGCTCGGCGTGATGGACCAGGTAAAGGCGAGCAGATCGCGCCAGTGGGCGTCGGGCGCGAAGAGGGCGGCAACAGCCGCCACGCTTGCGCTGTGCAGGGCTGCTTCGAGCTGCCCCAGCCATTGCTCGACGAGCGCCTCATCCGACAGGACAACACCTTCTTCGAAAACAAGTTGATCTGCTACGCGCATCGATTACTCCTCCTGCATTTCGTAATTGCCTGTCTGCACTCGACACGACCGGGAGGGCCCTGCGAATCTGCTTCACCGCGGATAGCGAGACGACTTATCGGGTCGTGCGCCGGCGGTCTCGCGGTTTAACCCAATGACGTGCATAGTGGCGAACTCCACCACCACGCGACGATCGTTATTCATGAGCCCACGCCAGCACCCCACCCTTCTAACCCATACCGCCCATACCACCCATACCACCCATACCATTCATACCACCCGCTGCCAAACCCGGATTCATCCCCACCGGCACGCCGCGTTCGGAAAAAGATCCTGCACTGCTGTGATACAGATCCGCACGCGGCACGCCCAGCGATGACCACGGTGATCTGCCTCACCGGCGGGCTGGCGTCCGGCAAATCAACCGCGGCGCGCTTTCTGAAAGAACAGGGTGCGCATGTGATCGATGCCGACGTCCTCGGTCATCGCACCTACGAACCCGGTTCGTCCGCTCATGCGCAGGTGGTGGCCGCTTTCGGGCTGGACGTGCTGGCGGCCGACGGCAGAATCGATCGCAAGGTGCTCGGCAGCAAGGTGTTCGGCAAGCCGGCGGAGCTGAAGAAGCTTACTGACATCGTGTGGCCCGCAATCCGGGCGCTCGCCACGGCGGAGATCGAAGCGGTGCGCAGCGCAGGCGATGCGCGCGTCGTCGTGCTCGAGGCCGCGGTCTTGTTCGAAGCCGGTTGGCAGGACCTGGGCGACGAGGTCTGGGTAAACATCGTCGACCGCGAAGTCGCCATCGCGCGCGCAACGCAGCGCGACAAAATCGCGCGCTCGACTATCGAAAGCCGGCTCGATTCACAGCTCTCCAATGCCGAACGTATCGCCCGCGCCGACGTGGTCATTGACAACAACGGCACGCCCGCGCAGATGCTGGCGCAATTGCGTAAACACTGGCAACGGATCAACGTCTGACGACCTGCGATGCGCCCGCGCCCCGGCATGATGTGATCGAGCCTCCGTTCTGACGGGAAACGACCGCGGATACGATTACGCAGCGACCGCCTGCTCTACCGTCGGCGCATCGCCTTTCAGCGTCGTCCTGCGCACGTCGCGCGCTTCGCCCGCCGGATACGCCCGTCCCCGGTGCATGGTCTGTCGGTTGTCCCAGATCACCAGGTCGTTTACCTGCCACTTGTGCGAGTAGACGAACTCGCGCTGCGTGGCGTGCTCGGTCAGATCGCGCAGCAGGAGCCGGGCCTCCGCCAGCGCCCAGCCCACGATGGTGCCGGCGTGGGACGACAGGTAGATCGATTTGCGCCCGGTCCTCGGCAGCGTGCGAACCAGTCTCTGGCGCACGGGCTTGAAGCGTTCGCGTTCCTCAGGCGTGAAATCCCTGAAGCCGATGGTGTCGCGCGAGAACAACTGGGAGTGCTCGCAGACGAGATCCTCGATCGATTCCTTCGTTTCGTCGTCAAGAGCTTCGTAGGCCGCACCCATGTGGGAGAACTCGGTATTGCCGCCCTTAGACGGAATTTGCAGCGCACGCAGCAGCGAGTATTTCGCCGGTACGGCCTTGAACGACGAGTCGGAGTGCCACAGGCGATTACCGATGGCGAACAGCCGCCTGCGGTCGTCCTGCCCGAAAGGCTTGTTGTTGCCATCGAGGTTCGACACGTCGGCGAACAGCGGCGGCAGCCGGTAATCCGCCGCGCTGCGCAGACTGTTGCCCATGGTGTTCTCGAGCGGGCCGAGCGCACCGGTGAAGGCGAGGTGCTGCTCGTTCGTGAGGGGCTGGTCGTGGAAGACCAGCACCGCATACCGGTCCATCGCGGCGTGGATTTCCTGGGCCTGTGCTGACGACAGCGGTTCGCGCAGGTCGACTCCTTCGACCTCGGCGCCAATGCACGCGCCCAGCGCACGAAATTGCATGGACATGATGGCTCTCCTCGAACTGGCGTTTCAGTAAGGCCTGTCGCCCCGCACCAGCATGCGATACAGCCTGCGCTGCTGGCTATGATCGAAATCGTGCCCCGCCTTGTGCAGCGACGCCCGGTCGTCGATGATCAGCAGGTCGCCTTTCTGGTACTCGTGCGCATAGCAGAACTGCGGCTGGGTGATCCTGTCGGTGATGTCCTGCAGGAATTCCTGCGTGTCCTCAGGCGTCATGCCGATGATTCTTTCAGTCTTGCTTTTGTGGAACCACACGGCCTTGGTGCCGGTGTCGGGATGCGTGCGCACCAGCGGCTGGATCGTCGGCGGCTTCTTGGATGCCAGCTGCTCCTTGAGAATATCCGGGTTGGCGATCTTGAAGCGCGCGCTGCTGATCAGCGTGTTCTCGGTTTTCATGCCGGTGATTTTCTGCTTCAGATCCTCGGGCAGCGATTCATAGGCGGCGCGCGAGTTGCACACCTGGGTGGCCCCGCCTTTGTCCGGCACCGCCACCGCATAGAGCATGGTGAACTTCGGCGGCAGTTCCTGGTTGGTGTGATCGGTGTGCCAGGTGGCGTTCTTGCCGGCCTTGGCCGGATTGCCCTGGCTGTCCTTGTGAAAATTGTCGAGCACGCTGATCAGCGGAAAACCGTCCACGAGATAGCGCCGGTTCTGGTCTTCCATCAATTCGCCGAACATCTCGGCGCCGGCCTGCAACTGCGCGGGCGTGAGATGCGCTTGTCCGCGTATGATCAGCACGACGTTTTCGACCGCGGCGTCGTAGAGCTTTTTCTGCGTCGCGGCGTCGACGGGCTCACTCAAATCGATGCCGGTGACGATGGCGCCGATGTGCTCTTTGACTTTGGTGATCTTCATTGTTTGCGCGGATGCTTGCATTACGGCGCTCATGGCGTATCCCCCGGTAACGGTGATCCATAATACGGACTAAGTGCGGCTCGGTGTTGGCAATATCATACGCCCGCTGGCGCCGGATTGGGAAAACGGATCGCGGTTCCTCACGGAAATCGGGAGCGAGCTTGCCTTCACGGCAGGACCAATTCGTCTCGTCGGGAGGGCAACCGGGGCTTCCCACTCAACGGCGCTGACAGCGGCTCGAAGTCGGCCGCCTCGAGCACCGTTCGTCAGTCCGCATTCTGGTCCCCGCAGTCCGGTCCTTCACGCCGGCTACGACCCGCTCGCCTATTGCGGCTTGATTCCCACCGCCTTGATGAGCTTGCCCAGTCTCTCGGTTTCTTTGCGCACGTGTTCCCCGAATTCCTCAGGCGTTCCACCCACGCCGGTACCGCCGCGGGACGCCATGCCTTTGGACACGGCGGGGGACAGCAGTGCCTTGTTGATCTCGGCGTTCAACCGCATCACGGCATCGCGCGGCACACCCGCCGGGACTGCGAAGCCCGACCAGCCCGTCAACTCGTAGCCGGGAAGACCGGACTCGTCGAGCGTCGGCAGCTCGGGCATGGCTGCCGATCGCTTCAGCGACGTGACAGCGAGCGCGCGCAGCCGACCGGACCGGACCAGCGGCTGCATGGACGCCATGTTGTCGCACAGGATGTCGATCTGCCCGCCCATGAGATCGGTGACCGCCTGCTGCGTGCCCTTGTAGGGAACATGAACCATCGCGGTGTCGGTCATGCTTTTGAACAATTCCATCGACAGATGCGGGGTCGCCCCGATCCCGGAGCTGCCGAACGTCAGCTTGCCCGGATTGGCACGGGCACGGTCGATCAGTTCCTTCACCGAATGCACCGTCAACGCGGGCGACACGGTGAGCAGGTTCAGGCCTCGAAAGTAGAAAACGACCGGTCGGAAGTCTCGGGCGAAGTCGTAAGACAGCTTCGAGTACAGGGTCGGATTCGTGGCGATGAAGTTCGAGATATAGGCGAACGTGTAACCGTCCGGGGTGGCGCGCGCAAACACCTCGTAGCCGAGTATGCCGCTGGCGCCCGGGCGGTTTTCGACCACCACTTGCTGAGCCATTTGCTTGCCGAGCTCGTTCGCAAGCTCACGCGCGTTGATGTCCGGGCTGCCGCCGGGTGCAGAAGGCACGATCAGGCGCAGCGGCCTGGACGGATAGGTTTGAGTGGAGCCGGTGCCGGGGACCAACAGCACCATGGCGACTGCGATGACGAATGCGAGCTGGGTGATATGCACTTCAGCCTCCTTCGAACATCTCGTGACGCAACCGCGGCGGGTGACATCGCGTCACCCGCTATTCAACCCCGGCAGACCTCAGAACTCGATCATCTCGAAGTCGGCTTTCTTGGCCGAGCAGTCAGGGCAGCCGAACGTCTCCGGCACATCTGCCCAACGCGTTCCGGGCGCAATCCCCTCCTCCGGCATCCCGGCAGCTTCGTCGTATACGAAAGCGCACAGGATGCACTGCCACGTCTTCAGCTCGCCGTTATCGTCGGCTGCAACGAACTTGGCATCGTCCGGGATGCCGCCGCCCGGGACGGGGAAGTTCAGGACGAGGCCTTCGAATCCGTCCGGGCCCGCGACGAGCTCGAACGGGCCTTCGTTACGGCCCACCCAGATGATGGTCAGGTCCTTCTTCACCCGGCCTTCGTGCACGATTCCGCCTTTCATCACCAGGATGTACTGGCCATCGCCTTTCGACGGATCGGGCGCGTAGCCTTTCGCCCCCGGGTTCATCTTCACCGAGAAACCGGCGAGGCCGTCGTCCCCTTTCAGGCCTTCCAGCGCTTTCATCGCTACGCCGCGCTCGCCGGGGACGATATCGAAATCGGGGAATGCGGTGATCTGCCAGGGCGTGCGATTGGCCACGTTCTCCAGCACCGGCCGGCTTTCGGGGAGATATTGCGCACCGGGATCGCGATGCGCGCGCAGCGTGATGAATCCCAGGCCCTTGTCGCTGTAGGCGATCGGCCCGTAAGGCGTGTAGGCGCGCGAAAAATGCACGGCGCCCGGGCCGACGGGGTGTTTGCCCACCGAGCCGGAGCCGTTGTACATCACCTGGAACTGGTCGACTTCGTGGAAATGCACGCGCAGCACACGGTTGGCCGAGCCCTCGGCGAGGAAAGCCATGGGCGTGTCGATGCTCTTGTCTTCCGGGCGCTGGATGAAGTCGGTGCGCCAGGCGAAATGTCCATTCGGCAGATTGCGCTGAATCCGGGGGTTTTCCACTTCGTCGTATGCTTTGATCAATGGCATTGCGAATTCTCCTGTCGTCGTATCGGATATCTCAAGCTTTTGCGTACCACGACTTCACGCCGGCATGGTCGCGCACGGCGTCGTGCACGCGCACGAGCTTCGGGCAGCCTGCGAAAATCGTGGCGGGAATGTGGTCGACCTTGCCACCGATGAACCAGCGCACCGCCATGTGGAGCTTCAGGTCCACGACGTTGAGCTTCGCGCCGCCGAAAAAAGGCTCGCCGAGGATGTTCTTCTCGGCCGCCCGTGCCCACGCGGGCAGGAAACCGGCCGCGATCGCCTCACGTGCCGCCTTCTTCTCGGCGTCCCCCATGCGGATGGTCGGCCCGACGACGCCGCGCAAATCCTCCACGTGCTCCATCATCCCTTCGTGGCGCGCCGCCTCGAAGTCATCGGCGGGGTGCAGACCGTGGAGGCGGCCGATCATCACGAGTATGGCGTTGGAGTGTGCGAGCGGCGGGTGTCCGGGCATCTCGAGCACAGGCAGCGCGCCGTAAGGGGTCTCGTTTTTCATCGCCGGCCAGGCGGCGAAATCGATGCGCACATCCTCGAAGTCGATTTCGGCGAGGTGCAGGGCGAGCCGGCACTCCTCCCCACGGCTCACGGGCGCATCGAAATAGGTGAGCTTGGGCTTGGTCATGGGAAGCAAAGATATCACAACGAGGACCGCACCACGGGCCGCCTGGGGGTGGTCTGCCCGCGCCCACGAACCCGGTGATCGAACAGACTGCCTCGCCGCTCCTTGGAGCCGTCATCGCTAGGCGGATTGCGAACGCGTTACGCGTTAGAGAACGCCGCGTTCATCACCACTTCGGCTTACGCTTCTCCACGAACGCCCGCAGCCCCTCCTGTGCGGCGTCGGTGACCGCAACGTTGCAGAAGTCCTCGACGGCGTTGGCGATGCTGCGCCGGTAGTCGAGGTCGATCTGGCGCATGAAAGCCGCGCGGCCCATGCGAACCACCGCTTCGGACTTGGACGAAAACTGCGCGGCGAGCTTCAGCACTTCGGCATCGAGCGCCGCATCCGGCACGACCTTGTTGATGATGCCCAGATCGAATGCTTCGCGGGCATCAACGGCGCGCCCGCTGAACAGCAGCTCGAATGCGCGGTGACGGCCGATGAGTCGCGGGAGGTGCGCAAAATGAATCGCCGGCAGCACGCCGACGTCGATCTCCGGATAACCGAACGTGGCACTCTCGCCGGCGAGTATCACGTCGCACGACACCGCCATGGTCATGCCGCCGCCGCGCGCTGCGCCGCAGACGGCGGCGATCGACGGCTTGCCGAGGTTGTACTGCGCATCGTAGAGATCGATGTACAGCGCCTGGAGGAATTCACGGATTTCCTCTGCGCGCTTGCCGAGCAGGATGTCGAGGTCGAGTCCGGCCGAGAACCGCTTCGCCACCGCGCTCGACAGCACGACGACTCGAACAGCCCGGTCATCGGCAGCACGATTGATTGCGGCGACGACGGCACGAATCATCTCCAGGCTCAGCGCGTTGACCGGTGGGCGATCGAGCACGATGCGCGCAACGCCGCCGGACACTTCGTAACGGACGATCTCATCCGCCATCACGGCTTCCTGCGCACGAGGTAACGCTGGGTGCCTTCCATGACCAGGATGCTTTTCTGGTTGTGCACGGTGCTTTTCATCGAGATGACGCCGGTCGTCCTGTTAGGCAGCAGCTCGACGATCTCGAGCGCAGCATAAAGCGTGTCGCCCACGTAGACCGGCGCGGCAAAGCGCGACGACTGGTCGAGAAAGGCGATCAGACTGTCCTCGACCAAGAAAGGAAATTCGCCCGCGCCCGCCGCCGTCTGAATCAGCACCTGGTAGCCGTGCGCGAGCATGTGCGGCATGCCGCGGCGGCGGCAATACTCGACGTCGTAGTGCACGGGATGGTTGTCGCCGCTCGCGCTCTGGAACGCGAGGAAAAGCGCATCGGTCATCGTGCGGCTCGGCAGGACGAACCGCTCACCAACTTCGAAATCATCGAACCAGCGGCTTTCGTGGCGCCGGTGGTTGGCGGGGTCAAACGGGGCGGTCAAGTGTTACTCCTGTGCGTGCTCGGAGGCGCCGCAATGGTCAAACCGTTACGGAATGTCGAGCCCGTTGTAACCGCTGGGCATCGCGGCATCCACCAGGCGCACGACCTCCGGCAACGCACGCTGAATACGGGGCCAGCTGGGCGTCGAAAGAACGATTAACGCAATTCGGCGTGACTTCAGGTTCTGTTGATACTCGCACCTACGCAGGGGCCAGGGCGCTACGTGCAGCGTGTTCCAAAACTTCACGCACCTGCTCTATGGTGACGCCCGGAAACCACTCGACGAACTGAGACACCAGTGCGCCGTCTTCGAGATTCTCGAACAGGGCTGCGACCGGCACTCGCGTTTCGCGAAATACCCACGCCCCGCCGAGACGCTCCGGATCGCGCTCAACGGCGGGGCAGGAGGACCGATCGATCATGGGCGCAGGGTACCACCGGGAGATACATGCGTCTAATGGCGCGGCTTTTCGCAGGCCATAGGACGCACCGTGCGGCGTCTCGAAACCACTGATACCGCGGCATGCCATATTTTGCCGGCGACGCGCTCCACGGCTGCGAAAGCAACCGCGCGCCAGTCGGCGTTACCTGGGCAATACGGCATTGCCAGTCGGTAAGGAGCGGTCAACTTCCTGTAATCGTTCATCGATCCGTACATGAGCCCTCCGCCGAGCGAATAGCCAAAGGTGAGCCTGGCATTCGTTTATCGGCAATCCAGCTCGATCCTTTAGGACCAGGAACAAAGGGCGCGGGTATGCCTGCGACGGTGTCGGTTTGCACGCGCCTTCGCGCGCGATGCTCGACAAGAGGTTGAGTCCCGTGAGTGCCTGCTAGTGTAGTGATGCTGAAATTAGCATCATATTTCGCCTTCCGTTCGTGCTGACCGTAACGCTGTGAAGTCGACGCATGAAGGGCGTTGTGCGTCGTTCATCCTTCGACTTCGGCACCCGTTGCCGTAGCTTGTCCTGAGCTTGCCGAAGGGCTCAGGACGAACGGATTTTGAAGCGAACTTATGAATCAGGACACTAGCGTTCGATACATGTAGCCCATACGAACGGGTTCAGCGCTCGCCGGCAACGTTCACCGTTTTGAGTGCCTGCGCGAACTTTACGAAGTCCGTTTGCATGCGTGCCTGAAACTCCTGGGGCGTGGAGAAATACGGGGTCATCCCCTGCACCGACATCTTCTCCTTGATGTCGGGCATCGCGAGTATCCTGCCGAGTTCCCCGGACAACCGATCCACGATGGCTTTGGGTGTCCCGCGCGGCGCCAGTATGCCGCGCAGAGCCTTCACGTCGAAGCCGGCGATGCCGGACTCGGCGAAAGTGGGTACGTTGGGCAACGCAGCCAATCGCGTTTCGGCAGTCACGCCAAGCGGTTTGACCTTGCCATTCTTGACATGAGCCACCATGCTGCTCGGGGTGCTGAAAAACATCTGCACGTGGCCCCCGAGTAAATCATTGAGCGCCGGTCCCGCACCCTTGTAAGGGACGTGCTGGAGCTTGATTCCGGTACGCGCGGCAAACATCGCCGTGGTCACCAGGACTGAGGTCGTGGACGACGCATAGTTCAGTTGGCCGGGCTTCGCTTTGGCGAGGGCAATGAATTCCTGTACCGAGTTCGCCGGCACGCCGGGATGGACCACCATCAGATAGTCGCTGCTGTCGATCGTACCCACTGTAGTGAAGTCCTTGATGGGATCGTAAGGCGTGGCCGTGATCAGGGACGTCAGGAGATGGGAGTTGATGGAGGTTACGAGTATCGTGTGTCCATCGGGTGCTGCTCTTACCAGCGCATCGGTGCCGATGATTCCGTTGCCGCCGCCGCGGTTGTCGACGACGGTCGTAACGCCAAGGGCTTCCGAGAGCTTCTGGCTCACCAGGCGGCCCATGATGTCGTTGCTGCCGCCTGGCGGGAACGGGATGATGATCCGTATGGGCCTCGCCGGGTACTGTGATTGCGCCATCGCACTGCTGGCGATGGCCAGCAGTGACGCAAGTACAATCGTACGCGCAGTGGCGAGAGGCTTCATCGCCTTATTCCGGCGCCCCGTTCGCATAGGGCTTCAGCGCCGCGCACATCACGGAGAAGACCGGGGTCGGCACGCCGAGCTGCTTGCCGAGCGCCACCACCTTGCCGCCCAGCCACGGCAATTCGAGCCGGTTGCCCCGCTGCAAGTCCACGGCCATCGAGGGCTTCATGGCCGGCGGAAAATTCATCACCGCTTTCTCCATCCGCGCCCGCATGTCGGGCGGCAGTTTCACGCCGAGCGCACGCCCGACGGCGATGGCCTCAGCGAAGGCAGCGTTGAACAGCCCCATCACTTCGGGATCGTCACGCAGCTTGCCGAAAGGCAGGCGGATCAAGGCCACCACCGAACTGTTGACCGCGAGCAGCACAAACTTTTCCCACAGCGCAGTCTGGATCGCGTCGGTGACCACCACGTCGAATCCGGCTTTCTGGCATATCGCTTCAAAGGCCGCGGCGCGCTCGCTCTTGCGGCCGTCCAGCTCCCCGAACA
This sequence comes from Burkholderiales bacterium, assembly GCA_046597455.1. Classification (GTDB taxonomy): domain Bacteria; phylum Pseudomonadota; class Gammaproteobacteria; order Burkholderiales; family SG8-41; genus JAQGMV01. Next base: position 21,168 of record JBKJKJ010000348.1, read on the forward strand.
CGATCTTCATGAACGTGCCGGTCTGGCGGATCACACCGGGCTGATCGATGGTCGCGCTGATCTGGGCCACGCCGCCCATCACCGCTTCCTTGCCCAGTATGGGGATGAGCCGCTCGGCCGCATCGATGCCGTTCTGCAGCGGAATCACAGCGGTGTCCGGTCCGATCAGGCTTTTGATCGCCGTGCCGGCGCTTTCCACGTCCCAGAGCTTCACGCAGAAGAGCACCACATCCACGACGCCGATTTTGGCAGGGTTATCCGTTGCGTTGCACGGATGGATGTGGATATCGCCGCGCGGACTGGCGACCCGCAGCCCGTTCGCCCGCATCGCTTCCAGATGCGCCCCGCGCGCAACGAAAGTCACGTCCGCGCCTGCCTGCGCCAGCGCCGCGCCGAACGCGCCGCCTACCCCGCCACTGCCGATCACTGCGATGCGCATTGTTCTCTCCGCTATGCCGGCTTCAACGCCGGTGAAATGTCTGTGTATGCAGCGCCCGGTTCATACGTCGAACAGGGATTGCCGTTCGTGCTGAGCATCGCGCGGCGATTCAGTCGAAGCATGAACGACTGCTGTTCCCATTCGACCGCTCAGGACAGGGTTCGTAACGCTGTCCTCCGCCGCAATAGCCCAGCCCAAGGATAGGACATGCCGTGTCGCTTGAGCAATCGCAGTCGGTGGCGGAGGGGCCGGAGGTACGAGAGGGACCGAGGGGACGAGAGAGACCAGATGGCGCGATTGCTGTTGTCCGCCAGGGGTCTTTGCGCTAGTTTTCGGTCATAAGCGCTCGATCTGAAGAAGGACGCACACCCGCAGGACCACCCAGGGAGGACCGAATGAAAGTTTACGAACGCATGGCAGACGCCTTCATCGCCGAAGGCACCACCCACGTCTTCGGCATGATGGGCGACGGGAACATGTACTGGATGAACGCCCTGCTCGATCGCGGCGTGGAGTGCATCGAAGTGCGCCATGAAGGCGTCGGGATGGGCATGGCCGACGGTTGGGCCCGCCACCGGCAGACGCCGGGTGTCGCGACCGCAACGTGCGGCCCGGGTGTCACACAGCTCGCAACCGCATGCGTCGTCGCCGCGCGCGCCGAATCCCCGGTCGTGGCGTTCGTCGGCGAGCGTCCGGCGAAAGACCCGGACTACCACCAGGGCCTGAACCAGTCGCGCTTCGCCGACGGCGTGGAGACGGCATTCCTGCGCCTCGATACGGGCGAATTCGCGGACGAAGCGGTGCGCCGGGCCTTCTATAAGGCGAAGCTCGAAAGGCGGCCGGTCATGCTGAGCGCGCCGATGGATGTCCAGCAGGAGAAGTGGGACGACGACGAGCCTTACCGGCCGTCGGCGACTCTCATGCCGAACCGCGCCGGGGCGATGGACGAAGCGGCGCTGAACAGGGCCGCCGACCTGATCGCGAAGAGCAAGAAGCCGGTGATCGTCGTCGGCCGCGGCGCGGTCTGGTCGGGGGCGGGCGATGCGGTGCTGAAGGTCGGCGAGCGCATCGGCGCACTCGTTGCCACGAGCCTGCGCGCGAAGACGTGGCTCGCCGACCGCACGGAGTATCACGCCGGCGTGTCGGGCCTTTACGCCCAGCGCGCCGCGATGCAGCTTTTCCACGACGCCGATGTCGTGATCGGCGTGGGCGCGAGCCTGAACCGTCATACGACCGAGCACGGTTATCTCTACCCGAACGCGAAATACGTCCAGCTCGATCCCAAGCCGCACATCGTGCTCGGCAATGGCCACGGCGCGGACTGCTACGTCCAGACCGACGCGAAAGAAGGCCTCGAAGCGCTCGATGCGCTGCTGGACAAGCGCGGCTTCAAGCAGGCGGGCTTTCGCACCGGAGAGACGCTCGAGCGTCTCTCCAACCTGTACGAAGACCGCACCGAGTTCGAGATCGAGCCCGGCACGATCGATCCGCGGCTGGTGGTTCGCGCTGTCGACGACATCATTCCCGGTGACATCGGTCTTTTCATCGGCAATGGCGCGAGCTCATCCATCACGGTGATGAACAGCTGGAAGACGCGCCCCTACGTACACGCGTCGGGCTTCTTCGGATGCATCGGCCAGATGCTGCCGACCGCGATGGGCGCGACGATCTCGAACGGCAACAAGCCCGCAGTGCTCGTCGACGGAGACGCGAGCACGATCATGCATCTCTCGGACTTCGACACGGTCGTGCGGTGCAAGATGCCGCTGCTGATCGTCGTACTCAACGACGAGGCGCTCGGCTCCGAATACCAGAAGCTGCGCGCGCACGACATGGACCCGGAGACTTCCGCGATTCCCTCACCGGACCTGGGCGCGATCGCAAGAGCCTGGGGCGCACGCGGATGCCTCGCGCGCACGATCGAAGAAGTGCGCAAGGGCGTTCAGGAGTGGGTCTCGACGCCGGGGCCGATGATCATCGACGCGCGCATCTCCAAGGCGGTGATCAACCTGCCGATGCGGCGGGTGTTGTACGGGAAGGATGAATAGCGCTTGCGATAAGCGTGCTGCCCGAGCGGGCGAGCCGGTGCCGGCTCGGGCGTTTCTTGCAATGGGCGGGTGTGCGTGCCCTTTGCGACCGACGTTCCCCTTCGACCGCGCCACCGTGCGCGTGGCTCAGGGCGAACGGATTCGGGAGGCGTGCTTAAGGCTCGCGCCCGTCAGTCCGGAATCTTCGTCGACTGCCAGGTGATCATCCGCCAGGTGCCGTTCTGGTTTTCGTAGACGTCGGTGAACCGCACGCGGAAGGAATTCGTCTTGCCTTTGGAATCGACGCTGATGGCGGCGATGCCGGTGAGGACAACCGCGTTGCCGAGATCCTGCGCCTTGACTTCGGACGGCACCACCGAGGTGTAGACGGTAGAACCGGACTCCATGCCCTCGATCAGGCTTTGCTTGGTGTCCTGGCGCGCGGAGGAGTGCGTGTAGACCAGGCCTTTGCACAGCATGTTCTTGAGCGCGGCGACGTCTTTCTGCGCCATCGCGGTCATGCGCTGCTTGTCGAGGTCGATGATCATCTGTCCGTTGTCGGCCATGTGTGTCTCCATGAGTGGGAAGGAAGTGGGGAATGCGATTCGTGCCGACCGGGAATGTAGCCCGCGCCTGCGGGGCGGTCAAACGACCGGCGTTCCCCTTCGACTGCGGCGCGGTGCGCCAGCTCACGACGAACGGATCGCCGTTCCCCTTCGACCGCGGCGCGGCGCGCTTGCCCAGGACAAACGGGTAAGGCAGGCCGTCAGCGAACGCACCTCCCCGTTCGTCTTGAGCGTAGCGCCGCGAAGTCGAAAGGTGAACAGCCTGGGTCCCGTCCCGGCACTCACGAGGTGCGCTATTCTATGGCGTTACGTGGAGGCACTATGAAACAGCGTTTGGCATTCATTACCCTGGCGTTCGCCGCAGCATACGCATGCGCCGCCGACTATCCGACCAAGCCGGTCCGCATCGTCACCCCGTTTCCGCCGGGCGGCAGCGTCGACCTCGTCGCGCGCCTGATCGGCGGGGATCTGAGCAAGCCGCTCGGCCAGCAGGTCGTCATCGACAATCGCAGCGGCGCTTCGGGCATGATCGGCACCGAGCTCGCGAAGAACGCCGCGCCCGACGGCTATACGCTGCTCGTCAACACGACGCCTTTCGTGACGAACCAGTTCGCGTACAGCAAGGTGCCTTACGATCCCATCAACGACTTCGCGCCGATTTCGGTTCTCTGTTCGGTGGCGTCCGTCCTGGTGGCGCATCCCGCACTGCCGGTGAAGTCGATGAAGGAACTGATCGCGCTCGCACGATCGAAACCCGGCGCGATCACGTACGGCACGGCTGGCGCGGCCACCAATCCGCACATCGCGGGCGAGCTGCTCAGCCATCTCGCGAAGATCAAGCTCCTCGCAGTGCATTACAAAGGCGGCGGTCCTGCGACGGTCGCCGTCATGAGCGGCGAAACCCAGTTGTACTTCGTCAATGCGATTCCCGAGGCCCTTCCCCATATCCGCGCCGGGAAGCTGAGAGCGCTGGGCATCACCGACACCAAGCGCAACCCGGCCGCACCGGAGATTCCGACGATGGCGGAAGCGGGGGTGCCGGGTTACGAATTCGTGACGTGGCAGATCCTCGCGGCGCCCAAGGGCACGCCCGCGGCTATCATCGCGACGCTCAACGAGAAGGTGCGCTCGGTGCTCAAGACGCCTGAAGCCGTGAAGCGCTGGCAGGATCGCGGGCTCGATGTGATCGCGAGCACGCCCGAGGAGATGACGGCTCACCTGAACAAGGAAACCAGGAAGTGGCGCGCCGTGTTCAAGGAACAGGGCATCAAAGCGGAATAACGGAGGTTTCAAATGGAACGCAAGAAAGCGAGCGATTTTCATCCCGAAGTCCTGAAGCTTTTCGATGGCTACGTGCACGGGTCGCTCAGCCGCCGCGATTTTCTCGATCGCGCGGCGAGGTTTGCCGTGGGGGCCTTCACGGCGACCGCGATGCTCGAAGCGCTCAAGCCCAACTTCGCGTGGGCGCAGCAGGTTCCGAAAGACGACACGCGCATTCGCACCGAAACGGCAACCTACCCGACGACACAGGGGTCGGGCACGGTGCGAGGCTACCTCGTGAAGCCTGTCAAAGGCCCGGCGAAGCTTCCCGCCATCGTGGTGATCCACGAGAATCGCGGCCTGAATCCCTACGTCGAGGACGTCGCGCGCAGGCTGGGCGTGCTCGGCTTCCTCGCCTTCGCGCCGGATTCGCTGTCGCCTTTCGGCGGCTACCCCGGCAACGAGGACGCGGCGCGCGAGATGTTCGCGAAGCAGGACCGCACGAAAATGATCGACGACCTGCTCAATGCGGTGCCTTACCTCAAGGCGCGGTCGGATACGAGCGGCCGCATAGGCGCGGTCGGGTTCTGCTTCGGCGGTGCGGTGGTCAATGCCATGGCCGTGCGCTTCCCCGACCTGGCCGGGTCGGCGCCGTACTACGGTGCGCAGCCGCGCGCGGAAGACGTAGCGAAAATCAAGGCACCGATACTTGCGCACTACGCGAGCGAGGACCCGAACATCAACAAGGGCATCCCGGGCTTCGAAGACGCGCTCAAAGCAAGCGGCGTGCGCCACGAGCTGCACACCTACCCGAACACGCAGCACGGCTTCCACAACGACGCCACGCCGCGCTACGACGAAGCCGCAGCGAAGCTTTCATGGCAGCGCACCGTCGACTTCTTCAACAAGAACGTGAAGGGATAGCGCGCTGGCTGCGAACGACGCCGTATCGAAATCGGCGCGAACAAGACATCGAGGAGGACGAATGAGGTCGAGCCGCAGCTTCAGGCGCACGGTGCTTGCGCTGACAATAGTCTGTTCAGGCATTCCGACAGCGCACGCGGCCTCGGGCGACGCGAACAGCTACCCGGCCAAGCCGGTACGCCTCATCGCGCCGTTCGTGGCCGGCGCCGGGACCGACATCACCGCCCGCGCCATTGCCACGAAGCTGACCGAGCGCTGGGGACAGCAGGTCATCGTGGATAACCGTCCTGGCGCGGCCGGGGCGATAGGCGTGGAGCTCACCGCGAATGCGGCACCCGACGGCTACACGCTCTGCCTCATCTCGGCTTCACATGCCGTCAGCGCGGCCACGAATCCGAAGCTGCCATATGACCTGATGCGCGACCTGCACGCGATCACTCAGGCGACATCGCTCTTCTACGTGCTCTATATCAATCCCTCGGTTCCGGCGAAGTCGATACAGGAGCTCGTCGCTTACGCGAAGTCCAATCCAGAGAAACTCAACTTCGGTTCGTCCGGCACCGGCGGCCTGCAGCATTTCTCGGGAGAGCTGTTCAACCATCTCGCCGGCGTGAAGATGGTGCACGTGCCCTACAAGGGCGGCGCCGCAGTGATAACCGACGCGCTTGCAGGCAACATCCAGGTCGGCTTCGGCACCCTGCTCAGCTCCCGGGCACATTACAAGGCCGGCCGTCTGCGGCCGCTCGCGATCACTGCGCGGCAGCGCTCAGCCGTTGCGCCGGAGATGCCTACCGTCGCGGAAGCGGGCGTTCCCGGCTACGAAGTCGACCAGTGGTACGGCATCGTCACCTCAGCGAAGGTGCCACGGCCCATCGTCGACAAGCTCTCGGTCGCTATCGCCGAAAGCGTAAAGTCGCCTGAAACCGCACAACGCCTCAGTGCCGAAGGGTCGACCCCCGTCGGCAGCACACCCGAACAGTTCAGCGCCCACATCAAGGGCGAGATCGGCAAGTGGCGCAAACTCGTGAAGGACGCGGCACTCGTGCTGCACTGAAAGACCGCGCCCCGCTACGCCGTTACCGCAGAGACCCGCCCATTCCGTGCGGCGGCAACGACCGGCTCGCACTGACCCTGGAAGCACCGCTGGAGCCGGAGCTTCCGATCTGCGACCCGCACCCTCACCCTCACCTGTGGGATCGCTTTCCTGCGCGCGTGCCGTGCGGGCGTTACGCGTCATCTACCATTCGCTGGCGTGGGACGCGAGTCCCGAGGTCGAGAACACCGCAGCCCACAACGCGCGCGGGCAGCTTGCGAGCGAACCGGCAGCGATGTTCCACGATACCGCTGCGCGCACCTACCGCATCGCCGATGCAGGCCGGTCTTAAGGCGACCCCCACGGTTGGCTCCCGTCATCCGCGACGAATCGGGTCCCCCGCCTAAAGCGTTGGTCGACAACCGCCGTTAACAGTCGGCGAAGGGCGCGAAAGCGCAGGCGGGTGCCTGCTTGCCAGCCTTTCATCGACGGCCGTGCCGTCAAATCGCCAGGAGGATCAGATGAACCGGAAACTGTTCGCTCGAGCGGCCGCGCTGCTGCTCGCGTTTTTCGCCCTGCCAGCGGCAACCCGCGCCGCAGAGAGCGAGGCCTATTACTTTAACGTGCTGAACCATCGGAGCGTTTCGCTGACGGCGCAGTACTGGAACCCGATCCTGGTTTACCTGACCCGGAAGTCGGGCGTTCCCCTGGAGCTCAAGCTCAACAAAACCTCCAAGGAGAATACCGCCATCGCCGAAACCGGTGCCTACCACTTTCTCTACACCAACCACTTCTTCACGCCTGACCGTGACAAGCTCGGCTACCGCGTGATCGCCAGGCCCGCGGGCCCGGACATTCGCTCGCAGATCGTCGTGCCCAAAGAGTCTCCGGTGCAGAGCATCGCCGATCTCGAAGGCAAGGACATCGCGTTCCCGACGCCCGACGGCTTCACCGGCTACTGGGTGCCGATGGACCAGCTCCTGCGCAAAGGT